>NZ_CP120983.1:5879865-6189332 GCF_030719215.1 Streptomyces sp. Alt3 | reverse complement strand
CGAAGACTCCGCGGCTCTCACCGCGTGCTGCGGACCTATCACTTCAAGAAATCCGGGACATCCAGCTCTTCGGCCTGGGTGTCCTGGTAGGGGCGGGCGGTCGGGACGTGCGGCGGGGTCACCGGCAGCGACGTCTCGTTCGCCACCGGCGCCGGCTCGGCCGCCGGCTGGGGCTCCTCGCGCGGGGGCACGGAACCGAGTCCGCCGGTCTGGCGCGCCGACTCGGCGGTACGGGCCGGCGGGGCCGGCTCCTCGCGCTTGCCGGCGGTCGACCCGAGCACGTTCTCACGGCGGGCCGGCGGCTGTCCGCCGTCGAAGCCCGCGGCGATGACGGTGACGCGTACCTCGTCGCCCAGCGCGTCGTCGATGACCGCGCCGAAGATGATGTTCGCCTCCGGGTGGGCCGCCTCGCTCACCAGCTGGGCGGCCTCGTTGATCTCGAAGAGACCGAGGTCGCTGCCGCCGGAGATGGAGAGCAGGACGCCGCGGGCGCCGTCGATGGACGCCTCCAGGAGCGGCGAGGAGATCGCCATCTCCGCGGCGGCCACCGCGCGGTCGTCGCCGCGGGCGGAGCCGATGCCCATGAGCGCCGATCCGGCCTCGGACATGACCGACTTGACGTCGGCGAAGTCGAGGTTGATCAGGCCGGGGGTGGTGATGAGGTCGGTGATGCCCTGGACACCCGAGAGCAGCACCTGGTCGGCCGACTTGAACGCGTCGAGCACGCTGACCTGGCGGTCCGAGATGGACAGCAGCCGGTCGTTGGGGATGACGATGAGGGTGTCGACCTCTTCGCGGAGCTCGGCGATGCCGTCCTCCGCCTGGTTCGCGCGCCGCCGGCCCTCGAAGGTGAACGGGCGGGTGACCACACCGATCGTCAGGGCGCCCAGCGAGCGTGCGATGTTGGCGACGACGGGTGCGCCGCCTGTGCCGGTGCCGCCGCCCTCTCCGGCGGTGACGAAGACCATGTCGGCCCCCTTGAGGACCTCCTCGATCTCCTCACGGTGGTCCTCTGCCGCCTTACGACCGACGGCCGGGTTCGCCCCGGCGCCGAGGCCGCGGGTGAGTTCACGGCCGACGTCGAGCTTGACGTCGGCGTCGCTCATCAACAGTGCTTGCGCATCGGTGTTGATGGCGATGAACTCGACGCCCTTGAGACCGACCTCGATCATTCGGTTGATGGCATTGACACCACCGCCGCCGACACCGATGACCTTGATGACTGCGAGGTAGTTCTGCGGTGCTGCCACGTCGAAGGCCTCTCGCCTCGAGTTACGTGTCGTCGCTTCGCGGTAGTCCCGCCGCGACGACGGATGCCGATTGGGTCGGTCCGGACGCCGACCCAAACCCTAACGCTGAAGTTTAGGGTTACCAGTGTGTCTGCTTCTTGGACTCTTCCGAACAGGACACTAAGTCGACAAGTGGCGCCCGTTCAACGAACACGCCGAACCTCCCGTTTTTCTTTTCACCCTATGTGATCACCCGTAGCGCTGACCAACCAGGGGGCTGGCCAGGCGAAACGTGCGTCAACTCTTCGACACCGCAGGGGCGGTGGGGGCACTCACGTCGAAGTGTCCCGCTTTGGGGGACGCTTCCATGAGAGCGGTGAGGACCCGCGCCTTCGCGGTCCCTTCCTCACTACTGCCCCACATCACGGTGCGTCCACGGGTCAGTTCGAGGACGGTGGAGTCGTACGAGACGACCCGTACGGTCCGGGTCTCCCCGGCCACCTTCCCCGGGAGGTCCCCCGCGACACGGACCGCTTCCCGCAGCAGACGGTCACTGCCGAAGCGACGCAGGCTCGCCGACCTGTCCGGCTTCATCTCCAGCAGCGGCACATGCGGGGGCGCCTCGTCCACGGTTGCGAAGCGCACGCCCTTCGCGTCCACTTCGACGAACTTCTCGCCCTTTCCGACCAGCAGGACCGGTTTACGTTCGGTCACTTTAAGGCTCACACCGTGCGGCCATGACCGTACGACATCCACGGAGTCGATACGTGGCAACTTCTGGCGCAACCGGTCCGCGATCGCACCGGTGTCCACGGAGACCAGCGGAGAGCCCAGAGGGGCCGCCGCAGCGGCCTCGACCTCGCTCCGGGTCAGCACGTCGGTGCCGGTGGTCGTCACCCGCTCCAGCCGCAGCCAGGAGGACCCGTAGAGGACCCAGACGGTGGCCGCGGCGATCAAAACCGCGCCGACCGCGGCCAGGACCAGTCGCATCCTGCCGGTCAGCCGGCGCCCCTCGGGGCCGATGTGGGGCGGGCGGGCCGGGGTGTCGGCCCGCTCGGCCTCGCCGCGCTGGGCGGTCGTCGGTCCGGCCACGCTCGCTCCTTCGCCGGGCCCGGGGCGTGCGCCCCGGGCCCGCCCGGCCTCACGCCTGTCGGCGTGCGGCAATCGCCTCGTACACCATGCCGACGAGCAGGTCGTCGGCGTCCCGGCGGCCGAACTCCGCGGCCGCGCGGGACATCTCGTACAGCCGGTGCGGATCCGAGAGCACCGGGAGGACGTTGCCCTGCACCCATTCCGGGGTCAGCGCCGCGTCGTCCACCAGCAGACCACCGCCGGCGTTGACCACCGGCTGGGCGTTCAGCCGCTGTTCGCCGTTGCCGATCGGCAACGGGACATAGGCGGCGGGCAGTCCGACGGCGGAGAGTTCGGCGACGGTCATCGCACCCGCGCGGCAGAGCATCATGTCGGCCGCGGCGTACGCGAGATCCATCCGGTCCACGTACGGTACCGGGATGTAGGGCGGCATCCCGGGCATGTTGTCGATACGCGGCAATTCGTTCTTCGGCCCGACCACGTGGAGGATCTGGATTCCGGACCGCTGGAGCAGCGGCGCGATCCTGGTGACCACCTCGTTGAGGTGGCGGGCGCCCTGCGAACCGCCGGAGACGAGCAGGGTCGGCAGGTTGGGGTCGAGCCCGAACGCGGCACGCGCCTCCGGACGGACCCGCGCCCGGTCCAGGGTGGCGATGGTCCGGCGCAGCGGGATGCCGATGTAGCGGGCACCGCGCAGCTTGCTGTCCGGGGTGGAGACGGCGACGCCGTGGGCGTAGCGCGAACCGATCTTGTTGGCCAGACCCGGCCGGGCGTTGGCCTCGTGGACGACGATCGGGACGCCGACGCGCTTGGCCGCGAGGTAGCCGGGCAGGGCGACGTAGCCGCCGAAGCCGACCACGCAGTCCGCCTTGGTGCGCTCCAGGATCTGCTCGGCGGCCTTGATGGTGCCGCGCAGCCGCCCCGGGACGGTGATCAGCTCAGGTGTGGGCTTGCGCGGCAGAGGCACGGCAGGGATCAGTGCCAGGTCGTACCCCCGCTCGGGTACGAGCCTGGTCTCGAGTCCGCGCTCCGTACCGAGGGCAGTGATTCCCACGGTCGGGTCCTGCCTGCGCAGGGCGTCTGCGAGGGCAAGCGCGGGCTCGATGTGCCCGGCGGTCCCCCCGCCGGCGAGTACGACATGCACCGAAATTCACCGCTCTCCGGACGGACGCTTCATGACGCGCCGTCTCATCGTCTTCCATCTGACCCCGGGCCTCCGCATGGCCAGGGCCGCTCTCGCCGCGGGATCCTCCCGCGCGAAGGCAATCATGAGCCCCACGGCGAACATGGTCGGCAGCAGGGCCGAGCCCCCGTAGGAGAACAGCGGCAGCGGGACACCGGCGATCGGCAACAGGCCGAGCACCGCACCGATGTTGATCACGGCCTGCGCCGTGATCCAGGTGGTCACGCCTCCCGCTGCGTACCTCACGAAGGGGTCCTCCGTGCGTCCGGCCACGCGGATACCCGCATAGCCTAGAGCCGCGAAGAGGGCCAGCACCGACAGCGTCCCCGCCAGGCCGAGTTCCTCCCCGGTGATGGCGAAGATGAAGTCGGTGTGCGGCTCGGGAAGTTGACCCCATTTTTCCACACTCGCGCCGAGCCCGGAACCGAACCATCCGCCGGACGCGAGCGCGTAGATCCCGTGCACCGCCTGCCAGCACGAGTCACCGGGGCCCGGCTCGGACGCTCCGATGCAGGCGAGCCGCGACATCCGGTTGGGGCTGGTCTTGATGAGCAGGAATCCGATGAGTCCGGCGAAGGCGAGCACCCCGGCGAAGAGCCTGGTGGGGGCTCCGGCCAGCCAGAGCAGACCGAAGAGGATCGCGGTGAGGATGATCGCGGTGCCCATGTCGCCGCCGAGCATGATCAGTCCGAGCAGCATGAAGGCGACCGGGACCAGCGGCACCAGCATGTGTTTCCACTGGGCCAGGAGCCGCTTGTCCTGCTTCCGGGCGAGCAGGTCCGCGCCCCAGAGGATCAGGGCGAGCTTGCCGAATTCGCTGGGCTGGAGCTGGAAGGGGCCGCCGAGATAGATCCAGTTCTGGTTGCCGTTGACCGACATCCCTATCCCAGGCACCTGGACCAGGACCATCAGGAAGACCGTGCCCGCGAGCAGCGGGTAGGCCAGCGCCCGGTGGAGCTTGAGGGGCATCCGGGAAGCCAGCATCATCAGCCCGGCCCCGATCACGGCGGCGATGAACTGCTTGCGGAAGAAGTACGTGCTGGGCCTGGACAGCTCCAGGGCCTTGATCATCGACGCGGAGTAGACCATGACGAGGCCGAGGACGGTGATCAGCAGGCCGGCGCCGAGGATCAGGTAGTACGCCGTCAGAGGGCGGTCCCAGGCCCGTCGTGCCCGCTCGTACGTCCGTCGCACCCCCGCCCCGCGGCTCGGCCGGGGCGGTGTGCCCGCTCCACGGCCGCCGCGCGGTGCGGAAGGCCGCCGGGAGCCGGTGGCGGGCCGGCTCCGCAGGGCGAGCCCGGCGAGGGGCCCGGGTCCCGCGGGCAGCGGTCCGGCGAGCAGGGGCGGGGTGAGCGCCCGGCTGATCGCCGCTCCCGCCCGTGAACGGTCGCTCCCGCTCTCGGCTGAGCTCTCGTCGGCCGGCATTGTCGCTGTCCCCTCCACTGCTCGTGCCCGGGGCTGTCACCGGGGCGGGCCCCGGCGGTGCTGCTCGTGACCGTGTCCCGGACGCTTCCGGTCCTCCGGCACGGTACGACGCGGGGGCCGGACCCGTCAGGCGCTCTCGTCGGCGAGTCGACGGACCGCGTCCGCGAACGCCTCGCCCCGCTTGTTGTAGTTGACGAACATGTCCATCGAGGCGCAGGCCGGGGCCAGCAGGACGGTGTCGCCCGGCCGGGCCAGCCGTGCCGCTTCGAGGACCGCCGCGGACATCGCCCCAGTGTCGGTCCGGTCGAGGTCGACCACCGGTACCTCGGGGGCGTGTCGCGCCAGGGCTTCCCTGATGAGCGCCCGGTCGGCGCCCATCAGCACGACGCCCCGCAGGCGCTTCGCCGCGCCGGTGACCAGTCCGTCGAAGGTGGCACCCTTGGCCAGGCCGCCGGCGATCCAGACGATCGGTTCGTAGGCGGCGAGGGAGGCCTCGGCGGCGTGGGTGTTGGTGGCCTTGGAGTCGTCGATGTAGCTGACACCCGCGACGTCGGCGACGTGTTCGATGCGGTGGGCGTCCGGGCGGAAGGCCCGCAGCCCGTCGCGTACGGCCGCGGGCTGCACGCCGAAGGCGCGGGCCAGTGCCGCCGCGGCCAGGGCGTTGGCGATGTTGTGGGGGGCCGGTGGATCGACGTCGCCGACCTCGGCCAGCTCCTGGGCCTGCTTCTGCCGGTTGGCGACGAAGGCCCGGTCGACGAGGATGCCGTCGACCACCCCGAGCTGTGAGGGGCCCGGTGTGCCGAGGGTGAAGCCGATGGCCCGGCAGCCCTCCTCGACGTCGGCCTCGCGCACGAGGTCCTCGGTCGCCGCGTCCTGCGCGTTGTACACGCAGGCGACGCTGTTGCCCTCGTAGATCCGGCCCTTGTCCGCGGCGTAACCGGCCATGGAGCCGTGCCAGTCGAGGTGGTCGGGGGCCAGGTTGAGGACCGCCCCGGAATGGGCGCGCAGCGACGGCGCCCAGTGGAGCTGGTAGCTGGAGAGCTCGACGGCGAGCACGTCGTACGTCTCGTCGCCGAGCACCGCGTCCAGCAGGGACACCCCGATGTTCCCTACGGCGGCCGTGCGCAGGCCGGCCGCTTCGAGGATCGAGGCGAGCATCCGCACGGTCGTGGTCTTTCCGTTGGTCCCGGTGACCGCGAGCCAGGGGGCGGCGTCCGGCCCCCGCAGCCGCCAGGCGAGTTCGACGTCACCCCAGACGGGGACGTCCGCCTCGGCGGCTGCCAGGAAGAGCGGTTTGCCGGGCTTCCAGCCGGGAGCCGTGACGACGAGCTCGGTGGACTCGGGCAGGGTGTCGCCGTCGCCGAGGCGCACGGTGATCCCGAGCGCCTCCAGTTCGGCGGCCTGTGCGCGGGAGCGCTCGTCGTCGCCGTCGTTGACGACGGTGACGAGGGCCCCCCGCTCGTGCAGGGCGCGGGCGGCGGGGATCCCGCTGACGCCGAGCCCGGCCACCGTGACGTGCTTGCCCTGCCAGTCCACGTTGCTCACTTCTTGGCTGCCCATCCGGCGTAGAAGAGGCCCAGTCCGACGATCACGCACATGCCCTGGATGATCCAGAAGCGGACCACGACAAGGACCTCGGACCACCCCTTGAGTTCGAAGTGGTGCTGGAGCGGGGCCATGCGGAAGACCCGCTTGCCGGTCATCTTGAAGGAGCCGACCTGGATGACCACCGACATGGTGATCATCACGAAGAGGCCGCCGAGGATGGCCATCAGGAACTCGGTGCGGGAGCAGATCGCGAGGCCGGCGAGCGCGCCGCCGAGGGCGAGCGAACCGGTGTCGCCCATGAAGATCTTCGCGGGCGAGGTGTTCCACCACAGGAAGCCGAAGCAGGCGCCCATCAGGGCGGAGGCGACGACAGCGAGGTCGAGCGGATCGCGTACCTCGAAGCAGGCGCTGGGGTTGGTCAGGGTCTCCGCGTTGGCACAGGACTCCTGGAACTGCCACAGCCCGATGAAGGTGTAGGCGCCGAAGACCATCACCGAGGCGCCGGTGGCCAGACCGTCCAGACCGTCCGTCAGGTTCACGCCGTTGGACATGGCGAGGATCATGAACAGCGCCCAGACGCAGAACAGCACGGGGCCGATCGACCAGCCGAAGTCCTCGACGAAGGAGAGCCTGGTGGAGGCAGGGGTGTTCCCCTGGGCGTCCGCGAACTGGAGCGAGAGCAGGGCGAAGGCGATGCCGACGATCAGCTGGCCGGCCATCTTCGCCTTGGCCCGCAGCCCCAGCGAGCGCTGCTTCACGATCTTGATGTAGTCGTCGAGGAAGCCGACGAGGCCCATTCCGGCCATCAGGAACAGGACGAGCACACCGGAGAACCGCATCTCCTCGCCGGTGATCACCTTCGCCAGTACGTAGGCGATGATCGTGGCCAGGATGAAGGCGATACCACCCATGGTGGGCGTACCCTTTTTGCTGCCGTGGGTACGCGGGCCGTCGTCCCGGATGAACTGCCCGTAGCCCTTGCGGGCCAGAAGCTTGATCAGCAGCGGGGTTCCGACCAGGGTCAGGAAGAGCCCTATGGCCCCCGCGAACAGGATCTGTCTCATCGGACGGCGACCTCGCCCTCGGTCGTCTCCAGCAGTGCCAGGGCGACCTTCTCCAGGCCGACCGACCGGGACGCCTTCACCAGCACGACGTCTCCCGGGCGCAGTTCACTGCGCAACAGGTCGACGGCCGCCTGTGCGTCGGACACGTGCACCGACTCCTCACCCCACGAACCCTCGTTATATGCGCCCAGTTGCAGCCAGGAGGCTTCTTTTCCTCCGACAGCGACGAGCTTGCTGACGTTGAGCCGGACGGCGAGCCGTCCGACCGCGTCGTGCTCGGCGAGCGACGCGTCACCGAGCTCGGCCATCTGACCGAGCACCGCCCACGTGCGCCCCCCGGCTGCCTGTCGGGCCTTGCCCATGGCGGCCAGCGCACGGAGTGCGGCCTTCATGGATTCGGGGTTCGCGTTGTAGGCGTCGTTGACGACCGTCACACCGTCCGGACGCTCGGTGACCTCCATGCGCCAGCGGGAGAGGGTGCCCGCCCCGGAGAGCGCATCGGCGATCTCGGTCACGGACATGCCCAACTCATGGGCGACGGCGGCCGCGGCGAGCGCGTTCGACACGTGGTGCTCACCGTACAGGCGCAAGGTCACGTCGCTGCACCCGGTGGGTGTGTGGAGGGCGAAAGCGGGCCGTCCGTCGTCCGTGAGCCGCACGTTCTCTCCCCGTACGTCCGCATCCGGGGCCTCCCCGAAGAGGATCACCCGGGCTTTTGTACGGGACGCCATCGCGCGCACGAGCGGATCGTCCGCGTTCAGGATCGCCGCGCCGTCCTCGGGCAGGACCTCGACGAGCTCGCCCTTGGCCTGCGCGATCGCCTCGCGGCTGCCGAACTCGCCGATGTGGGCGCTTCCCACGTTGAGGACCAGACCGATCCGAGGGGGCGTCAGGCCGGCGAGGTACTCGATGTGGCCGATGCCACGGGCGCCCATCTCGAGCACGAGATGGCGGGTTTCCGCCGTGGCGCGCAGCGCGGTGAGCGGGAGTCCGATCTCGTTGTTGAGGGAGCCGGGCGTCCAGACCGTGGGCGCCTTGCGTTCCAGGATCTGGGCGATGAGGTCCTTGGTGGACGTCTTGCCCGCCGAGCCGGTCAGCGCGACGACGGTGGTGCCGAGACGTTCGACCGCGGAACGGGCGAGGGCTCCGAGGGCGGCCACGACGTCGTCGACGACGATCGCCGGGACGCCTACGGGGCGGGCCGCGAGCACGGCCACGGCACCCGCCTCGACGGCGCGCTCGGCATAGTCGTGGCCGTCGACCCGCTCGCCCGCGAACGCGGCGAACAGGGACCCCTGCCGCACCTCCCGGGAGTCGATGACGACGGGGCCGGTGACGGTGACGGACGGGTCCGGGACGTCGTGCGGCTGCCCGCCGACGATTCCGGCGATCTCGGCGAGGGAAAGGGCGATCACTTGGTCATCCCTGACTGTTGTTCTCGTGGGTGTGTACGCGGTCCTCCGGGGCGTTCGGGGCGCCCGTGCGTCCCGAGCGCTCGATGGCCTCGCGCAGGACCTTGCGGTCGTCGAAGGGGCGTACCACGCCGTGGATGTCCTGCCCCTGCTCGTGTCCCTTTCCGGCCACCAGCACGGTGTCGCCGGGCTCGGCCCGGGCGACCGCCGCGGCGATGGCAGCCGCCCGGTCGGCGTCGACGAGCACGTCGCCGCGCTCGTGGACGGGGACCTCGGCGGCGCCGGAGAGCATCGCCGCGAGGATCGCGAGGGGGTCCTCGGAGCGGGGGTTGTCCGAGGTCAGCACGGCGGTGTCGGAAAGCCGTGCCGCCGCGGCGCCCATCGGGCCGCGCTTCGTGGTGTCCCGGTCGCCACCGCAGCCGAGCACGATGTGCACCCGGCCCTCGGTGACCTTCCGCAGGGAGCGCAGGACGGACTCGACGGCGTCGGTCTTGTGCGCGTAGTCGACGACCGCGAGGTACGGCTGTCCGGCGTCGACCCGTTCCAGCCTGCCGGGGACACCGGGGACGGCCGCGACGCCGTCGGCGGCGGTCTGCGGGTCGATGCCCGCGACGGCCAGGGTGACGATCGCGGCGAGGGTGTTGGCGACGTTGAACGGGCCGGGCAGCGGGGCCCTGGCGGTGATGCGCTCACCCTTGGGGCCGATCACGGTGAAGGTGCTGTCCCGGGGGCCGACTTCTACGTCCTCGGCACGCCACTCGGCGTCCGGGTGGCCCTCCGCGGAGAAGGTGACGACCGGGACGGACGCCTCCTCGACCAGCCTGCGGCCGTACTCGTCGTCGAAGTTGACGACGCCGAGCCTGCTGCGCTCCGGGGTGAACAGCTGCGCCTTGGCCTGGAAGTAGTCCTCCATCCCGGAGTGGAACTCCATGTGCTCCGGGCTGAGGTTGTTGAACACGGCGACGTCGAAGACGCATCCGTCGACCCGTCCGAGCACCAGGGCGTGGCTGGAGACCTCCATGGCCACGGCCTCGACACCGCGTTCGCGCATGACGGCGAACAGGGCCTGGAGGTCGGTGGCTTCGGGAGTGGTGCGTTCCGACTTGATGCGCTCGTCGCCGATCCGCATCTCGACGGTCCCGATCAGTCCGGTGCTGCGTCCGGCGCCGCGCAGCCCGCCCTCGACGAGATACGCGGTGGTGGTCTTGCCGGACGTTCCGGTGATCCCGATCTGGAGGAGACCGACGCCCGGCCGTCCGTAGATCTCGGCCGCCAGGTCGCCCATCCGGCCGCGCGGGTCGTCGGTGACGAGGACCGGGAGGCCGGTGGCGGCGGCGCGTTCGGCGCCTGCCGGGTCGGTGAGGATCGCGGCGGCGCCGAGGCCGGCGGCCTGCGCGGAGAAGTCGGCGCCGTGGAAGCGGGCACCGGGCAGAGCCGCGTACACGTCCCCGGGCCGCACGGCCCGGGAGTCGTGGGTGATGCCGGTGACCTCACCGGCGTCCTGCGGTCCGGCACCGAGCCGGGCTGCCAGCTCTCCGAGGGACGTCGGCCTGAGCCGGTCCGGTCGGGGCGCTCCCGGGTAGTTCACAGGCGCGTCCTTCTGAGTGGTTTGGAACTGATCAGCGTGGGGCACGGCGGTGAGCGTACCGGGCGGACCCGGCCTCTCGCGAAGTGAGGGGCCGGGGTGGCGGTACTTCTCGTTCCGGTTCCCGGGATCAGGGGTGATGGTCGTCACTGAGGGTTCCCCCGAGTCACTCGCCGGGCTTGAAGGACACCGGCATCCGGGCGGGGGCCTTGCCGGACGGTGGCGTCTGGAGGGTCTTGAGTGCGAACTCCATGACCTTCTTGTAGATCGGGCCGCAGATCTGACCGCCGAAATAGCTTCCCTCGGTGGGGTTCTGGATGGCGCAGTACACGGTGACCTGCGGGTCGTCGGCCGGTGCGAAGCCCGCGAAGGACGCCGTGTAGCCCTTGTAGACGCCGCGCACCGGGTCGACCCGGTTGGCCGTGCCGGTCTTGCCCGCGACCCGGTAACCCTGGATGTGGGCCTTGGTACCGGTGCCCTCCCTGTCGTCCACGACGGACTCCAGCATCTTCGCCAGGGTCCCGGCCGTCTTCTCGCTGACCACCCGGGTGCGCTTCGGGGCGTCCGACGCGGTGTAGCGGTCGTCCGCGTCCTTGGTCCCGCGGACGAGGGTCGGTTCGATCCGGACCCCGCCGTTGGCGATGGTCTGGTAGACCGAGGCGGCCTGCATGGCGTTGAGGGAGAGGCCCTGCCCGAACGGGATCGTGTACTGCTGCGAGGTGGACCAGTCCTGGGGCTTGGCCAGGATGCCGGGCGACTCGCCCGGGTAGTCGAGCCCGGTCGTACTGCCGAGGCCGAACTTGCGCAGGTAGGAGTGCAGCACCTTGTTGGCCTCGGGCTGGGTCTTCCCCAGCTGCCCGGTGGCCAGGATGGTGCCGATGTTGCTCGACTTGGCGAGTACGCCGTTGAGCGTGAGGTACCAGGTGGGGTGGTCGATGTCGTCCCTGAAGAGCCGGTCGCCCCGGTGCAGCCGGTTGGGCACCGTGACGTGCGTGCCCGGTGTGGCCGCGCCCTCCTCCAACACGGCGGCCATGGACATGACCTTGCTGGTGGAGCCGGGTTCGTACACGTCCTGGAGGGCCGCGTTGCCCAGGGCCGCGGAATTGCTCTGCGCGAGGTCGTTCGGGTCGTAGCCCGGGGCGTTGGCCATGGCCAGCACCTCGCCGGTCTTCGTGTTCTGGACGATCACGTAGCCGCGGTCCGCCTTGGACTTCTCGACCTGGTCGGCGATGGCGCGCTGGGCGGCCCACTGGATGTCGCGGTCGATCGTCAGCTCGACGTCGGTGCCGGCGACGGCCGGGATCTCCGTGGAGCCCGCCGTCGGGACGGGGCGGCCGCCCGCCTGGGCGTAGCGGATCTTGCCGTCCTCGCCCTGGAGCTTCTTGTTCAGCTGCGCCTCCAGGCCGCCGCCGCCCTTCCCCTCGGCGTTGACGAATCCCAGTATCCCGGCGGCGAGGCCGCCGTTGGGGTAGACGCGTCGGGTGGTCGGCTCCTGGAGGACTCCGGCCAGCACGTTGGCCCCGGGGCCGCCCTTCGCCCTGTCCTCGGCCGCCTTCTCCGCGAAGACGGACTTGAGGTCCTTGATCTGCTTCCAGACCTGCGGGGTCTGCCTCCGCGCCAGGACCGTGTAGCGGCTCTTCGGGGTGGAGAGCTTCTTCGCCAGCTCGGCCTCGTCCTTGCCGAGGATCGGGGCGAGCAGCGCCGCCGCCTGCTGCGGGGCGTCGGGGGCCTTGCTGTCCTCGGGGGTGAACAGCTTGGGGTCGGCGGTGATGTCGTGCGCGTCGACGCTGGTGGCCAGGGCGATTCCGCTGCGGTCGGTGATCTCTCCGCGTTCGGCGGCGATCGTGTACTCCAGGTACCGGTTCTTCTCGGCCTTGGCGGTGTACGCGTTGGCGTCGACCGCCTGGACCTGGAGGAGCCGGACCACGAAGGCCAGCATCACCAGGGTCAGGCAGAGGCTGATCAGGCGCAGCCGGGGGCGCGGGCTGCCCAGGCGGATGGACTGCGGCGAGGCGCCGCGCCGTTTGCCGGGCGCCGCGGGGCGCCGGGGGCGGCGGTCCTGGGCACGGGCCGCGGGCCGGGCACGCCCCGGTCCGCCCGCCGCGTCACGGGAGCGCGCGGGGCCGGGTACGCGACGGCGCGGCGGTTCCTTGGACGGCACTGCGTCACCTGCCGGTGCTGGTCGGGGCGGGGGTGGTCGCCGCCGTGGACGGCGTCAAGGGGGAGTCCGAGGGCGAGGGGGACGCGGAGCCGGCCGGGGAGGACTGTCCGGTGGGCGCCGGCACGCTCGCCTCGGGTGCCGGAACCGCGGTGGGGGTGGAGGGCTGCGCGGTGGCCCGTTCGGGCACCCCGCTGACCGTGCCGTCCGGGTTCAGGAAGGCGGGGCTGCCGCCGGGGACCATGCCGAGCTCCCTGGCCCGGCGTTCGAGCGCGTCGGGCTCGGAGTAGCTGTCGACGTCCCTCTGGAGGGCCTGCTGCTCGTCGGTGAGCTCGGTGGTCTCACGCTTCAGCTTGCTCAGCCTGAACGATCCTTCATTGAGCGCCGAGTTCAGCAGCAGGAGCGAGATCAGGCCACCCGCGAGGAGCAGCACGACCAGCAGGACGAAGGGGGTGCGGGCGGCGGTGCTAGGCCCGGACGGCATCAGCCGGGCGAGCCGGCCGGCCCTCCCCTTCATCTGCTCGGCCGTCCTGGTCACCGGGCCCCCACCGTCCTCCTCCGCGTGCCGCCTGCCCGGCGGGACCCGCTCATCGCTCCTCCTCGCGGATGCGCTGGGCGCCGCGCAGCCTGGCGGGGGCGGCGCGCCGGTTCTCGGCGACCTCCTCCTCGGTGGGCAGTTCGGCTCCGCGGGTCAGCAGCTTCAGCCGGGGCTGGTAGCGCTCGGGTACGACGGGCAGTCCGGGCGGAGCCGTGTTGGCCGCGCCGGCCGCGAAGACCTGCTTGACCAGGCGGTCCTCGAGGGAGTGGTACGAGAGGACGGCGATCCGGCCACCGACCGCGAGGCTCCGGACCGCGGCCGGAACGGCCCGCTCCAGGACGGTGAGTTCACCGTTGACCTCGATGCGCAGAGCCTGGAAGGTGCGCTTGGCCGGATTGCCGCCGGTGCGCTTGGCCGCCTGCGGCAGGGAGTCACGGATCAGCTCGACGAGGCGGGCGCTGTTGCTGAAGGGTTCCTTCTCGCGTTCACGGACGACGGCCGAGACGATGCGCTTGGCCTGCTTCTCCTCGCCGTACGCGCGCAGGATCCGCACGAGTTCGCCCGGCGGGTAGGTGTTGAGCACCTCGGCCGCGCCGATGCCGGTCGTCTGGTCCATGCGCATGTCGAGCGGCGCGTCCTGGGCGTAGGCGAAGCCGCGGTCGGCCTCGTCCAGCTGCATGGAGGAGACACCGAGGTCGAACAGCACGCCCTGGACCTTGGGGATGCCCAGCCGGTCGAGGACCTCGGGGAGTTCGTCGTAGACGGCGTGCACCAGGGTGGCCCGGTCGCCGTACGGTGCGAGGCGCTCGCCGGACAGCCTCAGCGCCTCCTTGTCGCGGTCCAGGGCGACCAGCCGGGCCGCGGGGAAGGCGGCGAGCAGCGCTTCGCTGTGGCCTCCGAGCCCGAGGGTGCAGTCGACGACGACCGGGGGCTGCGGTCCTGTCGCCTCCAGAGCCGGGGCCAGCAGGTCCAGGCATCGCTGGAGCATCACCGGGACGTGTCGGGTCTGGCTCAAAGCGCCCTCTCAGGCTCTGCCCCGTGTGGCCGTACATGCGGTCCGGTCCCCACCCGCCCGGAAGGGGAGGTCGGCCGGCGCCGGGGAAGGGGCGTCGGCCGGCCGTCGGGCGGGAGAGGGCCGGGCCGCATGTACGCCGCACATCACGGGGAACTCGAAACATGTACAAATATGCGGAATGTGCAGGCGTGTCGGTAACTTCGGGTCACTTTAGTCCACCCTGCCATTCGATCCATTCCCGATCAACGAACCGCGCAGCGCGTCGCACCGTCCCGGCGGTGATCGGCGACCACGCACCGTCGGAGGTCCGCAGGTAAGGCTTGTGGGTTACCTCACAACAAGCGACGTTGACGTTCTTTGTCCCCTTCCGCAACACGCCCCGAGCGGTCGCGAAGGTTAACGTCGTAGCCATGTCGACTTCTGCGCAGTCCTCCGCCGAGACCGATTCCCCCACCACCTCCGGTGCCTCTGCCGGAGAGACGGTCACCGATCGTCTGGTCGGCCTGAACACGCATTACGCGGAGGCGTTCACCGATCCGGGCATGGACGCGCGCCCCGTACTGAAGGTCGCCGTCGTCGCGTGCATGGACGCCCGCCTCGACCTCCACCGGGCGCTCGGCCTGGAGCTCGGCGACTGCCACACCATCCGTAACGCGGGCGGCGTGGTCACCGACGACGTGCTCCGCTCCCTGACCATCAGCCAGCGGGCGCTCGGCACCCGCAGCATCATCCTCATCCACCACACGAACTGCGGCATGGAGTCGCTGACCGAGGGATTCCGGCAGGAGCTGGAGCTCGAGGTCGGACAGCGCCCGGCGTGGGCGGTGGAGGCCTACACGGACGCCGACCAGGACGTCAGGCAGTCGATGCAGCGCGTGCGCACCTCGCCCTTCCTCCTGCACACGGACGACGTCCGCGGCTTCGTCTTCGACGTGACGACGGGCAAGCTGCGCGAGATCCTTCCCGCCTCCTGAAGCACCCCGACATACGGACCACACCCGGCATTTCACGCTCACTTGTCGGGAGGCGAGTGACACGAAGCGGTAACGGCAACAAGAATGCGGGTGTGACATCTCTCCGGGTCCTCCGGAGAGTGTCCGTATTTCGGGGCGGGCCGGGCAGCTTCTGCGCGGGCCCGAGCACAAGGGGCCGAGGAGGGCCGGGTGACGACCTATGACGATCGAGCGAGCCTCACAGATCTGACCACCACAGCCGAGCGGGTACGCAGGTCGGTCGAGGGTGTGATCGAGGGCAAGCCTGAGGTCGTACGGCTTTCGCTGACCGTGCTGCTCGCGGAGGGACACCTCCTGATCGAGGATGTGCCCGGCGTCGGCAAGACGATGCTGGCCAAGGCGCTGGCGCGGTCCATCGACTGCTCGGTGCGGCGCATCCAGTTCACGCCGGACCTGCTGCCCTCGGACATCACCGGGGTGTCGATCTTCGATCAGCAGCGACGGGACTTCGAGTTCAAGCCCGGCGCGATCTTCGCGCAGATCGTGATCGGCGACGAGATCAACCGCGCCTCGCCGAAGACCCAGTCGGCGCTGCTGGAGTCGATGGAGGAGCGCCAGGTCACCATCGACGGGCAGACCTACGAACTGCCCGATCCCTTCATGGTGGTGGCCACCCAGAACCCGGTGGAGATGGAGGGCACCTATCCCCTCCCCGAGGCGCAGCGCGACCGCTTCATGGCCCGTGTGTCCATCGGGTACCCGAGCGCCGAGGCGGAGCTCCAGATGCTCGACGTGCACGGCGGGCCGTCACCGCTGGACGACCTCCAACCGGTGGCGCACGCCCACGACATCGTGAAGCTGATCGAAGCGGTGCGCTCGGTCCACGTGGCGGAGGCCGTCCGCCGGTACGCGGTGGAACTGGTGTCCGCCACCCGTCAGCACCCGGACCTCAGACTGGGTGCCTCGCCGCGTGCGACCCTCCATCTGCTGCGGGCCGCCAAGGCGTCGGCCGCGCTGAGCGGGCGGGACTACGCCCTGCCGGACGACGTCCAGGCGCTGGCGGTCGCGGTGCTGGCCCACCGGCTGCTTCCCACGGCGCAGGCGCAGCTCAACCGGCGTACGGCCGAGCAGGTCGTGACGGACATCCTGCAGCGCACACCCGTGCCGACCTCGGGTGGCGGCGCCACCGCCTCCGCGCAGCCCCAGCACCGGCCCGGCGGCCCGGTGTACGGCCGGCAGCCCGGCGCCCGGCGCCTGTGATGACGGCCGGGGCACCGGGCCCCGTGGACGACAGCGACGACAAGGGCGGCCTGCGGGCCGCTCTGGGCGGTCTGACGACACGCGGCCGGTCCTTCCTGGCCGCCGGTGTGGCGGCGGCGGTCTGCGCCTTCGTGCTGGGCCAGGGCGATCTGCTCCGCGTCGGCCTGCTGCTGGCGGTGCTGCCGCTGGTCTGCGTCACCGTCCTCTACCGCACCCGCTACCGGGTGGTCGGCAGCCGGCGGCTGTCGCCGTCGCGCGTCCCGGCGGGCGCGGAGGCGCGGGTCCATCTCCGCATGGACAACGTGTCCCGGCTGCACACGGGCCTGCTCATGCTCCAGGACCGCGTCCCGTACGTCCTCGGCCCCCGGCCCCGGTTCGTCCTGGACCGGGTGGAGCCGGGAGGCGTACGGGAGGTGTCCTACCGGGTCCGCTCCGACCTGCGCGGCCGGTATCCGCTGGGGCCCCTGCAACTGCAGCTGAACGATCCGTTCGGGATGTGCGAGCTGACGCGTTCCTTCAGCGCCTACGACACCCTCGTCGTCGTCCCGCGCACGGAGCCTCTTCCACCGCTGCGGCTGGCCGGGGAGGCTTCCGGATACGGCGACGGCAGGCAGCGGTCCCTGGCGCTGGCGGGCGAGGACGACATCATTCCGCGCGGCTACCGCCACGGCGACGACCTGCGACGGGTGCACTGGCGCTCCACCGCGCGCTACGGCGAGCTGATGGTGCGTCGCGAGGAGCAGCCGCAGCGGGCGGGGTGCACGGTGCTGCTGGACACCCGGCGGATCGCCTACCAGGGCGCCGGGCCGGGATCGGCCTTCGAGTGGGCGGTGTCCGGGGCGGCGTCCGCACTGGTGCACATGCTGGAGCGGGGCTTCGCGGTCCGGCTGCTCACCGACGAGGGGAGTGCCGCACCCGGCGGGGACACCGACGGCTTCCCGGGGTCGATCCACGACTCCGCGGAATCGGCGGGCCTGATGATGGACACCCTCGCGGTCGTCGGTCATTCCGACGGGGGTGGGCTCTCCCGCGCACACGACGTGCTGCGCGGCGGCGACGAGGGGCTGTTGGTGGCGTTCTTCGGCGATCTCGACGAGGAGCAGGCGGCGGTGGCGGCCAGGATGCGGCAGCGCAGTCGCGGGGCCGTCGCGTTCGTGCTGGACAGCGGCGACTGGACACGTGGCGGGGAGAGCGTGGCTCCCGCCCCGGCCTCCGAGCGTCTTCGGCTGCTGCGTGAGGCGGGCTGGACGGCGCTGGCGGTGCCCCCCGGTGCGGAGCTCGCCCGCCTCTGGCAGCAGGCGGGCCAGGAGGACCCCGGCGTGCGGTCCTCCGCGGCCGGAACGACGACAGGGTTCCCCGGGGGTCGGTCATGAGCGGGCGTACCCGACTGGCGCTGTGCGCCTTCGCGGCCACGATGACGGCGGCGGGAGCGCTGCTGCCCCTGGTCGAGACCTCGACATGGGTGCTGCAGGCCGCGTTCCTGCTGGCCGTGCAGACCGGGGTGGGCACACTCGCCCGCCGGATGCGTACGGCACGGTTCCTGACGGTCTCCCTCCAGGTGTTCGTCACACTGCTGACGCTGACCATGGCGTTCGCCAGGGACCACGCCGTGTTCGGCGTACTGCCCGGCCCCCAGGCGGGGCGGCACCTCATGGACCTGCTGACCATGGGCGCCGACGACGTCGGCAGGTACGCCATCCCCGCGCCGGCGACGGAGGGCATCCGGCTGATGCTGATCGGCGGGGTGCTGCTGATCGGGCTCGCCGTGGACGTCCTCGCCGTGACCTTCCGCGCCGCCGCCCCGGCCGGTCTTCCGCTTCTCGCGCTCTACTCGGTCGCCGCGGGGCTCTCCGACGGCGGGGCGGGATGGCTCTGGTTCCTGCTCGCGGCGTGCGGCTACCTGGCCCTCCTGCTGGCCGAGGGCCGGGACCGGCTGTCCCGGTGGGGGCGCGTCTTCGGTGGTGTGTCCCGTACTTCGGGCGGTCTGGCGGCCGGCCTGGAGGGATCCGGGCGCGCGTCCGCGTCGGTGCGTACGGGGCGGCGCATCGGCGCCGTGACACTGGGCATCGCGCTCGCCGTGCCGGCGGCTCTGCCCGCTCTGGACGGCGGGCTGCTGGGCGGCACGGGCGGCGGGTCGGGCAAGGGGAGCGGCGGGGGCACGATCTCCGCGGTGAACCCGCTGGTCTCGCTGCAGAACAACCTGAACCAGCCGGAGAACCGGGAGGTGATGACGTACCGCACCAACTCCGCGAGCCCGCAGGACTTCTATCTGCGCATCCTGGCCCTGGACCAGTTCGACGGCAGCGAGTGGCGTCCGTCGACCCGCAGGCTGCGGGACGTCCCGGACCGGCTGCCGCAGCCGACCGGGCTGGGCGAGGACGTCTCCGTCACCGAGATCAGGACGAACATCTCCGCGTCCCGCTCGTACCAGCAGACGTATCTGCCGCTCCCCTACCCGGCGAGCGAGGTGGACATCCAGGGCCGCTGGCGTTACGAGCCCGAGGGACGCACCCTGGTCGGCGACGACGGCCAGACCACGCGCGGCGCGCGGTACGAGGTCAGCAGCCTGGTGGTGGAGCCGACGGCCGAGCAGCTCGCCGGGGCGATGGCACCGCGTTCGGACCTGGCCCGTGAGTACACACGGGTGCCCCGGTCGCTGCCGGATGTGGTCGAGCGGACCGCGCGGCAGGTGACCGAGGACGCGTCCGACGACTACGAGCGCGCCGTGAAGCTCCAGGACTGGTTCGCGTCGGAGGGCGGTTTCCGCTACGACACGACGGTGACGTCGGGCACCGGTACGGCGGCGATCGAGCGGTTCCTGAAGGAGAAGGAGGGGTTCTGTGTCCACTTCTCCTTCACGATGGCGGCGATGGCCAGGACCCTGGGCATTCCCGCACGGGTCGCGGTGGGCTTCACCCCGGGCACGGTCCAGGCGGACGGTTCGGTGTCGGTCGGGCTGCGCGATGCGCACGCCTGGCCCGAGCTGTACTTCGAGGGCGTGGGCTGGACCCGCTTCGAGCCGACGCCGTCCCGGGGCAGCACCCCGGCGTACACCCGCCCCGACACGCCTTCCCAGGACCCCAGCGATCCCACGCTGCCCACGGACGGCGCCTCCGCGGCGCCCACGGCGGCACCCTCGGCCACGGAGTCCTGCCCCGAGCAGATGCGCAGGCAGGGTGAGTGCGGCGCGTCCGCGGCTCCCGGAGCGGTGGACTCCTCCGATCCGGGGACCCCGGCGGGCACGATCGCCCTGTGGGTGCTCGGTTCCCTGGTCGTCGTCGTGCTTCCGCTGATTCCCGTGCTCTGGCGGATCCGGGCCCGTGGCCGGCGGCTCGGTTCCTCCGGAGGGCGGACCCCCGCGGACGCGGCGGCACGGGTGATGGCCGCCTGGCGGGAGATCACCGACACGGCCTGGGACCACGGCATCCCGCCGGACGAGTCGCAGACCCCGCGCAAGGCCGCGGCACGTGTCGTGCGGCTGGGCGGCCTCCAGGGCACGGCGGCCGCCGCGATCCACCAGGTGGCGGGCGCGGTGGAGCGGGTGCTCTACGCACCCGAGCCGGGGTCGGCGTCCGCACCGGCACAGGACGTGCGGGCCGTGCGGGCCGGGCTGTGGGCCTCGGCCGGCCGCTGGGGCAGGCTGCGGGCGACATTCGCGCCCCGTTCGGCCGTTCGGGTGATCTGGGCGTTCTCGGAACGCCGGGCGGAACTCGGCCGCCGGTGGTCGGCCCGTGTGGGGCGCGACCGCTGGGCGGCCCGGCTGCGTCGTCCTTCGCGTCAGCAGGGCTGAGCTCCTGGATGCCGTCCCACCTGCGGACTTCCTCGGATCCGAGGGCGTGTGCGGGTGGGTACGGGAGCGCAGACGGGGTCCCGGACGGTGAGGGAACGCGTGAGGGAGAACGCGTGAGGGGCGGTCGCTGCGAAGCGACCGCCCCTCATGTGAGGTCCGGCATCGCGTCCCGGTGTGTCCGGTCCGCATCCGCGTCCCGTGGCCGGTGCGGTCACCGGCCGCCGGGACGCGGAAAGCTCACTGGCCCTGTTCGTCGCGGCGGCGCTGCCACCGCTGCTCGATCCGGTTCATCATCGACCGGCGCTGCCTGGGGTGTCGGCGTTCGCCTCCGCCCCCGCTCGCACTCCCCGCCGGCTGCTGCTCACCGGGCTTCGGCGCTTTGCGCCATCCGGTGACCGCCAGCACGGCACAGCCCAGCATGACGAGGAAACCCGCCACACTGACCCAGGTCTGCTGGAAAACCATTCCGGCCATGAGGAGCGCGATACCCACCAGAAAACCGGCCACCGCCTGGTAGACCCGTCGCCGGGTGTACCTGCGCAGCCCGCTTCCCTCAAGCGCTGTAGCGAACTTGGGATCTTCGGCGTACAGCGCTCGCTCCATCTGCTCGAGCATTCGCTGCTCGTGCTCCGAGAGCGGCACGGAGTCCTCCTCGTCGTCGGCCGCGGGGGCGACCGGTATGCGGCCCTTCCAGGATAGGCAGGGATTCGCCCCCGTGAAACCCGCCCTCTAGCCATAGCCAGTCCGGACCGCCAATTCGGCTCGGCTGCTGAGGCGTAGATTCCCCGACCTCCGATCCGTCATGCCGGATGGTGTCACCCGATCATACGGGGCCCGCGGCCCGATCGGGTGTTCCGGGCAGTACTCCGTCTGCAGCTGCGTTGCTGATCAGCCGGGCTACTGCCGCTTTCCGGCCTCTGGTCCGACGGTGTCACCCTCCGGTCAGGCGCGCTTCTCTCCCAGAACGTGCAGCTGGGTCGCCACGGAGTGGAAGGCCGGCAGTTCCGCGACGGCCGCCTCCAGCTTGAGGAGCTCCTCCATCGCGCCCGGTTCGGTGTCCACGAGAACGCCCGGCACCAGGTCGGCGAAGACCCGTACCCCGTGGACCGCGCCGACCTCGACGCCCGCCGCGTCGACCAGTCCGGTGAGCTGGTCGGCGGTGAACCTGCGGGGCACGGGGTCGCCGGTGCCCCAGCGTCCGGCCGGGTCCGTCAGCGCCTGCCGGGCCTCGGCGAAGTGTCCGGCGAGCGCCCTGGCCAGGACGGCTCCGCCGAGGCCGGCGCCGAGCAGGCTGAGCGCTCCGGACGGGCGGAGTGCGTCGACCGCGTTGCGCACACCCTCGGCGGGGTCGTCGACGTACTCCAGGACCCCGTGGCACAGGACCGCGTCGTATCCGGCACGGTCCACCACCTCGAACAGGCCGAGGATGTCGCCCTGGACACCGCGGACCCGGTCGGCGACTCCGGCCTCGTCCGCACGGCGCTCCAGCGCGAACAGGGCGTTCGGGCTGGGGTCGACGACGGTGACCCGGTGGCCGAGCCGGGCGACGGGCACGGCGAAGTTGCCGGTGCCGCCGCCGGTGTCGAGCACGTCCAGAGCTTCCCTGCCGGTCGCCTTGACCCGGCGCTCGAGAGCGTCCTTGAGGACCTCCCAGACCACGGCGGTACGGAGGGAGGCGCGGGGGCGCAGCTGGTCCGACACGGCAGTTGACTCCTCGGCACGGTGCCGCCACGGACGGCGGAGCGTGAACGGTGCAGGTGGTACGGGTGGTCTCCACCCTATTGCCTCGCACCGTCCACGCGGTCACTCCGCGTCGGGCCAGTGTCCGGAGCCGTCCTTCCGGGGCTGCGGCAGGACGGGCTGGAGGACCAGCAGCCGCTCGACCAGGCGCAGGAACATGGCCGCGTCACGGAGCAGGTCGTCGGCGTCGCGACTGCCGGCCGCGCCGGGTATCCCCGCCTCGGCGCGCGCCCTGCGCCCGGCTCCGGAAGCGAACAGGGCGCTCCATTCGGCGAGTTCGGGCGCGATGTCGGGAAGGACCTCCCAGGCGCTGCGGATCCTTTCGCGCCGGCGTCCGCCGGTCTCGGGGCGGCCTCGGGCGGCGAGCACCGCTGCGGCGGTGCGCAGCGCGGCGAGGTGGGCGGTGGCGTACCGCTCGTTGGGCACGTCGAGCCCGGCGGCTTCCTCCAGGCCCGCGTGGGCCTGGGCGAGCAGGTCGAGGGCGGCGGGCGGCGCGGTGGTGCGGCGCAGCACGGGGTGCACGTCGGTCGCCGGTCCGGTCAGTGAGGGTGCAGGGCTGCCTGCGCGGCGCCGCGGGGCGGCGGCTGCGGACGAGCTGGCCATGACGAACCTCCTGTCGTCGTGTGACGGCTCGGTGGCCGTCTGTGTCCATCGTGACGGTCGGCACTGACATTCCCTCAGATTCCGCCGCTGACCAGGCACTTTGCTTCGAGCCCGAGTACGGGCTAGTTTTTTGCACTGACCAGTCAGTTCAAAAATGGGGGTGGGGTCGTGGACAGCCCGCACGGGGCGGCACTGAGCGCCGAGGACTTCGGACTGAAGGGCCCGAGAGGCTGGGCCTTCCGGGGCGTGGGGTTCACCGCCCCTCCGGGATCGCTCGTCGCGGTCGAGGGCGCGTCCGGTTCGGGGCGTACCTGTCTGCTGCTCGCGCTCACCGGCCGGATGCGGTCCACACAGGGCCACGCCGAGGTCGGCGGCGAGCGTCTGCCCGGACGGCTCGGGGCGGTGCGCGGGTTCAGCGCGCTGGGCCCGGTCCCCGGGGTGAGTGAGCTGGACCCGTCCCTCACCGTCGCCGAGCACCTGCGGGAACGGGCCCTGCTGCGGCGCCGCTTCGACGGATCGCTGCGCTCCCTGCTGAGCCCCCGCGCCGAACGCGCTGCCACGGCCCGGGACGCCATCGACACCGCCCTGTCGGACACGGGGCTCGACCTCGCGGCGCTGCCCAAGGGCGAACGCACCTCCGTGCGGGACCTGGAGCGCCTGGAGTCCCTGCGCCTGTCGGTCACCCTCGCCCTGATGGGCCGTCCCCGGCTCCTGGCCGTGGACGACACCGACCTCAAACTCTCGGCGACCGACCGCGCCCTGGCCTGGGAGCTGCTGCGCACGCTCGCGGCCGGCGGAACCACGGTGCTGGCCGTGTGCAGCGAGGCCCCCGAGGACGCGCTCACGGTGCGGACCCGCCCGGCGCCCGGGACGGAAGCGACCTGCGACGACACGACGACCGGGAAGGAAACGGCAGATGCGATCGCCGAGACTGGCAGCGCTTGAGCTGCGGCGGTTCGGCAGGGGCCGGATGCCCCGTGCCGCCCTCGTGGCCCTCCTCCTGCTGCCCCTGCTCTACGGAGCGCTCTACCTCTGGTCGTTCTGGGACCCGTACGGGCGGCTCGACCGCATACCCGTGGCCCTCGTCAACGAGGACGAGGGAGCGAGCACCGGGGGCGAGCACCTCGCGGCCGGTGACGAGATAACCGGCAGACTGCTCGACTCCAAGGTCTTCGACTGGCACGAGGTCGGTTCCGCCGAGGCCGAACAGGGAGTCGAGGACGGGACGTACTACCTCTCGCTGACCATGCCGTCGGACTTCAGCGAGCGGATCGCATCGAGTGCCGGGGACTCCCCCGGTACCGGCGCCCTGCGGGTGCGCACGAACGACGCGAACAACTACATCGTGGGGCAGATCTCCCGGACGGTCTTCGCCGAGGTCCGCAGTGCCGCGTCGGCCAAGGCCTCCCGCGGCTTCCTGGACCGGATCTTCATCGACTTCTCGGGCCTGCACGACGCGACCGCGAAGGCGGCCAAGGGCGCCGACGACCTGGAGAGCGGCCTCACGAAGGCGAAGAAGGGCTCCAAGGACCTCGCGGACGGCCTCAAGGACGCCAGATCGGGCAGCGGCACCCTCTCCACGGGCATCACGAAGCTGAACAAGGGCGCCGGCGACCTGGAGACGGGGTCCCGGCAGGTCGCGGGCGGCACCCAGCTGCTCGCGGACAAGGTCGACGCCGTCGCCGAGGACGTACGCCCCTTCCTGAAGGACAACGGCAAGGCCATCGGCGACACCGCCCGGCTGGTCGCCGACTCCTCCAAGGCCGTACGCGACAACCTCGACCTGCTGGCCGAAGCGGCACCCGTCGCCTCGGCCGCCGCCCACACGGCGTCCGACGACCTGACGGAGGTCTACCGCACCCGGTGCGAGGACCAGCCGCTGCCGGACCCGGGCGTCTGCCCGCAGCTGAAGCGGGCCAAGGTCGCGGCCGAGGACGTCACCGCGGTGTCCGACGACGTCGCCGCGCTGGTGAAGAACCAGAACGGCGACCTGACGAAGCTCCGCACCCGGCTGACCGAACTGGAGAAGCAGGCCGACGCCCTGGCGAAGCGCTCGCCGCGTCTGGACACGGACCTGGAGTCCGCCGTCTCGAAGATCAAGGCGCTCAACACCGGCGCGCACGAGGTCGCCGATGGGGCCGACGCGCTCCACACCGGTCTCGGCACCGCGAAGACGGGGGCCGGCGATCTGGCCACCGGCGTCAAGAAGCTCGACACGGGCGCCAAGGATCTGAAGAGCGGTCTGTACCGGCTGGGGGACGGCTCCGCGACCCTCGCCCAGGGGCTCAACGACGGGGTCGGCAGGATCCCCGACTACGACAAGGACGAGCGGGACGCCCGCACCGGTGTGATGGCGGACCCGGTGCAACTGGCCTCCTCCTCGCTGCACGCGGCGCCCAACTACGGCACCGGCTTCGCCCCGTACTTCATCCCGCTCTCGCTGTGGGTGGGAGCGATGGTGGCGTACATGCTGATCCAGCCCCTCAACCGGCGGGCCCTCGCGGCAGGGGCGCCTGCCTGGCGCATCGCCTTCGCGGGCTGGCTCCCGGTGGCCGCGATCGGCCTGCTGCAGGTCGCCGCCCTGATGTCGGTGCTGCACTGGCAGCTCGGTCTGCAGATGACGCACGCAGCCGGAACGCTCGGTTTCCTGGCCCTGGTGACCTGCTGCTTCGCCGCGATCGTGCAGTGGCTCAACGCCCGCTTCGGCGCCGCGGGCCGCATCCTCGTCCTGGCGGTGCTGATGCTCCAGCTGACCTCCGCCGGGGGCACCTACCCCGTCCAGACCAGCCCGGGGTTCTTCGGGGCGATCCACCCCTACCTGCCGATGACGTACGTCGTGGACGGGCTGCGCCGGCTGATCACGGGCGGTGGGCTCGGGCCGGTCTGGCAGGGCTGCGCCGTGCTGCTCGTCTTCACGGCGGGCGCCCTGACGCTGACCGCGCTCTCCGCCCGCCGCAAGCAGGTGTGGACCCTGGACCGGCTCCACCCGGAGCTGAGTCTGTGACCGCGCCCGCACCTGTGAGAATCGTGGCCATGGACAGCAGTAGCACCACACGCCGCCAGGTCACCCGGCAGAAGCTCTACGAGGCGGCGGTGACCCTCATCGCGGAGAAGGGGTTCTCCGCGACGACGGTGGACGAGATCGCCGAACGCGCCGGGGTCGCCAAGGGCACGGTCTACTACAACTTCAGGAGCAAGACCGAGCTGTTCGAGGAACTGCTGCGGCACGGAGTCGGACTGCTCACGCAGTCGCTCCGTTCCGCCGCCGACTCGACGGACGCACGCGGCGGTACCCGGGTGGAGGCCCTGGACGCGATGATCCGGGCCGGTCTGGTCTTCATCGACCGCTACCCGGCCTTCACCCAGCTGTACGTGGCCGAGCTCTGGCGCACCAACCGTGCCTGGCAGTCGACCCTCCTGGTGCTGCGTCAGGAGGCCGTCGCCGTCGTCGAGGGCGTCCTGCGGGAGGGTGTCGCGGGCGGTGAGCTCAGTGAGGAGATCGACATCCAGCTGACGGCCGCCGCCCTGGTCGGCATGGTCCTGGTGGCCGCGCTCGACTGGCAGGCGTTCCAGCCCGAGCGGACGATCGACGACGTGCACTCCGCCCTGTCCCTGCTGCTGCACGGCCGGGTCAGCGGGCGCTGAGGCCCTGAGACGGCCCACGACGAAAAGACGCCGGTCCGGTGGAATTCGATCCCCCCGAATTCCACCGGACCGGCGTCCCGGTACCGCCGCGGAGCCCTCCCCCGTGACCCCGTGTCCCCCGTGGTCCCGGAGCTCCGCGCCGTGTGCCCCCGATACTTCCGGGGTGCCGCGCCGTTCCGCCGCCCCGTGCCGGCGGTCCGGGCGCCGTGCCCCTTCCGTGGTCTCCACTCTTCCGTCCCCGCAGGTGGGAGCCCATCCGCGTCCCTACTCATCTCCAGGACTAGGTAGGGATACTCAGGACTGTGCACAAGCCCCGTCCGGGCGCCCGCCGGACTGGTTACGATCACGTCCGTGTCCGTACTCCCCCTGGTGTTCACGAGCGGCTGGGCGAGCGGGATCAACGCCTACGCGGTGATCCTGCTCTTCGGCGTCTTCGGCGCGACCGGTCTGACCGACGAGGTCCCCGAGTCCCTGCAGCGCACCGATGTGCTCGTGACCGCCGGGGTGCTGTTCCTGTTCGAGGCGGTGGCCGACAAGATCCCGTACGTGGACTCGGCCTGGGACGCGGCCCACACGGTGATCCGGCCCGTGGCCGGTGCGGTCGTCGCCGCGCTGCTGGCCGGCGAGAGCGGGTCGCTGCCGGAGCTCGCCGCGGCAGCCGTCGGCGGCTCGACCGCGCTGATGAGCCATCTGGTGAAGGCCGGCACCAGGATGGCGGTCAACACCTCGCCCGAGCCGTTCAGCAACGCCGGGGTCAGCGTCGCGGAGGACCTCGGTGTCGCGGGGATCATCACCTTCGCCGTCTTCAACCCGGTGGCGGCGGCCGTGATCGCCGGGGCCCTCCTCCTGCTGGGCCTCGTGACACTGCTCTTCCTGGCTTCCCGGATCCGCAGGTTCCGGCGGCGCAGGGCGCAGCGCCGGGAGGAGAGGCGCCTGGCCGGGGCGGGCGGGCACCGGCCGCACGAATGAGCCGTCGGCGGCACCCCGTAAGGTCACTGACATGGCACGAATTGCGGTGATCGGCGCCGGGACCGGCGCGATGGCGGCGGCTGCACGGCTCTCCGTGGCAGGCCACCGGGTGACGGTGTACGAGCGGTCGGAGACCTACGGCGGCTCGCTCGGACGGTTCGCCCGTGACGGCTTCGTCTTCGACACAGGCCCCGGGCTGCTGCATCTGCCCGCGGTCTACCGCGACCTGTTCGTGAAGACGGGCAAGGAGAGCCTGGAGCAGTGCGTCACACTCACCCAGGTCGACCCGGCGAGCCGCCATCTCTTCGCGGACGGCACCGCGGTCTCGCTGCCCAACGCCTCGCGGGCCGGTGTGACCGGTGCGCTGGACCGGGCGCTCGGTGAGGGGGCCGGAGCCCGGTGGGGCGACTTCCTGGACCGGGCGGGCACCGCCTGGAACCGGTCGCGCAGGCCGCTGCTGGAGGAGCCACTGCCCGAGGACCGGCGGGCACTGGTCCGCGACCCCTACCCGGCGGTGCGGAGCCGCAGGCTGCTGCGCTCGGCCCGGCAGGCGGGGACGGTGGCGGAGGTGGGCACCTGGGAGCTGACGGACCCCCGGCTGGCGTCCCTGCTCGGCGGGTACGCCCTGTCGTACGGCCTGGACCCGCGCCGGGCCCCGGCGGCGGCCGCCCTCCTCCCGTACATGGAGGAGACCTTCGGCAGCTGGTACGTCGCCGGGGGCATGCGCGCCCTGGCCGACGCGGTGTACGCGCGCTGTCTGGCCCGCAGGGTGGAGTTCGTCTTCGGCGCCGAGGTGGTCCGGGTGGCCGAGAAGGACGGCCGGGTGGCGGGGATCGAACTGGCGGACGGCGGGAGCGTGGAGGCCGGTCATGTGGTCCTCGGCGCGCAGCCGGTACCCGGGCTCCTGCCGGTCAGGGACGAAGGGCGTCCCGCGGGCGCGCCCGTGGTACCGGGCCGCTTCCACGTCCTGCTGTCGCTGCGCGGCGCCCGGGAGCCCGGAGCCGTCCACCGCACGGTGGTGCACACCGCGGACCCGGCTGCGGAGCAGGACGCGGTGTTCGGTGGCCGGACGGCTGAGCTGCCCACGGTGACGGTCCTGCGTCCGGACGATCCGACGACCCGCCCGGACGACGCGCACGAAGCGGTGACCCTGACGGTGACGGTGTCACCGCACGGCCCCGTCGACTGGACGGACGCGGCGCTTCGCGAGCGGTTCGCGGACACGGTGATCGGCCGGGCCGCCGAAGCCGTTCCCGGCCTCCGCGAACGGGTGCTCCACGCGCAGGTGCGTACACCGGCCGAGACCGAGGCGGACACGGGCGCCCGGGGCGGTTCGGTACCGGCCCCGGCCCTGGCCGGGGCGGGGGGCTCCTACCTGCACGCGGCGAACCGCACCCCGCTGCCGGGGCTGTACCGGGCGGGCGGCTGGTCGCACCCCGGCGGAGGGCTGGCTCACGCCGGGATGTCGGGTGCCCTGGTCGCGGGGCTCGTCGTGGAGGGCGACGGCTTCCGCGGCTCGCAGTGAGCCTTCGGAAGCGTCGGGGGCGTGCGGTGGACCCGCGGCCGGGGTGCCGGAGCCGGCCGGCGGGTCAGTAGCGGTACTGCTCGTTCTGGCCCGTGTCGTAGCCGTTGCCGTACGGGGCGGGCTGGACGGGGACCTCCGGCGGCAGCGGGGGGTACTGGTCGCTCTCGCGCTGCTGCGGGACCCAGACCCCGCCGGGCGGGGTGTCCGTGTACTGCCCGGCGTACGGGTCCTCGGGCTGCTGCTGCCCGGTGGCGTAGGGCGCGGGGTCGTAGCCGTTGCCGTAGGAGTCGTACGGGGTGTACTGCCCGGTGCCCGTGGTGGTGCCGGCGCCGTTGTACGGGTCGGAGTAGGCGCCGTGGTCCGTCCGGTCGGCGCCGTGGTCGTACTGACCGGCCGCGTGGCCGCCCTGGTCCTGGTAGCCGCCCTGCCCCTGGTAGGCGCCCTGGTCCTGGTAGCTCCCCTGACCGCCGTAGGGGTCCTGCGGGGCCTGCCCGCCGTAGCCGTCGTACGGGTCGTAGGCGGCGTACGGCGGCTGCTGTTCGCCGTGCTGGTCCTGATGGCCGGCCCCGCCCGTCCGGGCGTGGTCGGTGTAGACGCCGTACTGCCCGGTGTCGTCCGGCATCGGCTCCGTCGCGTAGACCGCCGCGGGGGCGGCGGGGTCCGCCTGCCGGGACGCCCCTTCGTACTCCAGGCCGGAGACCTCGAGCACGGGCTCCCGGCTCTCCGCGCCGCCCGCCCTGCGGCGGCGCCGGCTCTCACCGGGGCTGCCGCCGATGGCCCAGCCGGTCGAGAAGCCGCGCCGGAAGGAGAGCGTCACGTACGTCTGGCCGGTCGCGAAGGCGATCGCACCGACGACGATCACCAGCACGGAGGGGATCAGCACGCCGAGGACCACACCGAGGAAGCCGGCGAAGGCGAGCAGCCGCCAGCGCAGCCGAGCCTTGTACTGCAGGAGCACCTCGCCCAGCAGCCACAGCGCCACTATGCCGAATGCGATGTAGAGGACCGTCCAGCCCACGCCCGCCCCCTCCTACGGCCACCGCCCCGGTTGGTGGCGGGTACGGCCGGTCACGACTGCTTGTGCAGTCCGAGATTCTCGTAGATCTCGAGTGTCGCCGTCGAGTTGTTGAGCGTGATGAAGTGCAGCCCCGGAACACCCTCCGAGAGCAGTTTCGCGCAGAACTCCGTGGCGAACTCGATGCCAATGGAGCGTACAGCGGCCGGGTCGTCCTTTGCGGCGAGGATGCGGTCTTTCAGCGCGGAAGGCAACGACGCGTTGCTGAGCTGCGCGAATCTCTCCAGCTGCCGGACGCTGGTGAGCGGCATCACCTCGGGAATGACCGGGGTGTCGCAACCCGCAGCGACGACTCGGTCACGCATCTGCAGATAGCTTTCCGGCTGGAAGAACATCTGCGTGATCGCATAGTCGGCACCGGCGCGGCACTTGTCCACGAAATGACCGATGTCGGAGTCCCAGTCGGCGGACCGGGGATGCCTTTCGGGAAAAGCCGCGACGCCGACGCAGAAATCGCCGGCCTCCTTGATCAGCCGGACGAGATCGGCCGCGTACCGCACGCCCTGCGGGTGCTCGACCCACTCGCCCATCGGGTCACCGGGCGGGTCTCCACGCACCGCGAGGATGTTGCGGATCCCGGCGTCGGCGTACTGCCCGACCATGTTGCGCAGCTCCGCGACCGAGTGGTCGACGGCGGTGAGGTGGGCGACCGGTGTGAGCGTGGAGTCCGCGGCGATCTGCTGGGTGGCCCGCACCGTCCCGGCGCGGGTCGAACCGCCGGCCCCGTACGTCACGGAGACGAAGCTCGGCGCCACGGCCTCGACCCGGCGCAGGGCGTTCCAGAGGTTCCGCTCGCCCTTCTCGGTCTTGGGCGCCCAGAACTCGAAGGAGAACGACGTCTCGCCGGTCGCGAGCAGCTCACGCACGGTGCGCGCGTGATCTGTCCTGGTGGAAGGTGTGCCAAGGGCCATACTGGGAGGTTAACCAGGGCATGGCGGTACCCCAACCAGAGAGCCGCAATTGACCGGAATATGGCGGATTTTGTCCACCCATCGGACACCTCGGCGGGGCGCCCCGGTCAGACGGCGCGCTCCCGGACGCGCCGCGCGAGCGACGCGGCGGCCTCGGCCGGATCCGTCGCTTCGGTGATCGCCCGGACGACGACGACCCGGCGGGCACCGGCGTCGAGCACCTCGTCCAGATTGCCCGCGTCGATCCCGCCGATGGCGAACCAGGGCCGGGTGGTGCCGAGCGAGGCGGCGTGGCGCACGAGGCCGAGGCCCGGGGCGTGCCGGCCGGGCTTGGTCGGGGTGGGCCAGCAGGGGCCCGTGCAGAAGTAGTCGACGCCCGCTTCGGCGACGGCGGCGTCGACCTCGGCCTCGGCGTGGGTGGAGCGGCCGATCACCACGTCGCCGCCCAGGACGGCACGGGCGGCGGGCACCGGGAGGTCTCCCTGCCCGAGGTGCAGCACGTCGGAACCGATGGCGTGGGCGACGTCGGCGCGGTCGTTCACCGCGAGGAGCGCGCCGTGGCGCTTGCAGGCGTCGGCGAGGACGGCGAGGTGTTCGAGCTCCTCGGCGGCCTCCATGCCCTTGTCCCGCAGCTGCACGATGTCCACTCCGTTGGCCAGCACGGCGTCGAGGAACTCGGGGAGGTCCCCCTGCCGCTTGCGGGCGTCCGTGCACAGGTAGAGCCGGGCGCCGGAGAGCTGGTCGCGAAGCGTGGACATGATGAATTCCCCCGTCGGTGCGTAGATGGATCACTGGTGCGGTGACGAATCGTCCGTACGTCGGCGGGCCACCGTACCGACTGGTCCGGTGACGGCGGAGTGCGGGCCGCGTATGCCACGGCCCGCACTCCGCTCACGGTCCGCCGGTCAGACGGCGAGCGCCTGGGCCCGGCGCTTCACCTCCGTACCGCGATTCTCGCTCAGGGCCTGCGCGGGGGTTCCGGGCAGGCTCGGGTCGGGGGTGAAGAGCCAGTCCAGCATCTCTTCGTCGTTGTAGCCGTCGTCCCTCAGGAGCGTCAGGGTGCCTACGAGGCCCTTGACCACCTTGTCGCCGTCGATGAAGGCGGCAGGCACCTGGAGCGCGCGGTTCTCACCACGTCGTACGGCGATCAGCTGGCCTTCCTTGACCAGCTGCCGTACGCGCGTCACCTCGACATCGAGCATTTCCGCGATGTCGGGAAGGTGGAGCCATGCGGGGACGAGAGCATCGATCTTTGCGTCAATCTCGGTCACAGGGACAAGCGTGCCATCCCGGACCGACAGTCGGTACCCGGGCCGGGCGTACGTGGCCGTGCCCGCCGCTAGAGAGCCGTCGATTTCAGCGGTACGGAGGAGTCCGCGGCCCGTGCCGGATCGATCCGTGCACCGGCTTCGACGAGCCTGCGTCCCTGCGCCAGGTCGCGGGGCCTGCTGACGGCCAGCACGGCCACCAGGACCCCCTGCCGCAGCCAGCAGACCGTCCAGGACGGGTCCGCGGGGTCACCCCGCCACAGCAGCGTGTCGGCACCGGCGTGATGGCCGGCGTACTGGACGAAGCGCCCGAACTGCTCGGACCAGAAGTAGGGCACCGGGTCGTACGCCGTCTCCGCACCCCCCGCGAGGGCGGCGGCGACCGTCCGGGGTCCCTGGAGCGCGTTGTCCCAGTGGTGGACGAGGAGCCGCTCCCCGTAGCGGGCCGAGGGGAAGGACGCGCAGTCGCCCACCGCGTGGACATCGGGCAGTGAGGTGCGCAGCGAGCTGTCGGTGGTGACCGAGCCGTCCGGACCGAGTGCGATGCCCGAGCCCGCGAGCCAGGCGGTCGCGGGCCGGGCGCCGATACCGACGACCACCGCCCCGGCGGGGATCACCCGGCCGTCCGCCAGGTGGACGGCGCCCTCCTCGACGCGTGCGACCCCGACGCCGGTGAGGAGTTCGGCGCCGCTCCCGGCGTACCAGTCGGCCATCGGGGCGGCGACCTCGGCCGGCATCGTGCCCGCGAGCGGGCGGTCGGCGGCCTCGACAACGGTGACCGCGCATCCCGCCGCGCGGGCCGCGGTGGCGAACTCCGCGCCGATCCAGCCCGCTCCGACGACGACCACGTCGTGCTGCCGCTCCAGCACGGGCCGCAGCCGTGCGGCGTCGTCGAGGGTGCGCAGCAGGTGGACTCCGGGGACGCCCTCGGAGCCCGGCAGTCCGACGGGTTCCGCTCCGGTGGCGAGGACCAGGGCGTCGTAGGCGACGGGCCCCTCGGCGGTGTCCAGTTCGTGTGCTCCGGCACGCAGGCCGGTCACGTGCAGCCCCAGGCGCAGTGTGATGTCCAGCGCCTCGAAGTCGACGTCGAAGGCGGAGTCCTCGGCCTTGCCGAGCAGGACCGCCTTGGACAGGGGCGGACGGTCGTACGGCTGGTGCGGCTCCGCCCCGATCAGGGTGACCGAGCCCGTGAAGCCCTGTTCGCGCAGGGCGACGGCCGTCTGCACGCCGGCCATGCCGGCGCCCACGATCACGACGTCCCGCGGTCGTTCCCGCGCTGCCGGTTCCTGCGTCTGCTCGTTCACCCGTCCACCCTAATCATGTGACGTGGCGTCATCCGGGGAGCTCCTCCACCACGCTCGTCCCGCTGCCCCGCAGAGACTCCCATTCCCATGTCTCGTCCAGCCGGACACGGCCGTCGGGCAGGTCGGTGACGGCCGAGACGCAGTGCCCGCAGGAGGTCGTCCCGTCCTGCTTCAACTGGACGTAGCGGAAGTCCAGGGTGTCCGCGTCCCGTGTTCCGACGAGGTGCCCGTGGACGATGTCTCCGCCCTCGTACTCGGCCCATATCCGGCCGTTCCGCTCGTGGTACGTGAACCGGGTCCGGGTCCCGACCTGGCCGGGCGCCTGGTCGGCGACGGGTGAGAGGACGAGTCCGTCGAGCGAACGGGCCATGTGTGCTGCTCCCTTACTTGCCGCGAGGGGCGGGGTCTAGGCTGGCCACCGTAAGACAACCGCGGGAGCCCGGACGCACCGGGCTGAGAGGGAGGCTGACCGGCCTCCGACCGTACGAACCTGATCCGGGTCATGCCGGCGAAGGGAGGGGCTGGACGCCCATGCGCATCTCCGCAGACAGTTCCGACGTCCTGGTCGTCGGAGGCGGCATCATCGGCCTGGTCACCGCGTGGCGGTCGGCCCAGAGGGGCCTGCGCACCACGCTGGCCGATCCCGAACCGGGCGGCGGGGCCGCCCAGGTGGCCGCCGGGATGCTCGCCGCCGTCACCGAGCTCCACTACGGCGAACAGACCCTCCTGGGCCTCAACGTCGCCTCGGCGGAACGCTATCCGGCGTTCGTGGCCGAGCTCGAGGAGGCGACGGGGCTGACGACCGGCTTCCGCTCCTGCGGCACCCTGTCCGTGGCCCTGGACTCCGACGACCGGGCGCACCTGCGGGAGCTGCACGCGCTGCAGCAGCGTTCGGGGCTGCGGTCCGAGTGGCTCGGCGGCCGGGAGTGCCGCCGGCTGGAACCGATGCTCGCGCCCGGTGTGCGCGGCGGGCTGCGGGTCGACGGCGACCACCAGGTGGATCCCCGACGGCTGGCCTCGGCGCTGGTCACCGCTTGCGAGCGGGCCGGGGTGCTCTTCCGCCGTGCCTGGGTCCGGCGGCTCTCCGTGACGGGCGGCCGCGCCACGGGAGCCGTCCTGGACGACGGCACGCGGCTGGCCGCCGGCCAGGTGGTGCTCGCCGGAGGCAGCCTCAGCGGCCGCCTCGCGGGGGTGCCCGAGGCCGTCGTGCCGCCGGTGCGCCCGGTCAAGGGGCAGGTGCTGCGGCTGACCGTGCCCTCCGCGTACGCCCCCTTCCTCAGCCGGACCGTGCGGGCGGTGGTGCGCGGCAGCCAGGTCTACCTGGTCCCGCGTGCCGACGGTGAGCTGGTGGTCGGTGCGACCACCGAGGAGCTCGGCTGGGACACCACGGTCACCGCGGGCGGGGTGTACGAGCTGCTGCGTGACGCCCACGAACTGATACCGGGCATCACCGAGCTGCCGCTGACCGAGACCCGTGCCGGTCTGCGGCCCGCGTCGCCGGACAACGCCCCACTGCTGGGCCCCACGGCGCTGCCCGGCCTGCACCTGGCCACCGGGCACCACCGCAACGGGGTGCTGCTGACGCCCGTCACCGGCGACGTGATGGCCCATGTGCTGACCACCGGCGAGCTGCCCGAGGTGGGCCGCCCCTTCGCGCCGAGCCGCTTCGCCCCCGCCTCCCCCGGAACCGGACAGAGCCCCTCCCCCGAAGACACCGCCCCCGCGCCGCAGGAGCAGCCCGTATGACACAGCCCGTGCCCACCGCCGTCCACGTCTCCGTCAACGGGGAGCGCCGCGCCCTCCCCTCCGGCACCGCCCTGGACACCCTGGTCGCGCAGCTGACCAGGGCTCCCTCGGGTGTCGCCGCCGCGGTCAACGAGGCCGTCGTGCCACGTTCCCGGTGGTCCGCGACCGCGCTCGCCGACGGTGACCGCGTCGAGGTCCTCACCGCGGTCCAGGGAGGCTGAGCATGTCCGACGATCTCCTCACCCTCGGCCCCGCCACGTTCTCGTCCCGGCTGATCATGGGGACGGGCGGGGCGCCCAGCCTCGACGTGCTGGAACGCTCCCTGATCGCCTCGGGCACCGAGCTGACCACGGTCGCGATGCGCCGGCTCGACCCGACCGTCCAGGGTTCGGTGCTCTCCGTCCTGGAACGTCTCTCCATCCAGGTCCTGCCGAACACCGCGGGCTGTTTCACCGCCGGCGAGGCCGTGCTGACGGCCCGGCTGGCCAGGGAGGCGCTGGGCACCGACTGGGTCAAGCTGGAGGTCGTGGCCGACGAGCGGACCCTGCTGCCCGATCCGATCGAGCTGCTGGACGCCGCCGAGATCCTGGTCGACGACGGCTTCACGGTCCTGCCGTACACCAATGACGACCCGGTACTGGCCCGCAAGCTCGAGGACGTGGGGTGTGCGGCGATCATGCCGCTGGGCTCCCCCATCGGGTCCGGGCTCGGCATCCGCAACCCGCACAACTTCCAGCTCATCGTCGAGCGGGCCGGGGTCCCGGTGATCCTGGACGCCGGCGCCGGGACCGCGTCGGACGCGGCGCTGGCGATGGAACTGGGCTGTGCCGCTGTGATGCTCGCCTCGGCGGTGACCCGTGCGCAGGAGCCGGAGCTGATGGCGGCGGCCATGCGGCACGCGGTGGACGGCGGGCGGCTGGCGTACCGGGCGGGCCGCATCCCGCGCCGCCATTTCGCCGAGGCGTCCTCCCCGGCGGAGGGCCGTGCGGTGCTGGATCCGGAGCGCCCCGCCTTCTGAGGCCGGGCGCCGGGGCGGCCCGCTGGTCACAGCACGTGCATGCCCCTGTCACGGCTCGGCACCGGAACGGCCCCGGGGAGGCCCTGGACCGTCCGGTGTGTCCGTGGCAGCTCGTAGACTCGCCCCGTGGACACGACCCTCCAGGACCCTCTTGTCGGGCAGCTGCTCGACGGCCGCTACCGCATCGATGCGCGTATCGCCGTCGGCGGCATGGCCACGGTGTACCGGGCCATGGACACCCGGCTCGACAGGGTGCTCGCCCTCAAGGTGATGCACCCGGCGCTGGCCACCGACGCCGCGTTCGTCGAGCGTTTCATCCGCGAGGCCAAATCGGTCGCCCGGCTCGCCCATCCGAACGTGGTGGGCGTCTTCGACCAGGGCGCCCAGGGGGCGTACGTCTACCTGGCGATGGAGTACGTCGCCGGGTGCACCCTGCGCGACGTCCTGCGCGAGCGCGGGGCGCTGCAGCCGCGGGCCGCGCTGGACATCCTCGAACCGGTGCTGGCCGCCCTGGGCGCCGCGCACCGCGCGGGCTTCGTCCACCGTGACATGAAGCCGGAGAACGTCCTGATAGGGGACGACGGGCGGGTCAAGGTCGCCGACTTCGGACTCGTGCGCGCCGTGGGGACGGCCACGGACACCACCGGCTCGCTGCTGGGTACGGTCTCCTACCTCGCCCCCGAGCAGATCGAACAGGGCACGGCCGACACCCGGTCCGACGTGTACGCCTGCGGTGTCGTGCTCTACGAGATGCTGACCGGCGGCAAGCCACACAGCGGGGACACCGCCGCCCAGGTCATCTACCAGCACCTGAACCAGGACGTCCCGGCGCCGTCGGGCGCCGTACCGGGGCTGGCCGCCGGGCTGGACGAGCTGGTGGCCGCCGCCACCGCGCGTGACCCCGAAGTCCGCCCGTCCGACGCGGTGGCCCTGCTCGCGGTGTCCCGTGAGATACGCGCGGGCCTCACCGAGGAGCAGCTCGACGCGATGCCGCCGCAGGCCGTCGCGGAGACGCACGACGCCGCCGAGGACCGTACGAGCGTGATCCCCCGGGTGATCCCTGCCGGTCAGGGCACCACGCACCACACCAGCCGGCTGGAGATGCCCCAGGCCTCGCTCCCCGAGCCGGGGCTCGGGCGGCGCGTGCCGTTCGCCCTCCGCGGCCGGCGCGGGGTGCTGGCCGCGGTCGTGGCCGTCCTGCTGGTGCTCGGGGCCGGGGCCGGCGTCTGGTACATCAACTCGGGTCAGTTCACCCGGGTCCCCTCCCTCCTGGGCAAGACCCAGAGCGCCGCCGAGGAGCGCCTCTCGGAGGAGGGTCTCGATCTGAAGGGCGTCGAACGCGCCTACAGCGACACGGTGCGGCGCGGCACGGTGATCAGCAGCGATCCGGGTTCCGGGGAGCGGATCCGGGGCAACGACGCGGTGAAGCTGGTGGTCTCGCGGGGCCCGGAGACGGTGAAGGTCCCGGACGTCGAGGGGCTCGCCCTCGCCGACGCCCGGCGTGAGCTGAAGAAGTGGGGGCTCGCGCCCGGGATGGTGACCCGGGAGTTCAGCGAGGAGATCGACCGGGGGAAGGTGATCCGCACGGATCCCCGCACCGGCACCGAGCGGCACACGGACTCCGCGGTCGCCCTGGTCGTCAGCAAGGGCAGCCCTGTCGACGTACCCGATGTGAGCGGCCTCTCCGTCGATGACGCCACGGCCGCGCTGGACGAGGTGGGTCTGAAGGCCCAGGTCCTGCCGGAGCGGGTCAACTCCGCCCACGCGCAGGGCGAGATCGCCCGTCAGACGCCCGGCAGCGGTGCGGAGGCCGCCGAGGGCGACACCGTGGAGCTGACGGTCTCCAAGGGCCCGCGCATGCTCCAGGTCCCCGATGTCACGGGGAAGGACGTCGACGAGGCGCGGAGCACACTGGAGGAGGCGGGATTCGAGGTCAAGGTCGACCGCCCGTTCCTCTCCTTCAGCGACACGGTCGGCAGCCAGTCGGTCGAGGGCGGCGAGAAGGCCGCCGAAGGATCCACGATCACCATCAGGACCAAGGCCCTGTAGACCCACCGAGGACTGGCAGCACATGCGCAACCCGATAGGCGGCCACGTTCCCGTGGCCGGCGGACTGGCCAAGGTCGGCCTCGGCTACGCACGGGAGCTGGAGGCGGAGACCGTGCAGGTCTTCGTCGCCAACCCGCGCGGCTGGGCGACACCGCCCGGGAACCCCGCCCAGGACGAGCTGTTCCGCTCCGAGTGCGCGGCGGACTCGGTCCCCGCGTACGTCCACGCCCCGTATCTGATCAACTTCGGCTCGCACACCGAGGCCACCGTCGAGCGGTCGGTCCTCTCCCTGCGCCACTCGCTGCGCCGGGCGAGGGAGATCGGGGCCCTGGGTGTGGTGGTGCACACGGGATCGGCCACCGGCGGGCGCCCGCGCGAGGAGGCCCTCGCCCAGGTGCGGACGCACATGCTCCCGCTGCTGGACGAGCTGACCCATGACGACGATCCGTTCCTGCTGCTGGAGTCGACCGCCGGGCAGGGCTCCTCGCTGTGCTCACGGACCTGGGACTTCGGCCCGTACTTCGAGGCCCTGGACTCCCATCCCAGACTGGGGATCTGCCTGGACACCTGCCACATCTACGCGGCGGGCCACGACCTGACCGGCCCCGTGGGCATGCGGCAGACGCTGGACCTGCTGGTGGACACCGTGGGTGAGGGCCGGCTCAAGCTGATCCACGCCAACGACTCCAAGGACGTGGTGGGCGCGCACAAGGACCGGCACGAGAACATCGGCGCGGGTCATATCGGCGCCGAGCCGTTCCGTGAGCTGTTCCGGCACCCGGCGACCGAAGGCGTGCCGCTGGTCATCGAGACGCCCGGCGGCAAGGAAGGTCACGCCGCGGACGTGGCACGGCTGAAGGAGCTCCGGGGCACGGCGGCCGCGTAGGTGTCCCGGGCCGCTCAGAGCTCGGGGCCGTCCCCGAGCTCCTCCTGGTAGGAGTAGCGCTGCTCGCTCCACGGGTCACCGATGTTGTGGTAGCCCCGCTCCTCCCAGAACCCGCGGCGGTCGGCCGTCATGTACTCGATGCCCCGGACCCATTTGGGCCCCTTCCAGGCATACAGATGCGGCACGACGAGACGCAGCGGGAATCCGTGTTCGGCGGTGAGCAGTTCGCCGTCCTTGTGGGTGGCGAACAGCGTCCGGTCCGACGCGAAGTCGGCGATCCGGAGATTCGAGCTGAATCCGTATTCGGCCCAGACCATCACATGGGTCACCCCGGGTCCGGGCGGTGCGAGTTCCAGTACCTCGCGGGCGAGGATTCCGCCCCATTCGGCTCCGAGCATGCTGAATTTGGTCACGCAGTGGAGGTCGGCGAGGACGGAAGAGAAAGGCAGCGCCGTGAATTCCTGGTGATTCCAGCAGTGCTTGTCACCGTCGGCCGTGGCCCCGAAGACCCGGAACTCCCAGCGGTCCGGTTTGAACTTGGGCACCGGCCCGTAATGGGTGACCGGCCAGCCACGCTGCAGCCGCTGCCCCGGTGGAAGCCCGGACTGTTCTGCTGTGCCGCGTTCCCGGCTCTCCGGCTGACCCATGCCTCCATGGTGACAGACAGGCAGGGGTGGTCATGACCAGGGGAGAGTCGATTCGGGCAACTCATACTAAGCGTGCACTTACTGGACGGCCGGGTGGCTCGATGCGAGGATGCGCCGGAAACATGCCCAGTTCACCGGTTGGAAGGAGCCTCTGCGATGCAGGGCGACCCCGAGGTCCTCGAGTTCCTCAACGAACAGCTGACCGCCGAATTGACTGCCATCAATCAGTACTTCCTGCACGCGAAGATGCAGGAGAACTTCGGCTGGACGAAGCTCGCCAAGTACACCCGGTCGGAATCGTTCGACGAGATGAAGCACGCGGAGATCCTCACCGACCGGATCCTGTTCCTGGACGGCCTGCCCAACTATCAGCGGCTCTTCCACGTCCGGGTCGGGCAGACCGTCACCGAGATGTTCCAGGCCGACCGTCAGGTCGAGGTGGAGGCGATCGACCGCCTCAGGCGGGGCATCGACGTGATGCGCGGCAAGGGCGACGTCACCTCCGCGAACATCTTCGAGTCCATTCTCGAGGACGAGGAACACCACATCGACTATCTGGACACCCAGCTGGAGCTGATCGAGAAGCTCGGTGAACCGCTTTACATCGCGCAGTTGATCGAACAGCCGGAGAGCTGATCCCCCGAGGGTCCCCCGACGGGCCCTCGGCCCCGGCCGGGCCTCTCAGGCGGCGTCGGGGAGCCTGACGTCCGGCGTGGCGCCGAGGACGGCGGGCGCACCGGCCGGGGCGCCCGTCGGTGCCGTGCCTCCCGCCGCGAGATCACGGCGCGCGCAGTCGCCGCGGCCGAGCAGCGCCTGGATCCTGCGGACGCAGCCGCCGCAGTCGGTGCCCGCCTTGCAGGCGGAGGCGATCTGCCGGGGCGTGCACGCTCCGCCGTCCGCATGCTTCTTGACCTGGTCCTCCGTGATGCCGAAGCAGGAACATACGTACATGCGGTTCACCTCCCGACGGGGTCGATCGCTGCGCCGTCCCGAATTCCCGGTGAGGCTAACCTAACCTTACCCGCGCGCCCGCGGCCACAAAAGCCCCGGTACACCTGTGGGGCACGGATCACATCGATCCGTGCCCCACAGGTGTCGTCCGGGGTGATTCCTACTGGTCGCGGTACATCTCGGCGACCAGGAAGGCCAGGTCCAGGGACTGGCTGCGGTTGAGGCGCGGGTCGCAGGCCGTCTCGTAGCGCTGGTGCAGGTCGTCCACGAAGATCTCGTGGCCGCCGCCGACGCACTCGGTGACATCGTCACCGGTGAGCTCGACGTGGATGCCGCCGGGGTGCGTCCCGAGCTGCTTGTGCACCTCGAAGAAGCCCTTGACCTCGTCCAGGACGTCGTCGAAGCGGCGCGTCTTGTGACCGGACGCGGCCTCGAAGGTGTTGCCGTGCATCGGGTCGGTCACCCACACCACCTTGGCTCCGGAGGCGGTGACCTTCTCGACCAGCTCGGGCAGCTTGTCGCGGACCTTGTCGGCGCCCATACGGACGATGAAGGTGAGCCGGCCCGGCTCCCGCTCGGGGTCGAGGCGGTCGATGTAGCCGAGCGCCTCGTCGACGGTCGTCGTCGGGCCGAGCTTGATCCCGATGGGGTTGCGGATCTTCGAGGCGAACTCGATGTGCGCGCCGTCCATCTGGCGGGTGCGCTCACCGACCCAGACCATGTGGCCCGAGGTGTCGTACAGGTGACCGGTCCGCGAGTCGGTGCGGGTCAGCGACGACTCGTAGTCCAGCAGCAGCGCCTCGTGCGAGGCGAAGAACTCGACGGCCTTGAACTCCGCCGGGTCCGTGCCGCACGCCTTCATGAAGTTCAGCGCGTTGTCGATCTCGCGCGCCAGGGCCTCGTAACGCTGTCCGGACGGCGAGGACTTCACGAAGTCCTGGTTCCAGGCGTGCACCTGGCGCAGGTCCGCGTAACCACCGGTGGTGAAGGCGCGCACCAGGTTCAGCGTGGAGGCGGACGCGTGGTACATCTGCTTCAGCCGCTGGGGGTCGGGGATGCGGGAGGCCTCGGTGAACTCGAAGCCGTTGACGGAGTCGCCGCGGTAGGTCGGCAGCGTCACGCCGTCGCGGGTCTCGGTCGGCTTGGAGCGCGGCTTGGAGTACTGCCCGGCGATCCGGCCGATCTTGACGACCGGCACGGAGGCCGCGTACGTCAGGACGGCGCTCATCTGGAGCAGGGTCTTCAGCTTGGCCCGGATGTGCTCGGCGGACACACCGTCGAAGGCCTCGGCGCAGTCACCGCCCTGCAGCAGGAACGCCTCGCCCTTGGCGACGGCTCCCAGCCGGGCGCGCAGCTGGTCGCACTCGCCCGCGAAGACGAGCGGAGGATATGACTCGAGGTCCGCGAGTACGTCGCGCAGAGCCTCGGCATCGGGGTACTCGGGCTGCTGCGCCGCGGGAAGGTCTCGCCAGGTGTGGCCACCGGCGACGGAGGTATTGGCGTTCACGGTCACACCGACAACATTACGGGGTCGGCGAGCGCGTCCCGTCCGGCCGCTCAACACATGAGACGCGCGCTCGTCCGTCCACCACTTCCGCTAGGGTACGTGGCATGTTCGCGCAGACGACCCAGAACTGGTGGTGGACCGCTCATCCGGCGGCCCGCTGACTCATCGCGCTTACAGACTTCGCGAAGGCCGCCCGAGGGGCGGCCTTCTCTGCGTTCCGGAGCCGGGAGCCGTTCCTCCGTCAGGAAGAGGAACGCACATGCCCGAGACCGTGCCCGACCGTGCCGAGGACGCCGCGTCGGTCCTGTCCGACCTGCTCCGTGAGGACGCCCCTCCCTTCGCCCTGCTGCACAGGCGCACGCCCGGCCGGGACCACGACACCGTCGAGGTCCTGACCGGCCCGGTGGTCGAGGCCGACCGGCTCGCCGACATCCCGGTGGGTGAGCTGCCCTCGCTGGCCCTGGTGCCCTTCCGGCAGATCGCCGAGCGCGGTTTCGACGTGCGGGACGACGGGACCCCGCTGGCCGTGCTGGTCGCCGACCAGGTGCGTGAGCTGCCGCTGGCCGAGGTGCTCGCGCACCTGCCCGGCCACGGCGTGCGGGTCGAGGACGGCGCCTTCGACGTCCCGGACGAGGAGTACGAGGACATCGTCCGCCGGGTCGTCGAGGACGAGATCGGGCAGGGTGAGGGCGCCAACTTCGTGATCCGGCGGACCTTCGGCGGTGAGATCCCCGGCTTCGGCCGTGCCGACGCCCTGGCGCTGTTCCGGCGGCTGCTGGCCGGTGAGCGCGGTGCGTACTGGACGTTCGTCGTCCACACGGGGAACGCCTCCGCGTCGGCGCGGCCGGGGTCGGGCGGCCGGACGCTGGTCGGCGCCAGCCCTGAGGTCCATGTGCGGATGTCCGGCGGGACCGTGGTGATGAACCCGATCAGCGGGACCTACCGCTACCCGGCCGGGGGGCCGACCGCCGAGAGCCTGCTGGCCTTCCTCGGCGACCGCAAGGAGACCGAGGAGCTCTCCATGGTGGTCGACGAGGAGCTCAAGATGATGTGCACCGTCGGCGACATGGGCGGGGTCGTGATCGGGCCGCGGCTGAAGGAGATGGCCCATCTCGCGCACACGGAGTACGAGCTGCGCGGGAAGTCCTCGCTGGATGTGCGCGAGGTCCTCCGGGAGACCATGTTCGCGGCGACGGTCACCGGCTCCCCCGTCCAGAACGCATGCCGGGTGATCGAGCGGTACGAGCCGGGGGGCCGTGGCTACTACGCGGGCGCCCTGGCTCTGGTGAGCCGGGAGCCGGGCGGCGCGCAGACGCTGGACTCGCCGATCCTGATCCGTACGGCCGACATCTCGGCCCGGGGCCGGCTGCGGGTGCCGGTGGGGGCGACGCTGGTGCGCCACTCCGATCCGGCGGGTGAGGTCGCCGAGACCCACGCGAAGGCGGCCGGGGTGCTCGCGGCCCTGGGCGTGCGGCCGGGCCGTCCGGAGTCGGAGGCGGACCGTCCGCGGCTGGCCTCCGACCCGCGGGTCCAGGCGGCCCTGGACGACCGGCGCGGCGGGCTGGCCCCCTTCTGGCTGCGCATGCAGGAGCGCACGCGGGACCTCTCCGGCCACGCGCTGGTGGTCGACGGCGAGGACACCTTCACGGCGATGCTGGCGCACCTGCTGCGCTCCTCGGGCCTCACGGTGTCGGTGCGCCGGTACGACGAGCCCGGACTGCGCGAGACCCTGCGGGCCCACGAGGGGCCCGTGGTGCTGGGCCCCGGCCCCGGGAATCCGGGTGACACGGCCGATCCGAAGATGCGGCTGCTGCGGGAGCTGACCGCCGAGCTGGTGCGGGAACACCGGCACGGCCTGCTCGGCGTCTGCCTCGGCCACGAGCTGATCGCGGCGGAGCTGGGCCTGGAGATCGCACGGAAGGCCGTGCCGTACCAGGGGGCGCAGACCCGTATCGAGCTGTTCGGCAGGCCCGAGACCGTGGGCTTCTACAACAGCTTCACCGCGCTCTGCGACGACGCGGCGGCCGCGGAGCTGGGTGCGCACGGCATCGAGGCGAGCAGGGACACCGTGTCCGGCGAGCTCCACGCGCTGCGGGGCCGGGACTTCGCGTCGGTGCAGTTCCACCCGGAATCGGTGCTGACGCTGCGCGGCGCCACGATCGTGGCCGGGCTGCTGGCGGCGCTGCCGGTGCTCGGCTGAGGCAGGGGCGCGCGGGCCGCCGGGACCTTCCGGCGGCCCCCGGGCGGGCGGGCCGTCAGCGCGGCGGGAGCGCCGGGACCAGCACGTTGTCGCTGCGGCGGCCCGCCAGGTAGTCGGTGACGTTCTGCACGGTGGCGTCGATGATCTGCCCCACGGCGTCACGCGTGTAGTACGCCTGGTGGGAGGTCACGATGACGTTGGGGAAGGTGACGAGCCGGGCGAGGGTGTCGTCGTCGATGCCCTCCACGGACTTGTCCACGTAGAAGAGTCCGGCCTCCGCCTCGTAGACGTCGAGCCCGACCCCGGTGAAACGGCCGGCCCGCAGCTCCTCGACGAGCGCGCGGGTGTCGACGAGGCCGCCGCGGCTGGAGTTGACCAGGATGGCGTCGTCCTTCATCGCGGACAGCGCCTCCGCTCCGATGAGGTGCTGCGTGGCCGGGAGCAGCGGCACGTGGAGGCTGATCAGGTCGGCCTCCGCGAAGAGCTGCTCCTTGTCCACGTAGGTCATGCCGAGCGCGGTGCAGGCGGGGTTCTCGGCGACGTCCCAGCCGAGCAGGTTCATGCCGAAACCGTGGGCGATCCGGGCGAACGCCTCGCCGATCTTCCCCGTGCCGAGCACACCGGCCGTGCGGCCGTGCATGTCACGGCCGAGGAGTCCGTCGAGCCGGAAGTCGAAGTCACGGGTGCGGCTCACCGCGCGGACGATGCGGCGGTTGACGGCCATGGCCAGGGTCCAGGCGAATTCGGCGACCGAGTGGGGCGAGTAGTACGAGACCCTGGCGACGCGCAGGGCGAGCCGCTCGGCGACGTCGAGGTCGATGTTGTTGAAGCCGGTGGAGCGCTGGGCGATCATCTGCGTGCCGCCCGCGGCGAGGGTCTGCAGGACCCTGCTTCCGAGGTCGGCGTTGACGCTGGTGGAGATGATCTCGTAGCCCGCGGCGATCGGTGCGGTGTCCTCGGTGAGGAAGACGTCCAGGCAGCGGACGTCGTGCAGACCCGCGAAGGCCTTCTCGATCAGCGGCTTCTCGTCGGACTGCACGCCGAATGCCAGGATTTCCACGACGTCTCCCGGGTCAGGGGGTGGGGCCGGTCCTCGCGAATATACGGCCCGCGCCCCGGGGACGCCGCCCGGCCGGGCGAACCGGACCGAGGAGCCGGGTGAGGAGGACCCCGCCTTCGCCTGCGGGGCGGGGTCCGCCAGGGGTCAGGCGTCGTCGAGCCCCGCTTCGATGGCATAGCGCACGAGCTCCACCCGGTTGTGCAGCTGGAGCTTGCCCAGGGTGTTCTGGACATGGTTCTGCACGGTGCGGTGGGAGATGACCAGACGCTCGGCGATCTGCTTGTACGAGAGCCCCTTGGCGACCAGTCGCAGGACCTCGGTCTCACGGTCGGTGAGCTGCGGGACCTTCGGCTGGTCGGGCGCGGCGGGGGCCGGGTCGGAGGCGAGCCTGCGGTACTCGCCGAGGACGAGGCCGGCGAGGCCAGGTGTGAAGACCGGGTCGCCCGCAGCGGTGGCGCGCACCGCGTCGGTCAGCTCCTGGGTGCTGGCCGACTTGAGCAGATAACCGGTGGCGCCGGACTTCACCGCCTCCAGCACGTCGGCGTGCTCCCCGCTGGCGGAGAGCACCAGGACGCGCAGCCCGGGCTGCGAACCGACGAGTTCCTTGCAGACCTGGACGCCGGGCATACCCGGCAGATTCAGGTCGAGCACCAGGACGTCGGGCACGGCGGCGCGGGCACGGCGAACGGCCCCCGGGCCGTCCCCGGCGGTCGCGACCACGTCGAAACCGGACTCGGCCAGATCGCGGGCGACGGCGTCCCGCCACATCGGATGGTCGTCGACGACCATCACCCTGATGGCCCGCTCCTCGGACTCCTGCGTGTTCGGTGTACTCATCGGGCCGATCCTGCCTTCCCCCGTGAAACCTTCGGAACCTTCAACTCGACCTCGGTGCCCTGGCCGGGTACCGAGATCAGCTCTGCTGTGCCGCCCAGGTCGCGCAGCCGACCGCGGATCGACAGGGCGACGCCGAGCCGGCCCTCCCCCTCCGCCTGCACCAGCCTGCCCTCCGGGATGCCCGGGCCGTCGTCCCGGACGGTGACGACGACCTCGTCCGGCTCGTCCTCCACCAGGATCCACGCGTGGGCGTCCGGGCCCGCGTGGACCCGGACGTTGTCCAGCGCGGCGCTCACCGCGGCGGCGAGCTCACGTGCCGCCTCTCCCGGGAGCAGCACCGGGGCGCCGGGCTCGGCGAAGGTGACCCTGGAGCCGGCGTGCGGGGCGAGCAGGGCGCGCAGGTCGGACTCGGCGCCCTCCGCCTCGTCGGTGTCCACCGCGCGGACCACCGCTCCCTCGGCGCTGTCCTCGGAGACCCGGGTCGTGGGCACCAGGCCGCTGGAGACCAGGGTCCGCAGCGCGACCTCCTGCTCCCCGGCCATCCGGCCGAGCTCGGCTGCTTCGCCGCCCAGGGCCGCGCCGCGTCGCTGGACCATGGCCAGGACCTGGAGGACGCTGTCGTGGATGTCGCGGGCGAGCCGCTCACGCTCCCGGGTCGCGGCCTCGATCTCCAGGGCGCGGGCCAGGGTGCGTTCACTGGCGCGGGCCACCTCGACGACGTAGCCGATGGCGATGGAGGCGACCCAGACCAGCACCACGTTGTGGAAGGTGTCCCTGCTGGGCTCGCCCCGCTCGATGATGTTGGCGACGGCGACGAGGGTGGAGGCGAAGGCCGCCCATCGCCAGCCGCCCTTGAGCGCGAAGGCGAGGACGGAGCCGGCGGTCCAGATCGACGGGAGCGTCGGGCCGTCCATGTGCTGGGCGTCGAAGTCGGCGAGCGGGGTCAGCAGGATCCCGGTCAGTGCGACCGTGAGGTCAAGGCCGAGGAAGCGCTTGGTGCAGTTCGCGGCGTTGGCCACCCTGGGCAGGGTGACGAGCGTCCAGAGGGCGAGGAAGACCAGGAAGGCCAGGGCTACCCAGGGCCGCTCGTACTTCTCGCGGCCGAAGCCCGCGAGCAGCACCGCGTAGGCCAGCGTCAGCACGCGGTAAGCGGTCAGTGCCCGCCACAGCGGCTGCTCGACCGACATCCGTACGACCCGTTCACGCCTGGCCATGTCCTCTGGGTCCCTCCCCCGGTTTCCTCCCCTTGCCGTGCCACCCCGCGCCGCCCCTACGCGCCGGGCCTCTCCTGGCCCTTCGTCTTCGCGTCCTCGGCGATCTGCCGCTTGGCGGCGGTCGCGTAGATGTCCACGTACTCCTGGCCGGAGAGCTTCATGATCTCGTACATGACCTCGTCGGTCACCGAACGCAGGATGAAGCGGTCGCCGTCCATGCCCTGGTAGCGGCTGAAGTCCAGCGGCTTGCCGATCCTGATGCCGGGCCGCATGAGTCTGGGCACGACCTGGCCGGGCGGCTGGATCTTCTCCGTGTCGATCATCGCCACGGGGATGACGGGCGCACCCGTGGCGAGTGCCACCCGGGCCAGGCCCCCGGGCTTGCCCCGGTAGAGCCGTCCGTCGGGCGACCGGGTGCCCTCGGGGTAGATGCCGAAGAGACCGCCGCTCTCGATCACCTGGATGCCCGCCTTGATGGCGGCCTCCCCCGCACCGCGTCCGCCGGAGCGGTCCACCGGGAGCTGGCCGACGCCCTTGAAGAACGCGGCGGTGAGCTTCCCCTTCACCCCGGGGGCGGTGAAGTACTCCGCCTTGGCGATGAAGGTCACCTTGCGGTCGAGGACGGCCGGCAGGAAGAAGGAGTCGGAGAAGGACAGATGGTTGCTCGCGAGGATCGCCGGCCCGTGTGCGGGAATGTTCTCCAGGCCCTCCACCCACGGTCTGAAGGCGAGCTTCAGGGAACCGCCGATGGAGAACTTCATTGCGCCGTAGATCAACTCTGGTGCCTCCTGTGTGCCGTGCGACCGACCTTAACCTGTGGCGCCGCGTCCATCCCCGCCCGCTCGGGGCGGTATCCCTCACGGACGCGGCAGCGGGTGGCGCCTGCCCGGACCGTGACGGCCCTGGTCGGTGTCGGTCCGGTCGCGTACGGTGAAGTCATCCTTTGCACTCCCCCCGCACCCCCGCCCGCTTCATGAACAGGAGACCCCGGTGCCGGTCCTCCCTGGAGCCGAGCCGTTCCGCCACGAGGGCGGAGAGGTCGGCGTCCTCCTCTGTCACGGATTCACGGGATCGCCGCAGTCGCTGCGGCCCTGGGCCGACTATCTGGCGGAGCGCGGACTGACCGTGTCCCTCCCGCTGCTGCCCGGACACGGCACGCGCTGGGAGGACATGGCGGTCACGGGCTGGCAGGACTGGTACGCCGAGGTGGACCGGGAACTGCGGGCCCTGACGGCGCGGTGCGAGCAGGTCTTCGTCTTCGGCCTCTCCATGGGCGGGGCCCTGGCGCTGCGCCTCGCCGCGAAGCACGGTGACGAGATCGCGGGCCTGGTGCTCGTGAATCCGGCGAACAAGGTGCACGGCCTGTCGGCGTACGCGCTGCCGGTCGCCCGGCATGTGGTGCGTACGACGAAGGGCCTGACCAGCGACATCGCGCTGGCGGGTGCCGAGGAGGTCGGGTACGACCGGGTGCCGCTGCACGCCGCGCACTCGGTGCGGGCGTTCTTCCGGCTGGTCGACGCCGATCTTCCCCAGGTCACCCAGCCGGTGGTGCTGCTGCACAGTCCGCAGGACCATGTCGTGCCACCCGCCGACTCGGCGCGGATCCTCAGCCGGATCTCGTCCAGGGAGGTCGAGGAGGTCCTCCTGGAACAGAGCTACCACGTGGCGACGTTGGACCATGACGCGGAGCGGATCTTCGATGAGAGCTACCGGTTCATCGACCGCCTCGCGACCGACGCTGGCAGAAAGGGGAGCACGTCCGGTGGCTGAGCACGACGCGGAGCGCGCGGGCAGTGACGAGGAGCGCGAACCGCGCCCCACGGAGGGGACCGCTGTCCCCGAGGGTACGGAGGGGGCCCGGCCGCTCGACGAGGCCGCGGCCTGGGAGGCGATCGTCGCGGGATACGGCGAGGAGCCGCCGGACCCGCCGGGCGCCAAGCCCTTCAAGTCGATCGAGGATCTGGCGCTGCTGGAGGACGATCAGCTCAACGTCCTGGACCGGGGCCCGGAGTCCGGTGCGGGCGACGACCCGGACAAGGGAGTGGGCGGGAAGACGTCCGGCGCACCGCCGGAGAAGAAGCCGCTCGGCGGTTCGGTCGTCTTCGCCCCCGGGGTCGCCGGGCCGCGTGACTACGGCCTGGCGGAGCCCGGGGACGGCGACACCGACGATCCGGACGACAGCGAGGAGGGCCACTTCGTCCCTCCGGAGCCTCCGCCGCTCCCCGAGGCCGATGTGACGGCGAAGTTCGCCTGGCTCGCGGTGGTCGGCGGCCCGGTGCTGATGCTGGTCGCGGTGCTGATGCAGTGGGAGATGACGTGGTGGCTGACCACGCTCTCCATCGGCGGCTTCCTCGGCGGCTTCGCCACCCTGGTGGCGCGCATGCCCCACGACGACGAGGAGGACGACGACCCGGGACGCGGGGCGGTCGTCTGACCTCCGGCGGGAGCGGCCCCGGGACGCGGGGCGGTCGTCCGACCTCCGGCGGGAGCGGGCCCGGGACGCGGGGCGGTCGTCCGACCTCCGGCGGGAGCGGCCCCGGTCTCCGGCACGGCCCGGGCTCAGCTCCCGGCGGGCACCCTGAGGGCGGCGAGCACGGGCAGATGGTCCGTGGCCGCCCGCAGGTCCGCGCCGGTGACGCCGGGCAGGTCCTCGGGGACACCGCAGCCGAGTACCTCGATGCCGTCGGTCGCGAACACCGCGTCGATCCGCTTGCGCGGTGAGCCTGGCGGGAAGGTGAGCTCGCCGCCCCAGGGGCGTGCGGCTCGGCAGTCCTGGAGCCGCCCGGCCAGCTGCCGGAAGGCACCCCCCTCCGGTACGTCGTTGAGGTCGCCGGCCACGACGGCGTGCGGGACGCCCATCGCGTCGATCCGTTCGAGCAGCATCCCCGCCTGCGACCCGCGTTCCTCCCGCTGCAGGCTGAGGTGGCAGCTCACGACGCCGAGCCGCGCCCCGGCGATCCGCACGACGGCCGTGGCCAGGCCCCTGCGGTGCAGCCCCGGGGTGAGCGGCAGCAGGACGTCCTCGGTGCGTTCCACGGTGGCGCGCAGGGAGCAGAGCAGCAGGGGCCGGCCGCCGTCGCCCCGCCGCCGAGGACCACGAGGTCCGTCATGGCGGCGAGCCGGGCGGCGGCCTTGCGCCAGCGGAAGAAGCGGGGGGCCTCCTGCACGCACACCAGGTCGGGTGCGCAGGCGCGGACGACCCGGGCGAGCGCCTCGGTGTCGTCCTTCATCGAGCGGATGTTGTAGCTGAGCACCCGGATGACGGCTGAACCGTCCGGCTCGGTACGGGAGTCGGGCAGCGGCATCGGCGTCGTGACCATGGGAGGCACGATACGACGGACGCCCGCCGCTCCCCGGAGGGCGCGACGGGCGTCGGACGGAACGGGGTGGGCTCAGCCCTGGCGCGCCAGGTCCGCGGCGCCCACCAGGCCTGCCTTGCCGCCCAGTTGGGCCGCGAGGACCTGGGCGTGCGGGCGCCACTCGCCGCCGATCAGCCAGCGCCGGAACGACTTGCGGATCGGGTCGAGGACCAGTTCGCCCTCGTCCGAGACGCCGCCGCCGACGATGAACGCGGACGGGTCGAAGAGCGAGGCGAGGTCGGCCAGACCGGCTCCGGCCCAGCGGGCCAGCTCGCGGAAGGAGTCGACGGCCACCGGGCAGCCCTGCCGGGCGGCCTGGCTGATGTGCTTGCCCTCGATGCCCTCCACGGAGCCGTCGCCCAGGCCCAGCAGGATCTGGGCGTTCTCCGGGGTGGCGTTGGCGCGCTGCTTGGCGTACCGGACGAGCGCGCGCCCGGAGGCGTACTGCTCCCAGCAGCCCTGGCTGCCGCAGCCGCAGAGCAGCCCGTCCGGGACGACCCGGATGTGACCGAATTCCGCCGCCACACCGAAGCGGCCGCGGCGCAGCTTGTTGCCGATGATGATGCCGCCGCCCAGGCCGGTGCCGAGCGTGATGCAGATGACGTCGTCGTGCCCCTGGCCGGCGCCGAAGCGGTATTCGCCCCAGGCCGCCGCGTTGGCGTCGTTCTCGACGACGACGGGCAGGCCGACGCGCTGCTCGACCTTGTCCTTGAGCGGCTCGTGGCGCCAGTTGATGTTCGGGGCGAACAGCACGGTGGCACGCTTGTCGTCGACGTATCCGGCCGCGCCGATGCCTACCGCCTCGACGTCGTGTCCCTCGCTCGCGCCGGCCACGGCGGCGCTGATCGCGTCCACGATGCCTTCGGCTGTCGGCGGGGTCGATACCTTGAACGTCGAGAGGATCCGGCCCTCTTCGTCGACCACTCCAGCCGCGATCTTCGTGCCGCCGATATCGACGCCGATGGTGAGTCCCATGAATCCCTCAGTTTCGGTCGAGCCCCGCTACGGCCAACCGTACCCGAGCCGGGGACGGGTATTTCCTGTCCAGGGTCAGTCCAGGTCGATGTGTTCGCTGCCGCCGGTGCCCTCGTCACGCGGGTCCGAGGGGTCCTCGGCCGCCTTCTTCCCGGGTCCGGGGGTGTTTCCGGTGCCGCCCGAGGCGCCTCCGGCACCCTCGGTGCCACGGGTCCAGCGGTTCTCCTGGCCCTCGACCGCGGTGCGGTAGGCGGCGAGGAGTTCGTTCCCCGCGGCGGCGAGATGGTCGAAGACTTCCGGATTGCGCTCGATGACGGGCTCGACGGCGGACTTCGCCTGCCGGATCACCTGCTGGACGGTGCCCTGCGCGGCCATGCCGAGCAGCGGCGACTGCAGCGAGGAGACCTTGTCGGCCACCGCGTCGATCAGTTTGCGCAGTTCCTCGGCGGCGGAACCCGGCTGCTGTCCGTACTGGGCACGGCGTCGGGCCTTCTCCGCCTTGAGGTCCTCGGCGCAGGCCTCCGCCCACGCGTCGTCGTCGGCGGGACGATCGGTGGCTTCACTCATGGCGGGCTCCTGCGGCGCGGTTGTCTGCGTGGCCGTACGGGCCACGTACTACCGACGTTACCCGAACGGTGGTACGCCGTTCATTGTGTCCGGGGCCAGAGCGCGGGGTCAGGTGTGAACCGGACACGCAGGACGCCGTCGGTCAGTGCGGCTCCGGACACGGTGCAGCGGCGCAGGGCGGACTCCAGGCGCACGATCCGGTGGAACGGCCCTGCGGTCAGGAGCAGTTCGTCGCCGCGCCGGACGAGCCCGAGGTCCTCCTTGGTGGCTCCGGGCAGCGGCAGGCACCAGGAGATGACACCGTCCTCGGCCGTCTCGGTCCACCAGGGGGCTCCGGCGTGTCCCGGTGTGCGGTCGTCCGGTGCGCAGCTCCCGGCGAGCAGGGACAGGTCCTCGACGGTGCGCGGCTCACGGCCGAGGTGCGCGCTCTCGCGCACGGGGGTCCCGGGTTCCCACTCCTGGTGCCAGTGGTCCAGGCACTTCTCCTGCCGGGCGGCGAGATCGGCGAACCACGGGTCGGCGGAGTGGCGGGGCAGGACCCGGGAGGCGACGACCGAGTCGACGCGCAGTCCGTGCAGGGCCAGTCCGGTACGGGCGGAGCTCAGGGCCGCGCCCGCGGCCTGCCCGGGTTCGGCGACGAGGCGCACGGTCGTCGCGTCGTCCTCGATCAGCGCCTCGACGGCGGAAAGTTCGGCGTCCTTGCGGGCGGCCGCTTCGTACAGCCACTGGGCGGGCATGGGGACGCCGGCGAGCTGGGCGAGTACCGGGCGCAGGGCGCGGGCGGCCTGGCGTTCCCTGGGCAGGAGGCGCCGCAGGTAGCGGCGCAGCTGCCCGGGCAGTGCGAGGAGGGCGAGCGCGTCGGCGAGCGGGGGCAGGTCGACGACGAGGACCTCGTGGCCGTCCTCGGCGGCGCCGCGCAGGGCGTGCAGGACGGCGAGCTGCGCGCTGCCCGGCAGTTCGGTGAGCTCCTCGCCGTCGAGCCGGTTGGCTCCGAGCAGGTCGAGGAGCCCGGAGGCCCGGTCCTGCAGTTCGAGGAGTTCGTCGCGGAAGTGCGCCGCGGAGTCGACGCGGACGGAGGTGAGCCGCTCGGTGGCCCCGGTGCCCGCGGGGAGGGCGGGCACCTCGTCGGCGGAGATCAGGAGGGTGCGGCGGCCGCTGCGGGCCGCGGCGAGCGCGGTCGCCGCGGCGACGGTGGTACGGCCTGCGCCGCCAGGGCCGGTGACGAGGACCGTACGCACGTGATCAGGCCTTCGGTACGGACTCGACGCGCTTCTTCAGCCCGGCGAGGGCCCGGTCGATGATGACCTTCTCCGCCTTGCGCTTGATCATGCCGAGCAGCGGGATCTTGACGTCGACGGCGAGCCGGTAGGTGACCTGGGTGCGGTCGCCGTCGCCGAGGGGCGCCAAGGCGTAACTGCCGTCGAGGGCACGGAGCATCTGGGACTTCACCAGGGTCCAGCCGACCTCGTACTCGCTGTTCCAGGTGTAGGAGAGGACGTGGTCGTCCTTGATCGCGCCGGCGTCCAGGACGAGGCGGACCTGCTCGGCGCGGCCCTGGTCGTCGGTGGCCAGGATCTCGGCCTCCTTCACCTCGCCGGTCCATTCCGGATAGCGGGCGAAGTCGGCGATCACTCCCATGACGTCGGCCGGTGCCGCCTCGATCGTGATGCTCGAGCTGGTGTGTTCAGCCATCGCCGTGGCCCTCCAGTGCGGTGTACCGGTCGCGTTCGGCAGAGGCCTGCCACGTGCAGGCTATCGCGTGCCGGTGGCCCTCCCGTCCGCGCCCCGGCCAGGGACCGGCTGCCGTGTCGCTCACCACTCCAGGGCCCAGGGGCGCCCGCTCGACGCGAAGTGTCCGACGTTCACGCACTCGGTGACGCCGATCCGCATCCGGCGGACCAGCGGCTGGTGGACATGGCCGAAGAGCGCGTAGCGGGGGCGGGTGCGGCGGATGGCCTCCAGGAGCGCGCTGCTTCCGCGCTCGAAGCGCCGGGCCACGGTGTCGTACGTCAGCTCCGGGACGTCCGGCGGGATGTGCGAGCACAGGACGTCCACCGGGCCGAGCGCCTCGACCTTGGCGGCGTACTCCTCGTCGCTGATCTCGTACGGGGTGTTCATCGGGGTCCTGAGGCCGCCCCCGACGAACCCGAAGACCCGGCCGCCGATCTCGGCACGCTCGCCGTCCAGCACGGTCGTACCGGAATGTGCGTACTCGGGCCAGAGCGCGGGCACGTCGACGTTGCCGAAGGTGGCGTAAGTAGGGGAGGGCATCACGGCGAACATCTCGGCGTACTGCTTGCGCACGGCGGACAGGATCGCCTCGTTGCGGTCACGGCCGGCCCACAGTTCGCGGCCGAAGGCGCGGGCCTCCTCGAAGCGGCGCTCCGTGCGCAGCTCGACGATGCGGTCGGCGTTGGCGACCCCGAACAGATCGGGGAAGATGCCGCGCGAATGGTCGGCGTAGTCGAGGAAGAGGACCAGGTCCCCCAGGCAGATCAGCGCGTCCGCGCCGTCCCCGGCGCGGGCCAGCGCCTCCGTGTTCCCGTGCACGTCGCTGACGACGTGCACGCGTGTCCGTCGCGTGGGGGTCGTGTGCTGATTCCGGGGTGTGCCGACTCGCATGGAGGCCACCCTAGGTCCCGGCCCGCCGCTCTGGGTAGAGGCCGCCGGACCTGCGGTTACTTCCGGATAGGGACACGGGTGGACTAATGTGCGCCGAAGGACCGCGGATATGTGTGATGCATAAGACATCTGGCCCGAACCCCCTTTCCGGAACCGAGTACCGGTGGGTAACGTCCCGCCAGTCCAGTCGTGCTCACCCCACCGAGCATCTGCCAGTCTTGGACCGATCCGGTACGTCGCACAGAGCCGTGGAACCGGAGCCCGATGAGGAGCAGCAGTCTTGCGCGAGTTCAGCCTTCCGGCCCTGTACGAGGTCCCTGCGGACGGCAACCTGACGGATCTCATCCGCCGCAACGCCGCTCAGCATCCCGACGTCGCGGTGATGAGCCGCAAGGTGGCCGGAGTCTGGACGGACGTCACGGCGACCCAGTTCTTCGCCGAGGTCCGGGACACCGCCAGGGGGCTGATCGCGTCGGGTGTCCAGCCCGGTGACCGGGTCGCGCTCATGTCCCGCACCCGCTTCGAGTGGGTCCTGCTGGACTTCGCGATCTGGTGCGCGGGCGCCGTCACCGTGCCGGTGTACGAGACGAGCTCCGCCGAGCAGGTCCAGTGGATACTGGGCGACTCGGGCGCGGTCGCGGTCGTCGTGGAGAGCGGCGCCCACGCGGAGTCCGTCGCCTCCGTGCGGGACCGGCTCCCCGGTCTGGAGCACGTCTGGGAGATCGACCGGGGCGCCGTCGGCGACCTCGTGGCGGCGGGCGCCGGGGTCTCCGACGAGACGCTGGACCTGCGCATGGTGAGCGCCAAGGCCGACGATCCGGCGACGATCGTCTACACCTCGGGCACGACCGGCCGCCCCAAGGGCTGTGTGCTGACCCACCGCAGCTTCTTCGCGGAGTGCGGCAACATCGTGGAACGGCTCAAGCCCCTCTTCCGTACGGGCGAGTGTTCCGTCCTGCTCTTCCTCCCCACCGCACACGTCTTCGGCCGGCTGGTCGAGGTCGCCTCGGTGATGGCGCCGATCAAGCTCGGCTGCGTGCCGGACATCAAGAACCTCACCGATGAGCTGGCTTCGTTCCGGCCGACGCTGATCCTCGGTGTGCCGCGCGTGTTCGAGAAGGTCTACAACTCGGCGCGGGCCAAGGCCCAGGCCGACGGCAAGGGCAAGATCTTCGACCGGGCCGCCGACACGGCGATCGCCTACAGCCGTGCGCTGGGCACCCCGGAAGGCCCGTCGATCGGCCTGAGGGTCAAGCACAAGGTCTTCGACAAGCTGGTGTTCGGCAAGCTGCGCGCGGTGCTCGGCGGGCGCGGCGAGTACGCGATCTCCGGCGGCGCTCCGCTGGGCGAGCGGCTCGGCCACTTCTTCCGCGGCATCGGCTTCACCGTGCTGGAGGGCTACGGCCTCACCGAGTCGTGCGCCGCCACGGCCTTCAACCCGTGGGACCGGCAGAAGATCGGCACGGTCGGCCAGCCGCTGCCCGGCTCGGTGGTGCGCATCGCCGACGACGGCGAGGTGCTGCTGCACGGCGAGCACCTGTTCACCGGTTACTGGAAGAACGAGGCGGCGACGGCCGAGGCGCTGGCCGACGCCTGGTTCCACACGGGCGACATCGGCACGCTCGACGAGGACGGCTATCTCGCGATCACCGGCCGCAAGAAGGAGATCATCGTGACGGCGGGCGGCAAGAACGTCGCCCCCGCGGTGATCGAGGACCGGATCCGCGCGCACGCCCTGGTCGCCGAGTGCATGGTGGTCGGCGACGGCCGACCGTTCGTCGGCGCCCTGCTCACCCTCGACGAGGAGTTCCTCTCCCGCTGGGCCGAGGAGAACGGCAAACCCGCCGGATCGACGGCGTTCTCGCTGCGTGAGGACCCGGAGCTGCTGGCCGAGGTGCAGCGCGCGGTGGACGACGGCAACGCGGCGGTGTCGAAGGCGGAGTCGGTCCGCAAGTTCCGGGTGCTGGGCGCGCAGTTCACCGAGGAGGCCGGTCACATCACGCCGTCGCTGAAGCTGAAGCGCAACGTCGTGGCGAAGGACTTCGCGGACGAGGTCGAGTCGATCTACCGCGGCTGATCCGACGGCGCACGCGTACGAGGAGGGCCCCGCACCGGTCACGCGACCGGTGCGGGGCCCTCCTCGTACGGGCTCAGAGCAGCGTCTTCAGCTTCTCGGCGAGCAGGTCCCAGCGCCACTTCTCCTCGACCCACGCCCTGCCCCGCTCCCCCGTGCGGCGGCGCAGCCCGGGGTCCTTGAGCAGCGTGACGATGCGGTCGGCCGACTCCTCCGCGGAGCCTCCCCGCACCACCCACCCGGTCTCGCCGTCGAGCACGGCGTCCGGGGCGCCGCCCGAGTCGCCCGCGACGACGGGCAGTCCGGTCGCCGACGCCTCCAGGTAGACGATGCCGAGGCCCTCGACGTCGAGTCCGCCGCGCCGGGTCCGGCAGGGCATGGCGAAGACGTCGCCCGCGCCGTAGTGCGCGGGCAGTTCCTCCCAGGGCACCGGTCCGGTGAAGCGCACGGAGTCCTGGACACCGGTCTCGGCCGCCAGCTTCTTCAGCTGCCCGGCGTACGGGCCGCCGCCCACGACGAGCAGGACGGCGTCCGGCACCCGCGCCAGAACGGCGGGCATGGCCAGGATGAGGGTGTCCTGCCCCTTGCGCGGCACGAGCCGCGAGACGCACACGACGACGGGCCGGTCCGTGAGCCCCAGCCGGGCCCTGACCCGGTCGCCTCCGGAGGCCGGGTGGAAGGTCTTCTCGTCGACCCCGGGCGGCAGTTGCACCATGCGGCCGGCGGCCTCGGGGGTGAGCGCCGCGGCGATCCTGGACCGGGTGTACTCGCCGAGGTAGGTGATGGTGTCGGTGCCCTCACCGATGCGGCGCAGCAGTTGCCGGGACGCGGGCAGCTGGGCCCAGCCGGCCTCGTGGCCGTGCGTGGTGGCGACGAGGCGGCGGGCACCGGCCCTGCGCAGCGCGGGCGCCATCAGGCCGAGGGGGGCGGCGGCGCCGAACCAGACGGAGGTGCAGTCGTGCTCGCGCAGCAGCCGGGCCGCCTGCCGGGTGACCCGGGGCGTGGGCAGCAGCATCGTCGTGCGGTCGCGTACGACGGTGAAGGGCTGCTCGGCGTCGAAGGCGGCGGTGGCCTCGGCGCCCTCCGCGCCGCGCTTCCAGGTGGAGGCGTAGACGACGATCCGCCCGGGGTCCATGCGCAGCGCCATGTTGTGCAGGAATGCCTGGATACCGCCGGGGCGGGGCGGGAAGTCGTTCGTCACGATCAGCGTCTTGTCCATCGCCGCCGACAGTACCGGGCGGCCCGTCGGCCCTGCCTGACGGCTCCCGCACAGCCGTGGACTGCATCATGGCGGGCATGACGGTCAGGACGGGTACGAGCGGCCGGGGGAGCCGGGGCCTGTCCCTGGCCGTGTGGGGACTCACCCGGGCGGTGCTGCTGCTCTGCGTGTTCAAGGTGTTCACGGTGCCGGGCCCGGACGTCACGAGCGACGTCTCGGTGATCTACCGGGGCTGGTACGAGGTTCTCCGCGCCGGTTCGTTCCCGCTGGACGACGTCACGTGGCAGTATCCGCCGGCGGCCGCGCTCGCCGTGCTCTCCCCGGATCTGCTGCCCTTCCTGGAGTACGCCTCCGCCTTCTTCGTTCTCGTGCTGCTGTGTGACGCACTGGTGTTCGGGCTTCTGCTGTACGCGGGAGGCCGCCCCGGCACGCGGGAGACGGGCACCTGGCTCTGGGTGGTGGGCGTGCCGCTGCTCGGGCCGACCGTGTACGCCCGCTACGACCTGATGGTGACGGCCGTCGCGGTGGCGGCCCTGCTCGCCGGTGTGCGCCACCCGCGGGTCCTGGGTGCGCTGGCCGCCTTCGGGACGCTGCTGAAGGTGTGGCCGGTCCTGCTGCTGGTGGGTACGGCCCGGGGCAGGGAGACGCTCCGGGCCTGGTCCTCGGCGGCGGTGACGGCCGCCGTGCTCGCCCTGGCCGCCGCCGTGGCACTGCCCGGCGCCTTCGCCTTCCTGACGTTCCAGCGGGACCGGGGGCTGGAGATCGAGTCGTTGGGGGCGCTGGTCTTCCACGTGGCGCGGCAGTTCGGCTGGGAGGGCCGGGTCGAGCTGCGCTACGGCTCGATGGAGTTCGCCGGGCCCCACGTGGCGCTGGTGAGCACGCTGGCCCTGGCGCTGAGCGTGCTGGCCTTCGGCTGGCTGCTGGTGTGGCGGCTGCGGGCCCGTACGTTCGCGGTGCACACCCCGGCGGACGCGGCGTTCACCGCGGTGCTCCTGTTCACCGTGACCAGCCGGGTCATCAGCCCCCAGTACCTGGTGTGGCCGCTCGGGCTCGCCGCGGTGTGCCTGGTGTTCCGGGGCAGCCGGATGGCCCGGCCCGCGTGCCTGGTCCTGGTGGCCACCGCCGTCACGCTGCTGGAGTTCCCGCTCGGCTTCGCGCACGTGGTGGCGAGCGACGCGGAGGGCGTGGCCCTGATGGCCGTACGCAACGATCTGCTCGTCGTGGCGACGCTGGACGCCGGACGGCGGCTGTGGCGGGACACCGTGCCGGGGGCGCGGCGGGAACCGGCCGTGGAGGGGGTCAGCCGAGACGGTCGCGCAGATACTCCCGCCAGCGCGCGGTGAAGTCCTCGGGAGTGGTGCCGAGCACCGTGTGCATGGCCTGCTCCACGGCTCCTTCCCGCTGCGCACGGCTCCCCACGGCCTCGTAGAAGGCGGTCAGCTCCTCCTCGCCCCAGTCCTGGGCGATCAGCTCGCAGGCCAGCCAGCCGCCCTCGTAGGCCCGGGAGAGCTTCGCCGCGTCCTCGCCGAAGCCGAAGTCCTCGTCGGCCGGCAGCTGTGCGGGCAGGTCGCCGGAGCGGACCGCCTCGGTCAGTTCCGGCGCGATCTCGGGAGCGGTTCGGCTCTCCCGGCGGTAGGCCGTCCGGTCGGCGAAGCCTTCCGACAGCCAGACGGGAGTGGCGGCGGAGGTGTGCGCCCGGGTCGCCACATGGGTGGTCTCGTGGGTCAGGACGACCCGCTGCCCGAAGTCGCCGAGCATCCCGTACGCCTGCGGATTGACGATCACCCGGTCCGCGGGCGCCCGGCCGCCCCCGCCGACCTCACCGGTGGTGACGGCCGCTATGCCCCGGTAGCTGTCCGTGGGTGAACCGAGGAGCCCCGCCATGTCGTCCACGGACGCGGGGACGAGGACCACGACCCGTTCCGTCCAGGGCCGCGGCCAGGAGCTGGAGACGACCGGGACGGCCCGGTCCGCCGTGTCCGCGATCCGGCGCAGCTCGGCGGTACGGCGGCCGACCCCGAGGACGAGGCTGTGCGTGCCACGTACGACCTCGACGTCACCCTGTTGCCAGAGCTGCCCGGGGGACCCTTCGGCGGCCCGGTCGGCGGCGACGTACCAGGTGCGGTCCTCGCCTCGGCGGACCAGCTCCACCGTGCGGGAGGAGGACATGGGGGCCTTGTCGTAGCCCTTGATCCGGTAGCGCAGTTCGACCTCGGCGGTGACCCGGTCCGCGGTCCCGTCCTTCACGTCCTTCACCTCGTACGCCCAGGACTCCAGCGGCACGTCGGCGAGATTGCGCAGTTCGGTGCGCTGGGCGGCCCGGAAGGACGTGGCGCGGGGGTCGAGCGCGGCCAGGTACGCGGCGGTGTCGTGCGCCAGGACGGCCGCGGCCCGGCGGTCCAGGGTGGCGCCGACCTCCTCGGCGGTCATGCCGGCGGGCGCGTCCCGGGGGCCGGCACAGGCGGGCGCGAGCAGCAGGACGGCGAGCACGGCAGCCGCCGTGCTCCGGCCGCCGGTGCGGCCCCGCCGTGCGTCCCGCGTCCGAACAGCCATGGAGCCGATCGTACGGTCAGACGCGGGTGACCGAGGAGACGGGCATCATGCCGACGGGGTCGTAGCGCACCGGTGCGCCGGGGTACGGGGCATGGATGACCTGGCCGTTTCCCGCGTACATCCCGATGTGGCTCGCGTCCGCGCGGTAGGCGACGAGATCGCCGGGCCGCGCCTGCGACAGCGGCACCACGCGGCCCGCGTACCGCTGGGCCTGCGAGGTCCGGGGCAGGGCGACCCCGGCCTGCGCGTACGCCCACTGCATCAGCCCGGAGCAGTCGAATCCGGCGGGGCCGGTGGCGCCCCAGACGTACGGGCGTCCCAGCGCCTGCCGGGCCGCCATGAGGGCCGCCAGGCCGCGCGCGGAGCCGGGGGCGTCCGCGGTGAGCGTCCCCGGGGAGGCGGAGCGCGAGGCGCGGCCGAGGGCCTCCCGGTCGGTTCCCGGCAGCGTGCGCAGCAACTGCCGGGCCCGGTCCAGCTTCGCCTCCACGGTGTTCTTGTGGCGGGCCAGCGCCGCGCGGTCGCGCTCCAGGGCGGCCAGCGCCCCGGCGGCCTCCGCGCGGCTCTGGGCGATCTTGCGCTGGGCGTGCCGCAGCTTGCCCAGCGTCACCGCCCGGCGCTCGCCCGCACGGTCCAGGGCTGCGGCCCGGTCCAGGAAGGTGTCCGGGTCGGAGGAGAGCAGGAGGGCGACCGAGGGGTCGATGCCTCCCGAGCGGTACTGCGCGCCCGCCATCGAGCCGAGGGACGCCCGCAGCCGGTTGATGTCCTCCTGCGTCCGGGCCGCCGCGTCCTGGGCCCTGGCGATCCGGCCGCGCTGGAGGCCGATGTTCTCCCTGGCGCCGTTGTACCGCTCGGTGGCGCGCTCGGCCTCCGTGTACAACCGGTCGACGGCCTCCTTGGCCGTCTCGCGGGTCTCCTCGGGTGCGGCGCCCGCGGGCGCCGCACCGAGGGCGGCCGCAGCGGTGGCCACGGCGGCGGACAGGACGGTGGCCCGGACACCTCGGTCGAGGCCGGGCCGGGTGGGGCGGCGATGCGACACCACAGGAAGCCGCACTCCCTTCCGCTGTACGCAGACGTGCGCGGCCCCTGCCGCCCGGGGCGGGCGGAACGACGACCGGGAGCTGCGCGGCAGCGCAGACAGTAACCGGACGGCTACCCCGTGACCAACGGCCACGCCGGGCAGGTGAATGCGGACGAAACAGCCCCGCCCTGCCGGTGACCTGTGGTCTCCGGCAGGGCGGGGCTCAGTCGGGGGGTGCCGTGATTCGCCCGATCGGGCGTCAGACGCGCACGCCGAACTGGAAGGTGCCCATGTAGTCCATCGACTCGTAGCGGACCACGGCGCCGGGCTTGGGGGCGTGCAGGATCTGGTTGTTGCCCGCGTACAGGCCGACGTGCGACGTGTTATTGAAGAAGACCAGGTCGCCCGGCTTCAGGGCGCTGCGGCCGATCCGGACACCGTCGTTGATCTGGGTGTACGTGGTGCGGGTGATCTGGACGCCGGCCTGGGCGTAGGCCCACTGGGTCAGACCCGAGCAGTCGTAGGCGTTGGGACCGGTGGCACCGGAGACGTACGCCTTGCCCTGCTGCGTGGAGGCGGCCTGGAGGGCGGCGGCGCCACGGGCGGACGCGGGGACCTCGTTGCCGAGTTCGACCCGGTCACCGGCGGCGCGGCTGGCGCGCTGCTCCTCCTCGGCCATCTTGGCCCGCTCGGCCGCGGTGAGGGTGTTCAGCAGCTTCTGGGCGTCGGCCAGCTTGCCCTGGTACTTCTTCTTGTTCTCGTTCAGCGACTTGCGGACGTCGTCGAGGTCCGCGAGCTTGCCCTGCGCCTCCTCGCGCTGCTGCGCGAGGGTGCGCTGCTTCGCCTGGATCTTCTGAAGCGACTCGGCCTGCTTGGCCGTCAGCTGGTCGAGCGCGGAGGCCTGGTCGAGGAAGCTGTCCGGGTCCGAGGAGAGCAGCAGCTGGACCGACGGGTCGAGACCGCCGGAGCGGTACTGCGCGGTCGCGAGCGAACCGAGCTCGCCGCGCAGGGTGTTGAGCTCGTCCTGGCCGCGGGCGACCTTGTCCTGGAGCGCGTCGGCCTGCTTCTTGAGCTTGTCCTGCTGTTCCTTGGCGCCGTTGGCCTTCTCGGTGGCTTCCTCGGCCTCGTGGTAGAGCTTGTCGACCTTTGCCTTGACCTCACTCTTGGTCGGCTTGGGGTCGGCGTGGGCTGCCTGGGAGGTCAGGGCCACGGCCGCGGCGGCGGTCGCGGTGAGCACGGTCACACGGGCGCGGCTCGGCTGCTTGGGACGACGGTGGGACGCCACGAAGGCGAGCTCCTTCTTCCTCGAGCCGCCTACCGGGTAGTGGGGGATTACTGACAGATCCCCGGCTCCGTGCACGTCACGGACTCGGCGGTTCCTTCGCCGTCGCCCCGGATGGGCAATCAACCGTGCGAAGGTTCGAGGCCTGACCCTAGTGACCATCTTGTGATCAGTTCAAATCCTCACGAGGAAAATCTCGTCACACCAGGCACTTCTTTACTTTCATCACACTGCGTGTAGCGGTGACTTGACGGTACGTTCCGTAAATTCCGGCAAGTCGCACATGCCTCACATGACGCCTCAGACGCGCGAAAGGCGCTTCAGGAGCAAGACGGACGCGACCGGCCGCGCCCCCGCCTTCGCCACCCCGTCGGCGACTTCACGGTCGGTGGAGACCACGACGACGGGCCTGCCCGGCGGTTCGGCGCGCGCCAGCTGCCGGATCAGCTCGTCCGCGGTCACCCCGGCCTTGCTGAAGAGCACGCGGACTCCGCGCGGCGGGGCGAGCAGGACGGGGACGGCCAGTTCGGCACCGTCGAAGACACAGGTCATCTCGGCACCGGTCTGCGCCGCGAGGACCGAGAGACCGCCCAGGAGGCGCAACCGCTGCTTCTCCAGGGGCATCTGCGGATAGCCGGTCTTCGTGACGTTGTAGCCGTCGACGATCAGATGTGCCTGCGGGAGGGCCAGCAACTGGTCGAGCAGCGCCGGGTCGGTCTCCGAAAGGGCCCTGGCCGCGATGTCCTTCGGCGACATCCTGCCGGGCTCCACCGCTTCGACACCGTCCGCCGGACGGAGCGAGGACGGGGGCAGCGCCAGCTCACGGCGGAGGCCCTGCGCGGCGTCGAGCACGGTGTCCAGGAGCAGCCGCAGGCGCATGTCCTCGACCGAACGCCCCTCCCGGGCCGCCCGGCGGCCCGCCTCCACGGACGCCTCCGCCTCGGCCAGCCGGGCCTTGAGCCGGCGCGTCTCGCTCTCGGCCGCGGAGACCTGGGCGGCCGACTCGGCCCGCACGGTGTCGGCCTCCGCGCCGGCCTTGCGCAGAGCGGCCTCTCCCCGCTTCACCTCGCTGAGGGCGCTGCGCAGCTTGCGGTGCAGCGAGTCGGTCTCCTTGCGGGCCGCCTCCAGCTCCGAACGCAGCCGTTCGGTGTCCGCCCGGGTCTGGCCGCGGGCGCGGTCCAGCTCCTCGCGCAGCCGCTCCAGCTCGCGCCTGGTCTCCTCGTCCGCCCGCTCGGCGTGCGCCCGCTGGACCTCCTCGCCGGCCGCGGCGACCAGCTTGACCCAGCCGGCCGGCCGCAGCACGTAGGCGGCGGCGGCCACGTCGACGGGATCCGCGGCGGCGGGCGGCGCACCGGACTCGAGGGCCTCGGCCAGCTCCGGCTGGGTCTGGCCGATCCGCTCACCGATGCGCCGGCGGAACACCGGGTCGCTCTCCAGGGCGGCGGCCATCGCGTTACCCGCGAACTTGGCCCGTCTGCTCGGCGTGAAACGGGCGTACTGCCGCAGCTGGGAGGGGAGTTCGCCGACGGTCAGCCCGCCGAACGCGTCCGAGACCAGCGCCACCACCTTGTGGCGTACGCCTTCGGGCAGCGGACGGTCGAGCGACTCCGCGGTGCCGTCGGCCGCGTCGGCCGGTCCGGCGCCGCCTGTCGGCTGCTCCACCTTCCATCACCCCAATGTGTCTGTCCGCGCGGCTCCGTCAGGAGTCGGCACCAGGCCTGTCGACCAGCTCGATCTGATCCACGGCGTTGCACCAACGGCAGCGCACCGACTCGATGGTCTCACTGACCACCTCGCGCTCCTCGACACTCGACTCCCCGGCCAGGTCGAGGTGCACGTATTCCACGACCTTCGAGGAGCGCGTGACGTCGAAACGCGTGAGGTTGCCGCAGAGCGTGCAGCGCCAGCGGGTCGCGTCCGTCGGCTGGGGAACCGTCGTCATCGTTGCGTCCTCTTTCGTCGTGCGTCGAGTCTCGTGCGTGCCCAGGTCTTCGATCTCGCGGTGCGCCGTCGAACTGCGGATGTCCTGCCGCAACCCTACGGCCTTCCGCATACCTATCGGCACGGCGAGGCGCTCTGTCCCGTTCTCGGCGGGTGCGTCATGCTCTGTACATGATCGATCTGCGGGAAGTCGACTGGCGGGAGCGGGCCAGAGAGTTCGGGGCCGCGGCCGCGGCGGGCGGCGCCCCGGTCACCTACGGGCTGATGGCGTTGTGCTGTGCCGTCTTCCTGATGAGCCCGCTCTCCGGGTTCAACCCCGTCTACGGCGACGCCGACGCACTCCTGGCCGCTCAGGCCGGGTACTTCGAGCGGTGGGGAGTGATCCCCAGCGAGCTCCTGGCCGGCTCGGCCCACGCGGCGCTGACCCCTCTGACCGCGCTCTTCGTCCACGGCAGCTGGCTGCACCTGCTGGGCAACATGCTCTTCCTCTACGTCTTCGGCGCGATGGCCGAGGAACGCATGGGCCGCGTCGAGTTCACCCTCTTCTACCTCGTGTGCGGCTATTTCGCCCTGGTCGCGTACGCGGTCGTGCACGCGGACTCCGACCAGACGCTGGTCGGCGCGTCGGGGGCGATCTCCGCGGTGCTCGGAGCGTTCCTCTACCTCTTCCCCAAGGCCCGGGTCACCAGCCTGTTCCCCTTCCTCTTCTTCCTTCCGCTGCGCTTCCCCGCCTGGATCGTGCTCGTCTTCTGGTTCGTCCTCCAGTGGCTGGCGGCGCGGAGCGCGGGCAGCGGCCCGGGCGTGGCGTACCTCGCCCACGTGGCGGGTTTCGCGGCCGGGTTCCTCTACGCCTGGGTGCGGTTCCGGGGGACTAGAGTGAAGTCTCCAGCCACGGCCACCGAGGGAGAAAGCCAGCCGTGATCACCGCGATCGTGCTCATCAAGACCAGCGTGGACCGGATTCCCGAGATCGCCGAGGCCATCGCCGCGCTGGACAGCGTCAGTGAGGTCTTCTCGGTCACCGGTACGTACGACCTGATCGCCATGGTCCGGGTGGCCCGGCACGACGATCTGGCCGATGTCATCCCGGGCCGGATCAGCAAGATCCAGGGCGTCGAGGCCACGGACACCCACGTGGCCTTCCGCACCTACTCCCAGCACGACCTCGAGGCGGCCTTCGCCATCGGCCTCGACGGCTGAGACGGCTCACCGCGCGAACGGCTCCGGCCGGGGACAGGAGGCGTTTCGCCCCGTCCCCGGCCGGAGCCGTTCGCGCACCGCGTGCGATCAGACCTGCGCGGCGCCCCGGTCGGGCACGCAGCGGCCCTCCTCGGTGCGGTAGGTCCAGCGGGCACCCTTGCTCACCAGTTCACGTACGGCGCCCAGGAACCGGTCGATGTGCTCGTCCGGGGTGCCCGCGCCGAAGCTCACCCGGATGGCGTTGAGCGACCTCTCCCCCGGTGCGGCCTCCGGCGCGCCGCACTCACCCGGGTCCTGCGGCTCACTGCCCAGCAGGGTCCGCACCAGCGGGTGGGCGCAGAACAGCCCGTCGCGCACTCCGATGCCGTACTCGGCGGAGAGCGCGGCGGCGAAGTGCGAGCTGTTCCATCCCTCGACCACGAAGGAGAGGACGCCGACCCTCGGGGCGTCGTCGCCGAACAGCGAGAGCACCTTGACCTCTGGGACCTCCGCGAGGCCCTCACGGACCCGGGTCACCAGCTGCTGCTCCCGGGCGACCAGCCGGTCGAAACCGGCCTCGGTCAGCGCCTTGCAGGCGGCGGCGATGGAGTAGACGCCGATGACGTTGGGCGATCCGGCCTCGTGGCGGGCCGCGGTGGTGTGCCACTCGACGTCCACACCGCCGTCGGTGCGCCGGGCGACCTTGCGGGAGGCTCCGCCGCCCGCGAGGTACGGCTCAGCGTCCACCAGCCAGTCGGCCCGGCCCGCGAGGACACCGGAGCCGAAGGGCGCGTACAGCTTGTGGCCGGAGAAGGCGACCCAGTCGACGTCCAGCTCGGCGATGTCCACCGGGTGGTGGGGCGCCAGCTGCGCCGCGTCGAGCACGATCCGCGCACCGTGCGCGTGGGCGGCGGCGGCCAGTTCGCGCACGGGCCACAGCTCGCCCGTGACGTTGGACGCGCCGGTGACACAGACCAGCGCGGGGCCGTGAGGATCACGGGCGGCGAGGGCCTTCTCCAGTGTGGCGACCGCCTGGTCCGGGGTGCGGGGGGCGTCGAGGTAGGTCACCCGGGCGTCGCGCCAGGGCAGCAGCGACGCGTGGTGCTCGGTCTCGAACACGAACACCTGGCAGTCGGCGGGCAGCGCGGCCGCCAGCAGGTTGAGGGAGTCGGTCGTCGAGCGGGTGAAGACCACCTGGTCCTCCGCGCGGCAGCCGAGGAACTCCGCGACCGTCACCCGGCTGCTCTCGAACAGGTCGGTGGAGAGCTGCGAGAGGTATCCGGCACCGCGGTGGACGCTGCCGTAGTACGGCGCGTAGGCGGCCACGTCGTCCCACACGCGCTGCAGGGCCGGGGAGCTGGCCGCGTAGTCGAGGGCGGCATAGGTGACGTCTCCGCCCGTCACGAGCGGAACGGTGACATCAGCTCCCAGAACCGGCAGCGGTGCACAAATGGCCTGGTCGGCGGCAGCGGTGGGGACAGACATGGCGAACTCCTGTGAGAGGCAGGCGAAATCCTCGCGCCGGCGACCTGAAGGTGCGCGGCAGCGCGGGGAGAAGAAGAGAAGAAGGGTGTGCGGAGGAGGGCTCGAAGCCCTATCGCATTCGCTTGCTCACAAGAGGCTCCCTGGGACCAAGGACCCCAAGGGGTGGCATCCGACGATGCCGAGGGGCCCGCGCTTGCCACAGACCTCGCTGCCTGCGGCCTGGTCTTCACCCGGGGCACCCCGCCACGGACGGAGGGTTGCCGGACAGCGGGCCGGGGCCGTAGTCGCTGTCACTCATGACCTGCCAAGCATCCTGCCACATCACCTGGCACGCGCAAGGCGCAGTCCGCGATCCGGACTGCGCCTCGGGGTGTCGCCCGCCGGAGCCGGGCCCGCCCGATCCCGACGGGAAGACCTCAGCTCGCCTCGTAGGCCGCGTCAGGCGTTGCTGGCCGCCACCCAGCGCTCCAGCGCGCGCTTGGCCGCACCGGAGTCGATCGCGGCGGCTGCCCGCTCGATGCCTACCGCGAGCTGCTCGTTCAGGGTGCCCTCGCCCGGATCCAGCGCGACCAGCGCGGCGGCCGAGTTCAGCAGTACGGCGTCGCGTACGGGGCCGGTCTCCCCGTCGAGCAGCCGGCGGGCCACGTCGGCGTTGTACGAGGCGTCCGCTCCGCGCAGCGCCTCGACGGGAACCAGGCGGAGGCCGACGTCACGCGGGTCGAACGCCTCCTCGCGGACTGTGCCGTCGCGGACGATCCAGACCCGGGAGGTGGCCGTGGTGGTCAGTTCGTCGAGACCGTCGTCGCCCCGGAAGACGAGCGCCGAGTTTCCCCGGTCGGCCAGCACACCGGCCACGATGGGCGCCATCTTCGGGTCGGCGACGCCGATGGCCTGGGAGCGGACCCGGGCCGGGTTGGTGAGCGGGCCCAGGATGTTGAAGGTGGTCTGCGTGCCCAGTTCCTTGCGCGCCCTGGCCGCGTACCGCAGGGCGGGGTGGAACTTCACCGCGAAACAGAAGGTGATGCCCGCTTCCTCGGCCACCGCGACGACACGCTGCGGCGTCAGCTCCAGATTGACGCCGAGCTTCTCCAGCACGTCGGAGGCGCCGCTGGCCGAGGAGGAGGCCCGGCTCCCGTGCTTGACGACCTTCGCGCCCGTCCCGGCGATGACGATCGCCGACATGGTGGAGATGTTGACCGTCTTGGCCATGTCGCCGCCGGTTCCCACGATGTCCACCGTGCGGCCGGGCACCTCGATGGTGTGGGCGTGCTCGTACATGGCGCGGACCAGACCGGTGACCTCGTCGACGGTCTCGCCCTTGGCCCGCAGGGCGATGGCGAAGCCGGCGATCTGCACGTCCGTGGCCTCGCCGCTCATGATGCGGTCCATGGCCCACGCCGTCTGGTCCGTGCCGAGGTCCTCGCCGCGGAGGAGGGGGGTCAGCACGCCGGGCCAGGTGAAGTCCGCCACGCTGCCGCCGCCGTCCGGGGTCACAACGTTCATGGTCCGCTCCTGGGTCCACAGCCGGTAGAAGTACGCCTCCACCCTATCCAGCCCCGGGGGCAGCGAAGAGCCCCGTCCATCGGATGGACGGGGCTCCTGCTGTGGCGGTCAGCTCAGGTGATCAGTGGTGGCCGTGGCCGCTGGTGATCTCCTTGTACTCCTCGGCGGTGGGCTTGGCGATCTGGTTGTCCTCGCCGTAGTAGCTCTTGCTGAGCCTGGCCCGCAGCTTCTGCAGCGCCGACGGCTTGCGCTCGACACCGTTCTCGTCGACCGTCGGGCCGATCTCGTACGGCTTGTACTGCTCGTGCGCCGTGAGCGTGTGGAGCTGCTCCGGGCTGAGCGGCTCGTGGATCTCGACGAACTCACCGTGCGGCAGGCGCTTGATGGTGCCGGACTCGCGTCCGTGCAGCACCTTCTCCTTGTCGCGGCGCTGGAGGCCGAGGCAGATCCGCCGGGTGACGACGAACGCCAGCACCGGGCCGACGAAGAACGCGATCCGCACGAACCAGCTGATCGCGTTGAGCGACATGTGGAAGTGGGTCGCCCAGATGTCGTTGCCGCCGCCGATCAGCATGACGAAGTAGATCGTCACCCAGGCCACACCCAGACCCGTACGGGTGGGAGCGTTGCGCGGACGGTCCAGGATGTGGTGCTCGCGCTTGTCCCCGGTGATCCAGGACTCGATGAACGGATAGAGCGCGAGTGCCGCCAGGACCACGCCGAAGAGGACCAGCGGGATCAGCACGCCGAGGACCAGCGTGTGGCCCCAGAGGTTGATCTCCCAGCCCGGCATCACTCGGACGAAGCCTTCGGCGAAGCCCATGTACCAGTCCGGCTGGGCGCCCGTGGACACCTGGTCGGGACGGTAGGGGCCGAGCGCCCAGATCGGGTTGATCGTGGCGATCGCCGCGATGACCGAGATGAAGCCGAAGACCAGGAAGAAGAAGCCGCCGGCCTTGGCCATGTACACCGGGAGCAGCGGCATGCCGACGACGTTCTTGTTCGTCTTGCCCGGTCCCGCGAACTGCGTGTGCTTGTGGAAGAACACCAGGATGAGGTGGCCGACCACGAGGCCGAGCATGATGCCCGGCAGCAGCAGGATGTGGATCGAGTAGAACCTCGCGATGATGTCCGTGCCGGGGAACTCCCCGCCGAACAGGAACATCGAGATGTACGTACCGACGATCGGCATCGACAGGATGGCGCCCTGCGTGAAGCGCACACCCGTACCGGAGAGCAGGTCGTCCGGGAGCGAGTAGCCGGTGAACCCGGTGAACATGCCGAGGACGAACAGCAGGAAGCCGAACAGCCAGTTGATCTCACGCGGCTTGCGGTACGCACCGGTGAAGAACACCCGGAACATGTGCACGAACATGCCGGCGAGGAAGATCACCGCTGCCCAGTGGTGGATCTGCCGGACCAGCAGACCACCGCGGACGTCGAAGCTGATGTCCAGCGTCGAGGCGTAGGCCTCGGACATCCGGATGCCCTGCATCGGCTCGTACGAGCCGTGGTACACGACCTCGTTCATGCTCGGGTGGAAGAACAGCGTCAGGTACACACCCGTGAGGATGATGATGATGAAGCTGTAGAGGCAGATCTCGCCGAGCATGAAGGACCAGTGGTCCGGGAAGATCTTGCGCATGTTGGCCTTGGCCAGGCCGTAGATGCCCAGCCGGCCGTCCGCCCAGTCGGCCACCCGCTCACCGGCGGGCGCCTTGCGCTGTGTTTCCGTCGCAGTACTCATCCGCGCTCCCAGAAGGCAGGACCGACGGGCTCTTCGAAGTCACCGAGCGCCTCGAGGTTGCCCTCGCTGTTCACACCGATCCGCAGCTGCGGAAGGGCGTGACCGGCCGGACCGAAGATGACGCGGGCGCCGTCGGAGAGGTCGAAGGTGGACTGGTGGCACGGGCAGAGCACGTGATGCGTCTGCTGCTCGTACAGGCTGATCGGGCAGCCGACGTGGGTGCAGATCTTGGAGAAGGCGACGATTCCCTCGTGCGCCCACTCGCGCTCGCGCTTGTCCTTGATGTTGTCCGGCTCGATGCGGATGATCATCAGGGCGGCCTTGGCGATCTGCGACTGGAAGTCGTGCGCGTCCTCCTCCAGGCCCTCGGGCATGGCGAAGGTCAGCGAACCGACGACGACGTCCTCGGGACGCAGCGGCTCCATGGTGTTCATGTTGACCAGCTGCTTGCCCTTGGCCCACAGCGTCTTGCGGAGCTTCTTCTCCGGCAGCGGACCGAGGTCGCGCAGCAGCACCACACCGGAGAGCGGCACCAGGGCCAGCGCACCGAACATGGTGTTGCGGATCAGCTTGCGCCGTCCGAGAGCGGACTCCCGGGCGCCGTCCGCGAAGTCGGCCAGGACCTTGGCCTTGACCTCGGGCGTCGCCTCGATCGCGTGCCGGTCGTCGGCGACCTCCACGTCGGACATCAGGGTGCGCGCCCAGTGGACGGCTCCCGCGCCGATGAGGAAGAGCGCCAGTCCCAGGGTCAGACCCAGGGAGAAGTTCAGCGCGCTCACGTGGCCGAACGGCCAGATGTAGACGATCTGGTCGACCGGGAAGATGACGTACGAGGCGATGAAGCCGACCGTCGCCAGCATGGACAGCGTGAACATGAGCGCGACGGCCCGCTCGGAGCGGTTCGCGGCACGTTCGTCGATGTCCTGGATGCGCGGCTTGTGGGCCGGCAGCCCCGGGTCGGCGAACGGGTCGCCCGCACCCTCTACCGCGCCGTGCGCGGTGCCCTGCTCTACCGGCAGGTTCTCTTCTGGAATCTGTTGGCTACTCATGACTTCTTGGCCTTAGCGGTGTGGGCCGCGACCCATACGGCGATGGCGATCAGGCCGCCCAGGCCGAAGATCCAGCCGAAGAGACCTTCACTGACGGGACCGAGGCCACCGAGCGAGAGCCCGCCGGGGGACTCGGACTCACTACCGTTGACGGTCTTGATGTACGCGATGATGTCTTTCTTCTCCTGCTCCGGCATGGTCGTGTCCGGGAAGGAGGGCATGCTCTGCGGGCCGGTCTGCATGGCCTCGTAGATGTGCTTCGGGCTCACGCCTTCGAGGCTCGGTGCGTACTTGCCCTTGGTCAGGGCGCCGCCCTGACCGGTGAAGTTGTGGCACTGCGCGCAGTTCGTGCGGAACAGGTCACCGCCCTTGGCCACGTCGGCGCCCGAGGGGTCGACCTGGCTCTTGGTGGGCGTGATCGGACCGGCGCCCAGGGACGCGACGTACGCCGCGAGCTGGTCGATCTCGGCCTGGTTGTAGATGACCTTCTTCTTCGGGACCTGGGCACCCGGCTGCTGAGCCGGCATGCGTCCGGTACCGACCTGGAAGTCGACGGCGGCGGAGCCGACGCCCACGAGGGACGGCCCGTCGGTGGTGCCCTGACCGCCGGATCCGTGGCAGCTGGCGCAGCCCACGGAGTAGAGCTTCTTGCCCTCGTCGATGGCGAGGGACTGGGCGGTTTCGTCGGCCTGCGCCTTACCCGCAGGCGCGAACGCGGCGTACAGCCCCCCGGTAGCCGCCAGCGCGAGGAGTAGTACGACGACCGCCGCCAGCGGATGGCGTCGTCGTGCGGAGAGCTTTTTCACGGATTACCCCGGTGTCAGGATCTTCTGCGTCGATGATGGGTGGGTGCGAGCCCGGTTACTTGATCATGTAGATCGTGGCGAACAGGCCGATCCAGACGACGTCGACGAAGTGCCAGTAGTAGGACACGACGATGGCGGCGGTGGCCTGTTCGTGGGTGAATCTCGAGGCCGCGTATGTCCTGCCCAGGACGAGCAGGAAGGCGATGAGACCGCCTGTCACATGCAGACCGTGGAAGCCGGTCGTCAGGTAGAACACCGAGCCGTACGGGTCGGAGGACAGGGAGAGACCCGCGTCCTTGACCAGCTCGGTGTACTCCAGGACCTGGCCTCCGATGAAGATCGCACCCATCACGAACGTGATGATGAACCAGGTGCGGAGCTTCTTCACATCGCCCCGCTCCGCGGCGAAAACGCCGAGCTGGCAGGTGAGAGAGGAAAGCACCAGGATCGTGGTGTTCGTCGCCGAGAACGGGAAGTTCAGATGGTGGGCCATCTCCTTCCAGTGATCGGGTCCCATCACCGATCGCAGGGTGAAGTACATCGCGAAGAGGGCCGCGAAGAACATCAGCTCGGAACTCAACCAGATGATGGTTCCGACGCTGGTGAGGTTCGGCCGATTGACCGACGGGTGCGCGTGCCCGGTTTCTACTGTCGTTGCTGTCGCCACGACCGACATTATGTCGGTCGCTTATCCCGCCCTCACTCCGGGGGGTGCCGTTCGGTGTGTCAGAGCTGTGTGTCCTCACCGAACGGCCCATCGAATCGCTGTCTTTACCGGTGCTGACAGGCAGTCCGCCGGAGTACGATCCGCCCATCGGTTCATGCCCACAGAGCCCCGAAGACACAGACGTCACGGAGGAACAATGCAGCCGACCGCCACGGTCCTGGTCTACAGCGACGATGCCAACACCCGCGAGCAGGTGAGGCTGGCCGCCGGGCGCAGGCCTGCGGCGGACGTGCCACCGGTGGAGTTCCTGGAGTGCGCCACCCTGCCCGCCGTCCTGAGCGCGCTGGACCGGGGCGGTGTCGACGTCTGCGTGCTGGACGGCGAGACGGCACCCGCGGGCGGCATGGGGGTCTGCCGGCAGATCAAGGACGAGATCTTCGACTGCCCGCCCGTGCTGCTGCTGATCGGGCGCCCTCAGGACGCCTGGCTGGCCACCTGGAGCCGCGCGGACGCCGCTGTGACCCATCCGGTCGACCCGGTCGACTTCGCGGACGCCCTGGCCTCCCTGCTGCGCCGCAGGCTGTCCGTGGGAGCCTGAGGCGGAGGGGCCCCGAACCCCTCCGCGGTGGCTTCCCCCGGCGCGGCGCACTCCCGGACCGGATCAGACCTGGGGGCGCAGCCGCGCCGTCTCGACGTCGGTACCCGTGTCGGGGGTGCCGCTGCCGTGCAGTGCGCTCCCCTTCAGCCAGGCGTCCCACTCCAGATTCCAGTCACCGAAGCCGTTGTCGAACGGGGTCATCGTCTCGCCGTCGCTCCCGACGACCTTGACGATGTCGCCCTCGCGCACGGTCTCGAAGAACCATTCGGCGTCGGCGGTGCTCATGCCCGTGCAGCCGTGGCTGACGTTGGCGTTGCCCTGTGAGCCGGTCGACCAGGGCGCGGCGTGGACGTACTCACCGCTCCAGGTCACGCGTGTGGCCCAGTAGACGGGCAGGTCGTAGGACTCCGAGGAGCCGGCGGCGATGCCGATGCTCTCACCGCGCATGCGTACGAACTGCTCCTTGGCCAGCACCACCTTGACGCCGTTGCGCGTGTCGAAGCCGGGCTTGCCCGTGGTGACCGGCAGGGTGTTGATCACTTCGCCGTTGCGGAGGACGGTCATGTGGTGCTCCGAGGCGTCGGTGATCGCTTCTATGCGGTCACCGGTGGTGAGCTTGAGGGGTTTCGCGGCGGCGCCGTAGAGGGCGTTCGTGACCTTGATGCCCTTGAGATTGCTGCGGATGTCGATGGTCGCGTCGGCGGGCCAGTACTCCTTGGGCCGGTAGTGCAGCGTCTTGTCGTCGACCCAGTACCAGGAGCCCCTGACCGCGGGCGTGGACCGGACCTGGAGCCCGCGCTCCACGGTGGCCCTGGCCGCCCTGTCGGGGACCGGAGCGCTGAGTTCCGCCGTGAGGGGCTGTCCGACGCCGTAGGTGCCCGCCTGAGGGCCGAACGCGACCTTCAGGAACTTCTTGGCCGCGGTCGTGCCGAAGGCGTACGTGCGGCTGCCGGGAGCGCCGTCACCGTTCTCGGTGGAGACCTTGACGGTGTATCGGGTGCCCGCGGCGAGCGAGGTGGTGGAGTGCCATCGCTTCCCGTCCGCGTCGAGCTCCCCCGCCAGGTGGCGGCCCTCGGTGTCGACGGCCGTCACGTCGGTGATCTTCGCGTCGTCGTCCTTGACGCTGACTTCGAGGGGCTTGTCGGGGTCGGCCTTCTCGTCCTTCGCCGGGCCGTTGAAGGAGATCAGGTCGGCGGCGTCGTGGGCCTTCAGCGACAGCGGATCGCCGTCGGGCCCTCCACAGGCGGTCGCACCCGCTACCAGGGTCACGACCAGCAGAGTGCAGCTCACTACGGTGCGGATGCGCGGCGTGTGGTTCATGAACCCACGCTAAGAAGATTCATCCGATCCAGCGCGTTCAGTGACTGCAAACGGGGGCCCTGCCCGCTCATCACTGAGCGGGCAGGGCCCCCGTACGGGTGCAACACGTCCTGTGCGGACGCGTCCTACTGGGTGCGGTTCTCGCCCCGGTAGTACTCGAAGACCCAGCCGAAGAGGCCGATCAGGAGCAGCGGCGCGGCGAAGTAGGCGAGCCACCAGCCGAAGACGACGCCCAGGAAGAGGAAGGCACCGCCGATGGCCAGCGAGAGCGGCTGCCAGCTGTGCGGCGAGAAGAAGCCCACCTCACCGGCTTCGTCCGCGACGTCGGCTTCCTTGTTGTCCTGGGCCATCGCGTCGACCCGGTTGGCCGTGAAGGCCAGGTAGAAGCCGATCATGATGGTCAGCCCGAAGGACAGGACCAGCGCGGTGGTACCGACCGGCTCCTTGGACCAGACGCCGTACGTGACGGCCATGGCCAGCATGAAGACGCTCAGCCAGATGAAGAGCTTGCCCTGGATCTTCACTTGCCGTCCTCCTTGCCGCCGACGAGGACCTTCTCACCCTCGGACAGGTGATCCAGCTGCTCGAGCGCCGTGATCTCCGGGTGGTGCAGGTCGAACGCCGGGGATTCGGAACGGATCCGCGGCAGGCTGAGGAAGTTGTGCCGCGGCGGCGGGCAGGACGTCGCCCATTCGAGCGAACGGCCGTAGCCCCAGGGGTCGTCGACCTCGATCTTTTTGCCGTACTTGGCGGTCTTCCAGACGTTGTACATGAACGGAAGCATCGACAGTCCGAGCACGAACGAGGAGATCGTCGAGATCGTGTTCAGGGCGGTGAAGCCGTCGGCGGCGAGGTAGTCCGCGTAACGGCGCGGCATGCCCTCGGCGCCCAGCCAGTGCTGCACGAGGAAGGTGCCGTGGAAGCCGATGAACAGCGTCCAGAAGGTCATCTTCCCGAGCCGCTCGTCCAGCATCTTGCCGGTGAACTTCGGCCACCAGAAGTGGAATCCGGCGAACATCGCGAAGACCACGGTGCCGAAGACGACGTAGTGGAAGTGCGCGACGACGAAGTACGAGTCGGAGATGTGGAAGTCCAGCGGCGGCGAGGCCAGGATCACGCCGGTCAGACCACCGAAGGCGAAGGTGATCAGGAAGCCGACCGACCAGAGCATCGGTGTCTCGAAGGACAACGACCCCTTCCACATCGTTCCGATCCAGTTGAAGAACTTCACCCCGGTCGGTACCGCGATGAGGAACGTCATGAAGGAGAAGAACGGCAACAGCACGCCACCGGTGACGTACATGTGGTGCGCCCACACCGTCACCGAAAGGCCGGCGATGGCGATCGTCGCGCTGATCAGACCGATGTAGCCGAACATCGGCTTGCGGCTGAATACCGGAATGATTTCGGAAATGATCCCGAAGAACGGTAGAGCGATGATGTACACCTCTGGATGGCCGAAGAACCAGAAGAGGTGTTGCCATAGCAATGCGCCGCCGTTGGACGCGTCGAAGATATGTGCGCCGAATTTTCGGTCGACCTCCAGCGCGAAGAGCGCGGCGGCGAGAACCGGGAATGCCAGCAGGACCAGGACACCGGTCAGCAGGACGTTCCAGGTGAAGATCGGCATGCGGAACATCGTCATGCCGGGCGCGCGCATGCAGATGATCGTGGTGATGAAGTTGACCGAACCGAGGATCGTGCCGAAGCCCGAGAAGGCCAGACCCATGATCCACATGTCGGCGCCGACACCCGGCGAGCGGACGGCGTCCGACAGCGGGGAGTAGGCGAACCAGCCGAAGTCGGCCGCACCCTGCGGGGTGAGGAAGCCGCCGACGGCGATCAGCGAGCCGAAGAGGTACAGCCAGTACGCGAACATGTTCAGCCGCGGGAACGCCACGTCGGGCGCGCCGATCTGCAGCGGCATGATCCAGTTCGCGAATCCTGCGAACAGCGGCGTCGCGAACATCAGCAGCATGATCGTGCCGTGCATCGTGAACGCCTGGTTGAACTGCTCGTTCGACATGATCTGCGTGCCCGGACGGGCCAGCTCGGCGCGCATGAAGAGCGCGAGGAGGCCGCCGATGCAGAAGAAGGCGAACGATGTGACCAGGTACATCGTGCCGATCGTCTTGTGGTCAGTGGTGGTCAGCCACTTGACGACGACACTCCCCGGCTGCTTGCGCCGCACCGGCAGCTCGTCCTCGAACGAGTCGTCTGCTGCCGCGGCACCCTGGGATTCGTTGAGGATGCTCACAGTTTGTTCGTCTCCGCATTCCTGGCCGGGTCCGTCTGCTCGATGCCTGCCGGCACGTAGCCCGTCTGACCCTTCTCCGCCAGCTCCTCGAGGTGCTGCTGGTAACGCTCCGGAGAGACGATCTTGACGTTGAAGAGCATCCGGGAGTGGTCCACGCCGCAGAGCTCGGCGCACTTACCCATGTAGGTGCCCTCCTTCTTCGGCGTGACCTCGAAGGAGTTGGTGTGGCCCGGAATGACGTCCTGCTTCATGAGGAACGGCACCACCCAGAAGGAGTGGATGACGTCACGCGAAGTCAGGACGAAGCGGACCTTCTCACCCTTCGGCAGCCACAGGGTCGGGCCCGGGTTGCCGTTCTGCGGGTTGCGAGTACCGGGGATGCCCACGTCGTAGACGCCGCCGGCGTCCTTGGGGAAGTCCTCGCGGAACTTGTCGGGGATGGCGTCGAGCTCCTTGGGGACCTCGTCGCCGGTGGAGGGCGAGCCCTCCACGTTCTCGATGTAGTTGAAGCCCCAGCTCCACTGGTAGCCGACCACGTTGATGGTGTGGGCAGGCTTGGGGCTGAGCTCGAGGAGCTTCGATTCGTCGCGCGCGGTGAAGTAGAAGAACACCGAGACGATGATCAGGGGGACCACTGTGTACAGCGCCTCGATAGGCATGTTGTACCTGGTCTGCTGAGGTACCTCCACCTTGGTCCTGCTTCGCCGGTGGAAGATGACGCTCCACAGGATCAGCCCCCAGACGAGGACACCCGTGGCGAGCGCTGCCGCCCACGAGCCCTGCCAGAGGGAGAGGATCCGAGGGGCCTCTTCCGTTACCGGGGTGGGCATACCGAGGCGGGGGAAATCCTCCCAGTTGTATGAACAACCGGAGGCCGTCGCCAGGACCAGGCCCGCAGTCAGCACCTGCGGCAGCTTCCGCCGCATCGGGCGCCGCGACGAGCGGTCGGAGCCGTTGGGACTCACGTAGCGCCTTCCCGAGAGTCTCGCCCGCACGGTTCGGCGCGGCCGTCTCACTTGGTCGGTCGCCGGCCCTGACGCGGGCAGGGGTTTGGATGTTTATGCGGACCAAACCCTACTGGACGCTATTTGGGGCCGCGCGGGGAGGGTGCCCAACGCGCCGCACGACACCCCGAAGGGATGGAATGCGGGCCTCCGGCCGTCATCTGACGCCCCCTCTCCCCTCCGCTCCCCCTGCCACGACGACGGCCGGTCACCTGGTCGCGCCCACGCGGGCTAGCGTGACGGCGTGCCCTACTTCGACGCGGCCTCCTCCGCCCCCCTGCACCCCGTCGCCCGCCAGGCGCTGCTTGCCTCCCTGGACGAGGGCTGGGCCGATCCGGCCCGCCTCTACCGCGAGGGGCGGCGGGCCGCGCTGCTGCTGGACGCCGCCAGGGAGGCCGCCGCCGAGGCCGTCGGCTGCCGCCCGGACGAGCTCGTCTTCACCTCGTCCGGCACCCGGGCGGTGCACTCCGCGGTTTCCGGGGCACTTTCCGGGCGTCGGCGTGTCGGCCGCCATCTGGTGCTCTCCGCCGTCGAGCACTCGTCGGTACTCCACTCGGCCGCGGCGCTGGAGGCGTCCGGGGGGACGTTCACCGAGGTGCCGGTGGGCCGGACCGGCGCGGTGGACCCCTCGGCCTACGGGCAGTCCCTGCGCGCGGACACCGCACTGGCCTGCCTGCAGTCCGCCAACCACGAGGTGGGGACCGAGCAGCCGGTGGCGGAGACCGCCGAGATCTGTGCCGACGCGGGCGTGCCGCTGCTGGTGGACGCCGCTCAGTCGCTGGGCTGGGGCCCGGTTCCCGGCCGCTGGTCGCTGCTGGCGGCGAGCGCGCACAAGTGGGGCGGTCCGGCCGGGGTGGGGCTGCTGGCCGTGCGCAAGGGCGTCCGTTTCGCACCCCGAGGACCCGCCGACGAGAGGGAGTCCGGCCGTGCCGCCGGCTTCGAGAACATCCCGGCGATCGTCGCGGCGGCGGCCTCACTGCGCGCGGTACGCGCGGAGGCCACGGCGGAGGCCGTACGGCTGCGTGCCCTGGTGGACAGGATCAGGGCCGCGGTGGGGAACCTGGTGCCCGATGTGGAGGTGGTCGGCGATCCGGAGCGGCGGCTGCCGCATCTGGTCACCTTCTCCTGTCTCTATGTCGACGGAGAGACATTGCTCCACGAGCTGGACCGGGCCGGATACTCCGTTTCGTCCGGATCGTCCTGCACGAGCAGCACTCTGACGCCCAGCCATGTCCTCAAGGCCATGGGCGTGCTCACGGAGGGGAACATCCGCGTGTCGCTTCCGTCCGGGACGACGCGGGAGGAGGTCGACGGCTTCCTCGGCGTGCTGCCGGGCGTGGTGGCCGAGGTGCGGCAGAGGCTCGGCGCTCCCGTTTCGGCGGCCGCCTCGCCCACTCCACGGGCCTCCCTCGTGGTCGACGCGCTGGGCAGGCGCTGCCCGATTCCGGTGATCGAACTCGCAAAGGTGATCGGAGAGGTACCCGTGGGCGGCACGGTGACGGTGCTCTCGGACGACGAGGCCGCCCGTCTCGACATTCCGGCCTGGTGCGCGATGCGCGAACAGGAGTACGTGGGTGAGGAGGAGGCGGAGCACGGCTCGGCCTATGTGGTCCGCCGCCTCCTCTGACCCACCGGTACCGCGAGTGTCAGGAGAGGTGCTTACGAACCTCGGAGGCGGCCTCGTCGCCGTAGGCCTTGGTGAAGCGGTCCATGAAGTGGGTGCGGCGCAGGGTGTACTCCTGGGTGCCCACCGTCTCGATGACCAGGGTCGCGAGCATGCAGCCGACCTGGGCGGCCCGCTCCAGGCTCACGCCCCAGGCGAGACCGGAGAGGAAACCGGCCCGGAAGGCGTCGCCGACGCCGGTGGGGTCGGCCTTCTGCTCCTCCTCGGCACAGCCGACCTCGATGGGGTCCTGGCCGGCCCGCTCGATACGGACGCCGCGGGCACCGAGGGTGGTGACGCGGTGGCCGACCTTGGACAGGATCTCCTCGTCGCTCCAGCCGGTCTTGGACTCGATGAGCCCCTTCTCGTACTCGTTGGAGAAGAGGTACGTCGCGCCGTCGAGGAGGATGCGGATCTCCTCGCCGTCCATCCGGGCGATCTGCTGCGAGAAGTCCGCGGCGAACGGGATGCCTCGCGAGCGGCACTCCTCCGTGTGGCGGAGCATCGCCTCCGGGTCGTCGGCGCCGATCGAGACGAGGTCGAGGCCGCCGACGCGGTCGGCGACGCTCTTGAGCTCGATGAGGCGGGCCTCGCTCATGGCGCCCGTGTAGAAGGAGCCGATCTGGTTGTGGTCGGCGTCCGTCGTGCAGACGAAGCGCGCCGTGTGCAGGACCTCGGAGATCCGGATCGATTCGGTGTCGACGCCGTGCCGGTCGAGCCAGGCGCGGTAGTCGTCGAAGTCCGCGCCGGCGGCACCGACCAGGATCGGCTGTGTGCCGAGCACGCCCATGCCGAAGGCGATGTTGGCGCCCACTCCCCCGCGGCGCACGTCGAGGTTGTCGACGAGGAAGGAGAGCGAGACCGTGTGCAGCTGATCGGCGACCAGTTGGTCGGCGAATCGGCCGGGGAAGGTCATGAGATGGTCTGTGGCGATGGAGCCGGTGACTGCGATGCGCACGGGGTGGCTGCTCCTGCGGAAGGCGAAGGGAACGCGTGAGCGCGCCCTCCGGGACGGCGTGACAGTTCACGCTACCCGGTGGAGCCGCCGCGCTCGAAGGGGCAAAACTACCCGATAGTAGGTCTTTCTACCTGGGCACTGCCCTGCGTACGGTGCCGTTATGTCGAACACCATCGTTCCGCGTGAGTCCGAGATGAGCCTGGCCGAGCTGCGCGGCGACTGCGCACGCATGGCCCCGCACTGGGTCGCACCCGCCAAGACCGCGGCGAAGCCGGTGGCTCCGGTCGAACCCTCCCGGATCAACGGCGTCACGGTACCGCCGTCCTCGGCCCGGCTGATCGACGCCATGTCCGACTACGGGGACTGATCCGGGGGGCCCGGCCGGCCCGGCCGGCTCCGGCCCGGAACGCAGCACGGTTCCTCCGCGCACAGCGGGGGGGAACCGGGCGCTCCCCCGGCCCGTCCCACCGGTGTCCCCGCCCAGGGGGCGGACGATGCGCCAGTGACGGCCAGGCAGCCGAAGGAGCGATCCGGTGAGCACCGAGCAACCCGATAGTGACGTGACCGGTCCCCGGCGGCGGCGTTCGCCGTTCGCCGTCGCCTCGGTGGCGGCAGCCGTGCTGCTGGCCGGGGGCGGAGCGGCGTACTGGGCCTCGACTGCGTCGGGGGGCGGTACGGACGCGGGCCGTGCGGCGTCCGGGGACAGCTCCCCTCCCCCGCTCGCGCTGGACCTCGCGGACAGCTCGTCGACGCAGCCGCCGGGAATCGCGCCCGGCGAACCCGATCCGCACGGCGGCGGAGTCGTCTACCGCGCCTCCGGCGAACTGCCGGACGGCCCAGACAGCGCCGCCGTGCACCGCGCCGAGGGCACGGTGACCGCGGCCGAGGTGGCACGGCTGGCGAAGGCACTCGGAGTGCGGGGCGCACCGCACACGGACGGCACCGCGTGGAAGGTGGGCAGCGACGGCGACGGTTCCGGTCCCGTCCTGAAGGTCGTCAAGCAGGCGCCCGGGACATGGACGTTCGCCCGGTACGGCGCCGGCGGCCCGGACGCGTGCGAGCCCGGTCCGGCCTGTGCGAAGCAGGACCGGACACCGCCGTCCGGCCCGCCCGTGGACGAGAAGGCCGCGAAGGCCGCGGCAGCTCCGGTCCTGAAGGCCGCGGGACAGGACGGCGCCGCGCTCGACGCGGACCAGCTGATGGGTTCCGTACGTGTGGTGAACGCCGACCCCGTGGTGGGCGGGCTTCCCACGTACGGCTGGTCGACGGGGATCCAGGTGGGCGCAGGCGGCGAGATCGTGGGCGGCAGCGGGCACCTGAAGGGCCTGTCGAAGGGCGACACCTATCCGGTGACCGGTGCGGACGAGGCACTGGAGCAGCTGAACGCGGAGAGCCGGCAGTCCCCGAAGGGCGGTGTCGGCGGCTGCGCGACCTCCGTACCGCTGGAGGACGACCTCGCGCCGCAGCCCGACTGCTCGGGCGGCACGCCGCCGGTGACCACGGTGACGGTCGGGAAGGCCGAGTTCGGGCTCGCGGCGCGGTACACGGACGGCGAGCAGATCCTCGTACCCTCGTGGCTCTTCTCGGTGGAACCCGCGGGGGGCGGCCCCGGGAACACGATCGTCCAGGTCGCGGTCGATCCGGACCACCTCACGGACGGGAGCACCGGGCCCTCGCCGACACCCACGAAGGACCCGGCCGCCGGGGACGCGGCCATCACCTCGTACAGCGCTGACGGCCGGACGCTCGAGGTGACCTTCTGGGGCGGCGTGTGCAGCACGTACGCCGCCCGCGCCTCGGAGGACGGCACATCGGTGCGCGTGACGGTCACCGAGTCGAAGCCCGACCCGGGGAAGGCCTGCATCATGATCGCGAAGGAGCTGACCCGGACGGTGACGCTGGACACGCCGCTGGACGGCCGGAAGGTCGTCGACGCGGCGTCGGGCGAGACGGTACCGCGCGCCTGAACCCGCACGCGGACCGCGCGGACGAACGAACGGCGGCGGCCCTCCCGGATCCGGGAGGGCCGCCGCCGTCGTACGACTACGGGTTCAGCTGAAGGAGTCACCGCAGGCGCAGGAGCCAGTGGCGTTCGGGTTGTCGATCGTGAAGCCCTGCTTCTCGATGGTGTCCACGAAGTCGACGGAGGCGCCGCCCAGGTACGGGGCGCTCATCCGGTCGGTGACGACCTTGACGCCGCCGAAGTCCTTCACCACGTCCCCGTCGAGCGAACGCTCGTCGAAGAAGAGCTGGTAGCGCAGGCCCGAGCAGCCGCCGGGCTGAACGGCGACGCGCAGCGCCAGGTCGTCCCGGCCCTCCTGCTCCAGCAGGGCCTTGACCTTGGATGCGGCGGCGTCGGACAGGAGAATGCCGTCGCTCACGGTGGTGGTCTCGTCCGATACGGACATCTGCTTCTCTCCCGGGTTGTACGGACTGCTTGCCGACGGTCCAACCATCGGGGCCGCGGATTCATTCCGGGCCAGGCGCGTGTCTGTTCCCTTCATGCTCGCACACCGCGTGCGCCAGGGGATGCGTCACATCGACGCTATGGGCATCGTCAAGCTGACACGAAGCGGTTATGATAGATAACGTCAATTAGACGAAAAGGCGTTCCGCAGAAAAGAAAGGGTGCGTGTCGTGACCACCGCCCAGCCCCTGGATGTCCAGCCGACACCCCTCGCCCTTCTGCTGCTCGGCCGCGAGGCCGACCCGCGGAGCGAGCGCGGGGTCGAATGCCCGGGCGATCTGCCCTCCCCGTCCGACCCGGACCTGGTGGAGCGCGCCCGTGCCGCCAAGGAGAAGCTCGGGGACAAGGTCTTCGTCCTCGGTCACCACTACCAGCGCGACGAGGTCATCCAGTTCGCGGACGTCACCGGCGACTCCTTCAAGCTCGCCCGGGACGCGGCGGCGCGGCCGGAGGCGGAGTACATCGTCTTCTGCGGCGTGCACTTCATGGCCGAGTCCGCGGACATCCTGACGGGTGACGAGCAGAAGGTCGTCCTGCCCGACCTGGCCGCCGGCTGTTCGATGGCCGACATGGCCACCGCCGAGCAGGTCGCCGAGTGCTGGGACGTCCTGACGGAGGCGGGGGTCGCCGACGCGGTCGTGCCGGTCTCCTACATGAACTCCTCCGCCGACATCAAGGCCTTCACCGGCAGGCACGGCGGCACCATCTGCACCTCGTCCAACGCGAAGCGCGCGCTGGAGTGGGCGTTCGAGCAGGGCGACAAGGTGCTCTTCCTGCCGGACCAGCACCTGGGCCGGAACACGGCCGTGCGCGACATGGGCATGTCGCTGGAGGACTGCGTCCTCTACAACCCCCACAAGCCGAACGGCGGTCTGACCGCCCAGGAGCTCCGCGACGCGAAGATGATCCTGTGGCGTGGGCACTGCTCCGTGCACGGCCGCTTCTCGGTGGAGTCGGTCGAAGACGTACGGGCGCGGATCCCGGGTGTCAACGTGCTGGTGCACCCGGAGTGCAAGCACGAGGTCGTGGCAGCCGCGGACCAGGTGGGCTCGACGGAGTACATCATCAAGGCCCTGGAGGCGGCGCCGGCCGGCTCCAAGTGGGCGATCGGCACGGAGCTGAACCTGGTGCGCCGGCTGGCGAACCGTTTCGCCGCGGAGGACAAGGAGATCGTCTTCCTCGACAAGACGGTGTGCTTCTGCTCGACGATGAACCGGATCGACCTGCCGCACCTGGTGTGGACGCTGGAATCCCTGGCAGAGGGCAACCTCGTGAACCGGATCCAGGTCGACGTGGAGACGGAGAAGTACGCGAAGCTGGCGCTGGAGCGGATGCTGGCGCTGCCGTAGGACACGGCCGCCGGCCACGGCACGAGAAGGGCCCCCGGGCCCCGTCCTCGCGGACGGGGCGCGGGGGCCCTCACGTCGTCGGAGGCTGTCAGGCCTTCGCGGGCTCCGGTTCCCCGGAGGTGGCTTCCTCCGTCGTCTCCGGGTCGCTCCCGCCGGACTTCGCCTCGCGCCTGGCCGCCTTCTTCGCGGCGCGGCGCTCCTTGCGGAGTTCGACCATCGCGTAGAGCGTCGGCACCAGGAGCAGGGTCAGCAGCGTGGAGGTGACCAGGCCGCCGATGACCACGAGGGCCAGCGGCTGGGAGATGAAGCCGCCTTCGCCCGTGACGCCGAGGGCCATCGGGACCAGGGCGAAGATGGTCGCCAGTGCCGTCATCAGGATCGGCCGCAGACGGTGACGGCCGCCCTCCATGACCGCCTCGACGACTCCCATCCCCTGCGCCCTGTACTGATTGATCAGGTCGATCAGCACGATCGCGTTGGTCACCACGATGCCGATCAGCATCAGCATGCCGATCATCGCCGGGACGCCCATCGGGGTACCGGTGACGACCAGGAGGCCGATGGCCCCCGTCGCCGCGAAGGGGATGGAGACCAGCAGGATCAGCGGCTGGATGAGCGACCGGAAGGTCGCGACCAGCAGGATGAAGACGATCGCGACGGCCGCCAGCATGGCGAGCATCAGCTTCGTGTTGGCATCGTCCTGCTCCTGGGTGACACCACCGATGGTGGCGGTGGCACCGTCGGGGAGGTCCAGGGCGTCGATCTTCTTCTGGAGCGCGGTACTGACCGCGCCGGTGTCGTCGACGGTCGGCTTGGCGGTGACCGTGGCGGAGCGCTGACCGTCGATCCGGGTCATCGAGACGGGCCCCGGCACCAGTTCCACGTCGGCTATGTCGCCGAGCTTCACGGGGCCGAGCGGCAGGGCCTTGAGCTCGGCCATGGTGGTGGCCGGGCGCGAGGACCTGATGACGATGTCGCGCTCGGTGTCGTCCAGGACCGCCTTGCCGGACGGGGTGCCGCGCACCGCGCCCGCGACGATCCCGCCGAGCGCTGTCTGGTCGAAGCCCGCGGCCGCCGCCTTGTCGTTGGCCTTGACCGAGATCCGCGGGACGCTCTGGGACAGGTCGCTCTGGACGTCGGTGACGTCCTTGAGCTCGGCGACCTCGCCGCGCACCGTCTCGGACGCCTTCTTCAGGACGTCCGCGTCGGCAGCCTTGACGATGACGCTCAGATCCTGGGAACCGAAGTCACCGGCCGAGGCGAACGTGGTCTCGCCGATGCCGTCGAGCTCGCCGAGTGCCGCGCCGATCCTCTTCTCGGCGGACTCGTAGTCCGCCGCGTCCTTGAGGGTGATCTGGTAGGAGGCCTGGTTGGATCCCGTGCCGCCGCCGAAGGCCGCCATGAAACCGGACGAGCCGACGGTGACCTGGTAGTCCTCGATGCCCTTGTCGGCACCGAGCACCTTCTCGACCTTCCGCGCGGCCTCGTCCGCCGCGCCCAGGCTCGTGCCGGGGTCCAGCTCCTGCTTGAGGGTGAGGACCTCCTGTTCGCCCGCCTCGAAGAGCGTCGTCTTCAGCAGGGGCGCCATGCCGAAGGTACCGAACAGCACGGCGAAGGCGATGACGATGCTCGCGACACGGCGCTGGGTGGCGAAGCGCAGGACCGGGACGTACATCCGCTGGAGCCGGCTCGCCGCCTCCTTCTCCTCGGCCTGGCGGCGCGCCTCGTCCGGGTTCTCGGCGGTGCCCTTGGGCACACGGAGGAACCAGAAGGACAGCACCGGCACCACGGTGAGGGAGACCAGCAGGGAGGCCAGCAGGGCCGCCGTGACGGTGAGCGAGAACGAACCGAAGAGCTGGCCGACCATCCCGCCGACCAGGCCGATGGGGAGGAAGACCGCGACGGTGGTGAGCGTGGACGAGGTGATCGCCCCGGCCACCTCCTTGACCGCGGTGATGATCGCCGACTGACGCTCCTCGCCGTAGCCGAGGTGCCGCTTGATGTTCTCCAGGACGACGATCGAGTCGTCGACGACGCGGCCGATCGCGATGGTCAGCGCGCCGAGGGTCAGCATGTTCAGCGACAGGTCACGGGTCCAGAGCACGATCAGCGCGAGCACGATGGACAGCGGGATGGACACCGCGGTCACCAGCGTGGAGCGGATCGACGCCAGGAAGACCAGGATCACGACGACCGCGAAGAGCAGACCGAGCGCACCCTCGGTGGTCAGACCGGAGATCGACTTGGAGACGGCGGGTCCCTGGTCCGAGACCACGGTGACCTCCGCGCCCGAACCGAGGTCCTTGCGCAGGTCCGGGAGCTTGTCCCGGACGGCGTCCGAGATGGCGACGGCGCTGCCGTCCTTGTCCATCGTCGCCATGACGGCGAGGCTCGGCCTGCCGTTCGTCCGGGTGAGGGAGACCGCGGTGGCGGACTCCTGCTTCACGGTGGCGACGTCACCGACGCGGACCGGCTTCCCCGCCTCACCGGACGCGGGGTCCTTCGCGACGACCTGGAGGTCCTCGATCTGCTCCAGCGAGGTGAAGGCACCGCCGACCTGGATGGTGCGGCTCTTGCCCCCTTCGGAGAAGGAGCCGCCCGGCACGGTGGCGCCACCGGCCTGGAGGGCCTGTGCGAGCGCGGCGGTGTTCAGTCCGGCCGCCGCCAGCTCGCGGTCGTCCGGGACGACGGAGATCTGGATCTCCCGGACCCCGTCCACGGTGACCTGGCCGACGCCCTCGATGCCCTCGAGGGCCGGGACGACCGTGCGGTCGAGCTGGTCGGCCAGCGCCTGCTGGTCCTTGTCCGAGGTGACGGCGAGGACGACGGTCGGTATGTCGTCCGTCGAACCGGCGACGACCTGCGGGTCCACGGAGTCGGGCAGCTGGACGCGGGCACGGTTCACGGCCTGCTGGATGTCGGCGACGAGCTGCTTGGTGCCCTCGTCGCCGAAGTCGAAGCTCGCCATGATGACGGCGTTGCCCTCGCTGGCGGTCGAGGTGATGCCCTCGACGCCGTCGACGGCCTTGATGGCGTTCTCGAGGGGTTCGACGACCTGCTTCTCGACCACGTCGGGGGACGCACCCTGGTAGGGCGCCAGCACCGACACCATGGGGAGTTCGATGGTGGGCAGCAGCTGCTGCTTGAGCTGCGGGATCGCGATCGCTCCGAAAACGAGCGCGACGATCGAGATCAGTCCGATCAAAGCCCGTTGCGCGAGGCTGAATCTGGACAGCCAGGACATGGGTGGGTCTCTCTTCTGTGGCGTACGCGGCAGGTGGGCGGCTGCCGGTGCTCACGTCGGTGCACCGTGCGTGCTCACGCCGGTGATCACAGGGGACACAGACCGCCCACCTATACGATCGCCGGGTCCGCGGGCGAAGTCGTCGGCCCCCGGGTTACTTTCCCGGGCCGCGCATACCGCAGCTGGAGTAGCCGGATCTACACCCGTCACTCCACCCTGGGGCGCACCAGGCCCGATTCGTATGCAATGACGACCAATTGCGCCCGGTCCCGCGCGCCCAGCTTCGCCATGGCCCGGTTCACATGGGTCTTCACGGTGAGGGGGCTGACGACGAGGCGGTCCGCGATCTGGTCGTTGGAGTGCCCGCCCGCGACCTGGACGAGCACCTCCCGCTCGCGCCCCGTGAGCGCGGCGAGGCGCTCGGAGTACTCCGCCCCGTCCGGCCCCTCCCCGGCGCTGCCGCCCTGGGCGAGGAAGCTGGCGATGAGGCCCTTGGTCGCGACCGGGGAGAGCAGCGCCTCACCGGCCGCGGCGACACGGATGGCGTTGAGCAGTTCGTCCGGCTCCGCGCCCTTGCCCAGGAAGCCGGACGCGCCGGCACGCAGGGACTGCACCACGTACTCGTCCACCTCGAAGGTGGTGAGCATGACGATCCGTACGCCCGCCAGGTCCGGGTCCGCGCTGATCATCCTGGTCGCGGTGAGCCCGTCGGTGCCCGGCATGCGGATGTCCATCAGCACGACGTCGGCGCGCGTCGAGCGGGCCAGTGCCACGGCCTCCGCCCCGTCGGCGGCCTCCCCGACGACCTGCATGTCCGACTCGGAGTCGACCAGCACCCGGAACGCGCTGCGCAGCAGTGCCTGGTCGTCGGCGAGCAGCACCTTGATGGGCGTCATGCGCATCCCCCCGTCGTGCCCGCCGTGTCCGGCCGCTCCGGCGCGTGTGTGCGGGACGTGAGGGGCAGGATCGCATGGACCCTGAAGCCGCCCCCGTAACGGGGTGCGGCCGTGAGGGTGCCGCCGAGGGCGGTGACACGCTCGCGCATGCCGATCAGGCCGTGCCCGCCCCCGTCGTCAGGGGCCCGGCGGGGGGCCTGCCCGCCGCCATCGTCGATCACGGTTATCTCCGCGGTCCCTCCGACGCGTACGACACTCACCTCGGCCTTGGCGCCGGCGCCCGCGTGCTTGCGCACGTTGGTCAGGGCCTCCTGGATGATCCGGTAGGCGGCGAGGTCGGCCGCCGCGGGCAGCGGACTGTCCGGATCGGTGCAGGCCACCTCGACGGGGAGCCCGGCGTTGCGGAAGGTGTCGACCAGCGCGTCGAGGACGGCGAGACCCGGGGCGGGTTCCGTGGGCGCCTCCGGGTCGCCGGACTGGCGCAGCAGCCCGACCGTGGCCCGGAGCTCGTTGAGCGCGGAGCGGCTGGCCTCCCGCACGTGGGCGAGTGCCTCCTTCGCCTGGTCGGGGCGCTTGTCCATCACATGGGCGGCGACCCCGGCCTGCACGTTGACCAGGGCGATGTGGTGGGCGACGACGTCGTGGAGGTCCCTGGCGATCCGAAGGCGCTCCTCGGCGACCCGGCGGCGGGCCTCCTCCTCGCGGGTGCGCTCCGCGCGTTCGGCCCGTTCCCTGATCGCGTCGATGAACGCGCGCCTGCTGCGCACCGCGTCCCCGGCGGCGCAGGCCAGCCCCGTCCAGGCGAGCACCCCGACGTTCTCCTGGCTGTACCAGGGCGTCGGGCCGACCACCATCGCCGCCATGGTCAGCACCAGCATGGTCAGCAGGCCGGCACGCCAGGTGGTGGGGCGGTCAGTGCGGGACGCGACGGTGAACAGCGCGAGGACCACGCTCAGCACCACGGGGGCGGGCGGATCCGTCAGGAGGAACCCGACGGCGGACAGCAGTCCCGTCACGGCGAGCACGGCGACGGGCCTGCGCCGGCGCAGGACGAGGGCCACGGCGGCGAGGACCATCAGCAGCATGCTGAACGGTCCGGGGGGACGGGCGTGGAAGACGGGCCCGTGGCCCGGGTCCGGCTCGGCGAACGCCGCGCAGATCATGCAGACGAGCACGGCTGCCGCCAGCCCCCGGTCGAAGGCGAGGGGATGGCCGCGCAGCCAGCGGCGGGGCCGCACGAACCCGGTTCCGAGGGTGGTCACGTCGAGCAACGGTACGGCGTGTCGTCGACGGGGCGGTCCGGACGCCGTCACAGCGCGGGAATCGTCCGTGCGCCGACAGGCGACCGTACGGACGCCCGGAACAGCACGGTGCCCCGCGCCGGACCGGGCGGGGCATCGCGGGGAGTGTGGAGCGGGCGGCTCCGGTCAGCCGGGGATCAGCCCGTCGTCGCGGAGCATGGAACGCACCTCTTCGAGCGTGGCGTCAGGTGCCGGAAGGATCAGTTCGGACGGCTCCAGGGAGTCGTCCGGGAGAGGCGCGCCGAGCTCGCGCACCTTGTCCAGAAGCGCGTGGAGCGTGGTCCGGAAGCCGGGTCCGTCTCCGCTCTCCATCTCCGCGAGGAGTATGTCGTCGAGCTTGTTCAGCTCGGCGACATGACTGTCGGCCAGTACGACCTGGCCCTCCCCCATGATCCGTACGATCATGACGCCGCCCTCACTGCTTGTCGAACTTGTGCGGGGACTGCTGCGACTGCGGTGCCGCGTCCTCGGCGCCGCCCTCGATGGCCTGCTGCTGCCCGGCGGAACCGCCGGCCAGCTCGGCCTTCATGCGCTGCAGTTCCAGCTCCACATCCGTACCACCGGAGATGCGGTCCAGCTCGGCGGCAATGTCGTCCTTCGCCGTGCCGGACGGGTCGTCGAGCGCGCCGGAGGCCAGCAGCTCGTCGATGGCTCCCGCACGCGCCTGGAGCTGCTGCGTCTTGTCCTCGGCCCGCTGGATCGCCAGGCCGACGTCGCCCATCTCCTCGGAGATGCCGGAGAAGGCCTCGCCGATCCGGGTCTGGGCCTGGGCCGCGGTGTAGGTGGCCTTGATGGTCTCCTTCTTCGTGCGGAAGGCGTCCACCTTGGCCTGCAGGCGCTGCGCCGCCAGAGTGAGCTTCTCCTCCTCACCCTGCAGCGTCCGGTGCTGCGTCTCCAGGTCCGTGACCTGTTGCTGGAGGGCGGCGCGCCTCGACAGCGCCTCGCGGGCCAGGTCCTCGCGGCCGAGCGCGAGCGCCTTGCGCCCCTGGTCCTCCAGCTTGGACGACTGTCCCTGCAGCTGGTTCAGCTGCAGCTCCAGGCGCTTGCGCGAGGTCGCCACGTCGGCGACTCCGCGGCGTACCTTCTGGAGCAGCTCCAGCTGCTTCTGGTACGAGTAATCGAGGGTCTCGCGCGGATCCTCGGCCCGGTCAAGGGCCTTGTTTGCCTTCGCGCGGAAGATCATCCCCATACGCTTCATGACACCGCTCATGGGCTTCGCGCGCCCCCTTCTGACGAACTGAGCTCCAGCACTCCAACAGAACCCACAGTACGGGCCCTGTCTCCATTACCGCACTGTTCGAGCACGGATGTGCTCCTCCGCAAGGACGACTGCCGCCGATGACCACTCCCGCCCAGGGAGTAGACGAACATCGGGGACGATGCCGACGGCGTCCGTTCTGTCCCTGTCGGGACGCTTTTCAGGACGCAGGCCGTTGCCGGATCGTTCCCGGCCGGTCCCCGGTACTCCCGGGCGACCCCGTACCCTTGGGTTTTGTGTTCCGTAGCCGTTCCAAGGAAGAGAAGGCCCCCACCGGCAAGGTGACGGCGGACCTCTCCAAGCAGCCCCGCGACCCTCAGGCTCCCAAAGGTCGCCCCACCCCCAAGCGCAGCGATGCCCAGACGCAGCGCCGACGTGCCTCCAGCGGCGCGCCGACCGATCGCAAGGAGGCCGCGAAGCGCCAGCGCGAGGCCCGCCGGGCGGACATGGCCCGACAGCGGGAAGCACTCGCGTCGGGCGACGAGCGTTATCTGCCGGTCCGCGACAAGGGGCCCGTGCGCCGCTACGTCCGCGACTTCGTGGACTCGCGCTTCTGCATCGCGGAATATTTCCTTCCGCTCGCGGTGATCATCCTGATCCTCAGCGTGATCCAGGTGCAGAACATCCAGAACATCTCGCTGCTGCTCTGGCTCGGCGTGATCGTGCTGATCGTCGTCGACTCCATCGGCCTCGGGTTCCGTCTGAAGAAGCAGCTGGCCCAGCGCTTCCCGGACACCCCGAAGCGCGGCGCGGTGGCCTACGGCCTGATGCGCACGCTCCAGATGCGCCGGCTGCGTCTGCCCAAGCCGCAGGTCAAGCGCGGAGAGCGGCCCTGACCACGGAGACCTCCGGCTTCACGGGGGTGTCCTCCCAGTGGCTGAGCGGGCTCGGCGGACTGCGCAACACCGTCCGCCAGGAGCTCGTCGCCCGGCAGCTCGACGAGCAGATAGCCGCGCGCTACCCCGTGGGGCAGCGGCTGCGGGTGCTGGACGTCGGCATGGGCCAGGGCACGCAGGCCCTGCGCCTGGCGCGGGCCGGGCACTCCGTGACGGGCCTGGAGTCCGACGCCGAGATGCTACGGACCGCGCGGGAGTCACTGGCGGGCGAGCCCGAGGGCATCCGGGAGCGGGTGCGGCTCATCGAGGGCGACGGCCGTGACACCGGGGTGCACTTCCTGCCCGGCAGCTTCGACGTGGTGCTCTGCCACGGTGTGCTGATGTATGTGCCCGAGCCGGATCCGCTGCTGGCCGGTCTGGCCCGGATGCTGGCTCCCGGCGGTCTGCTCTCGCTGCTCGTGCGGAACGCGGACGCGCTGGCGATGCGGCCGGGGACGGCCGGCGACTTCGGCGCGGCCCTCGCCGCGTTCGAGACGGACACGTACACGAACAGGCTCGGTCTCTCCGTCCGGGCGGACCGCCTCGAAGTGCTGCGGGCCACCCTCGCCGGGATCGCCGCCCCACTGCACACCTGGTACGGCGTGCGGGTCTTCACGGACAACGTGAGCAACGAGGCGGAACTGCCCGGCCCCGAGGAACTGGCGCGCGTGTTCGACGCCGAGGACAGGGCCGGGCGGACCGACCCGTACCGCGGGGTGGCCGCGCTGCTGCACCTGTGCGGCGTGCGCGGCTGACAGCGCTGCCTGCGTACCGCTGATCGGCCCAGCAGCGCAGGCCGCCGCCGCCGGGCCCTGGCCATACTCCGGGCATGGACGCAACCCCTTCCCGCACCCGGGTACGCCGCTCGCTCATGCCCCTGGCCGCCGGTGCCTGCGCGATCGCCCTGACGGGCGGCTGCGCCGGGCCGGGACCGGCCCCGTCGGCCGCCCCGGACCGGCGAGCGGTGGTGTCCCGCGCGACGGGCGACCTGGAGGACCGGTACCAGTCGGTCATCAAGGACGTGCTGCCCTCCGTCGTGCAGATCGGCGCCGGGGACGGGCTCGGCTCGGGCATCGTCTACGACGACAAGGGGCACATCGTCACGAACGCCCATGTCGTGGGCGACGAGAAGTCCTTCGACGTCAGCGTCGCCACCGGTGAGAAGGTGCTGAAGGCCTCCCTCGTCTCGTCCTACCCCGAGCAGGACCTGGCCGTCATCAAGCTCGACGACGCGCCTGACGGGCTACGTGCCGCGGAGTTCGGGGACACCGACGAGGTGGAGGTGGGGCAGATCGTCCTGGCGATGGGCTCACCGCTCGGACTGTCCAGCAGCGTCACCCAGGGCATCGTCTCGGCCGTGGGGCGGACCGTCAGCGAGAGCCGCTCGGGCGGCGGCACCGGGGCGACGCTCGCCGACATGGTGCAGACCTCGGCGGCGATCAACCCGGGCAACAGCGGTGGCGCCCTGGTGAACCTCGACAGCGAGGTGATCGGTATCCCGACCCTCGCGGCGACCGACCCCCAGCTGGGCGACTCCGCGGCGCCGGGGATCGGGTTCGCCATCCCCGTCTCCATGGTCCGGACGGTCGCCGACCAGATCATCGAATCGGGCAAGGTCACCGACTCGGGCCGGGCGGCGCTGGAGATCACGGGACGCACCGTCGTCGACGACGCGTACAAGCCCGCGGGTGTCGCGATCGTCAGCGTCCAGAAGGGCGGGGCCGCGGAGAAGGCCGGGCTGCGAGCCGGCGACATCATCACCCGGATCGGTGACGACCGGGTCACGACGATCACCTCCCTCTCGGAGGCCCTGGCGGGCGACAAGCCGGGCGAGAAGGTCGAGGTGACGTACACCCGGGGCGACGCGGCGAAGAGCGCCGAGGTCACCCTGGGAGAGATCTGAGAGCCGGTCAGGGGCCCATGGTCACCGGCGGCCGGGGAGCCCGCCCGGACGCCGGGGTCCGGGCGGGTCCGCGGGCCTCAGTCGGCCTGGAGGCCCATGGGGCCGTAGATCTTCGTCGCGTCCTCGAAGAGCGTCACCTGGTCCGCGCCGCCTTCGAGGAGCTCCTTCCAGAACTCACCGATCCAGGACTCCGCGTCGCCCTGGGTCGTGAACTCCTCCGGCTGCAGCGCCGGCTCCGTCTCCGTACCGTCGGACTTCTCGAACCGCCACGTCCACGCCATGTCCGCCTCCTGGGTCACGTTGCTCCCCGAAGACTAGTGGGTGTCCCGGGCGCGCAGGTGGCGGATGGACACGGGAGGATCAGAGCGTGGAACTGACACTGCTCGGCACCGGCGCCCCCGACGGGCTGCCGCGGCCCGACTGCCCCTGCGCCGTCTGCGCCTCCTCCCGCGGCGGCGGGGCACGGGCCGCCACCGCGCTGCTCGTCGACGACGCGCTGCTGCTGGACCTCACCCCGGGTGCCGTGTTCGCCGCCGCCCGCGCGGGCCGCTCGCTCGCCGCCGTGCGGCAGGTGCTGCTGACCCACCCCCATGACGGGCCCGCGGTGGAGCTGCCCGCCTCCCTCCCGCCCGCGAGCCGTGTCCCGGACGGCCAGGAGCTCACTCTGATCAGCGGCCACCGGGTACGGGCCCTGGCGATGGACGCGCCGGGTACGGGTTACGAGGTGACGTCGCCGGAGGGCGAGCGCCTGCTGTACCTGCCGCCCGGGGCCTCCCCCGCCGGCCTGGCGGCCCCGGTGGCGGAGCCGTACGACATGGTCGTGTGCGACGTGATCGGGCGGCCGGACGCCGTGGCCAGGCTGCGGGCCGTCGAGGCGGTCGGGCCGGACACCGAGGTCGTCGCCGTCCATCTGGACCACGACGCGCCGCCCGGGGCCGAGCTGGACCGCCGGCTCGCGGCCGGCGGCGCCCGGGCGGTGCCGGACGGCTCGACGCTGCCGGTCGGCGCGTACCACGCGGTTCCCGAGGTGCCCCGGCGCACGCTGGTCACGGGCGGGGCACGTTCGGGGAAGTCGGTGGAGGCCGAACAGCGTCTGGAGACCTTCCCCGAGGTGGTCTACGTGGCGACGGGCGGGCGCCGTGAGGGGGACGCCGAGTGGGCGGCCAGGGTCGGGCTGCACCGCGAGCGCAGGCCCGCCGCCTGGCGCACCGAGGAGACCTGCGAACTGGTGGGTCTGCTGGAGGAGGACGGCCCGCCCCTGCTGATCGACTGTCTGTCGCTGTGGCTGACGGACGCGATGGACCGGGTCGACGCGTGGGACGACGGCCGGTGGGCGGACGGCGGGGAGGAGAAGCTCCGCGGACGCGTCGCCGAGCTCGTCCGCGCGGTGCGCGGGACGCGTCGTACGGTCGTCGCCGTGACGAACGAGACCGGCTCGGGCGTGGTCCCCGCGACGGCCTCGGGGCGGCGCTTCCGGGACGAACTGGGCCGCCTGAACGCCGCGTTCGCCGCCGAGTGCGAGCAGGTGATGCTGGTGGTGGCGGGGCAGGCGCTGGTGCTGCGGGGCTGAGGCGCGGGAGGGTGCGGGGCCGGAGATGGGGGAGGGCGTGCCGGGTACTGTTCCGGACAGGAGCCCCCCGGCGGGTTCCGGCCCACCTAGCGCCGACCCGCGAGGCAGACCCCCGTGAACCTGGACGACTTCTCCGACCTGATCGAACGCCCCGACGGAGGCGTACGGCGTGATGCCGAGGAACACCGGGAGCGGCTCGCCGTTCCCGTCGGCGCCCTCGGCCGGCTCGACGAGTTGGGGGAATGGCTGTCGGCCGCCCAGCAGTCGGTGCCCGTCAAGGCGATCGAGCGGCCGCGCGTCGTGCTGTTCGCCGGTGACCACGGGGTGGCGGAGCTGGACGTCTCGGGCCGGGCCGCCGGGACCGCGCACGAACTCGTCCGCGCGGCGCTGGACGGCGCCAGCCCCGTCGCCGTGCTGGCCCGCCGCTTCTCCGTGCCCGTGCGGATCGTCGACGCCGGTCTGGACTGCGATCCGGATCTGCTGCCCGAGGCCGTCGTGCGCCACCGGGTGCGGCGCGGCAGCGGCCGGATCGACGTCGAGGACGCGCTGACGGCCGAGGAGGCCGAGGAGGCCGTACGGCTCGGGATGCGCATCGCGGACGAGGAGGCCGACTCCGGCACGGATCTGGTGGTGCTGGGCGATCTGAGCGTCGGCGGCACGACGGCCGCCTCGACTCTGATCGCCGCCCTGTGCGGTACGGACGCCTCGGTGGTGACCGGGCGCGGCGGTGCGGGCATCGACGACCTGGCCTGGATGCGCAAGTGCGCGGCGATCCGGGACGCGTTGCGACGGGCCCGCCCGGTCCTCGGGGACCAGCTGGAGCTGCTGGCCACCGTCGGCGGCGCGGACCTGGCGGCCATGACGGGGTTCCTGCTGCAGAGTGCGGTGCGCCGGATGCCCGTCGTGCTGGACGGCGTGGTCTCGGCGGCCTGTGCGCTGGTGGCCCAGCGGGCCGCCTTCCGGGCCCCGGACTGGTGGCTGGCCGGCCAGGTCAGCGGTGAGCCGGCGCAGGCGAAGGCGCTGGACCGGATGGCGCTGACCCCGCTCCTGGACCACGGGGTGACGGTGGGTGAGGGAAGCGGCGCGCTGCTGGCGCTGCCGCTCGTCCAGGCCGCGGCCGCCCTGGCGGCGGAGCTGCCCGAGCGGGCTCAGGAGCCCGCGGAGGAGGAGACGGGGGAGCCGTCGGACGACGCGGAGCCCGCGGGGTCGACCGCCTGAGCGGTCCGTCCGGCCGGCGGGAGGCCAGGGCTCAGGTCCCGCCGCCGCCCGGCCTGGGGCCCGGCAGCGGGGTCTTGTCCGGGGCCCCGCCGATCAGGTCCTGGAAGCGGCGTCGCGGCCCCACCCAGCGGACGTCGTGGTGATACGCCCTCAGCACCGCTCTGGCGCGGGTCCGGTGGCGCCGGCGGTAGAAGCGCCTGGCCCACAAGGAGGCGGGCCGGGCCAGCCGGATCGCCCCGATCAGCGCGACGAAGGGGATGAGCGTGCCGATCACCGCCATCCGGGCCTTGCCCTTGAACAGCGCGGTCAGCACGAAGCCGAAGTTGACGACGTAGGTCAGGACGACGCCCAGTCTGTTCTGCTGCTGTTCGCCGCTCAGCTGGTCCACCCCGAGCGGCGAGAATCCGGCGAGCACCAGCAGGACGAGCGAGGCGGTGAGGACGACGACCTCCACGCTCCGGCGGCCCTCCTCCGTCCAGTAGACGTCGTCGAGGTGCAGGATCAGCGCGAACTCGTCGAGGACCAGACCGGCCCCCACCGCGAAGACGACGGCGAAGACGCCGGCGGCGGCGCCGTGCTGACCGCTCGCCACCGCGCCGAAGCCCCCGACCACCGAGAGCACGACGCCGGGGACGACGTGGTGGACGTGCACACCGCCGGGCGTGAAGTTGCGGAACGGCCCCTTCCCGGCCCTGATCATCCGGGTGATCATCCTGGTGATCGCGAAGGTCAGCACGAAGGCGCTCAGGGCGAGCAGCAGCGGGAGCTTGCCCGGCTCGACGATGTTCTGCTGGAACCAGTGACCCATGCCACCTCCGCCCGAAGGCCCTTCCCTGCCGCACTTCTGATGTTTCGGGTCACTTTGCCCGATCCGGCGTGCTGCCGCACCGGCTAGCGTGCGCGCGGTGACCCCCCTGAACAGCCATGGCCTGCGCTTCGCATTCGGCACCCTGACCGCGCTCCCCGTCCGCGTCTCCCGCTGGGACCGCGGGACCGCCCGGGCGGGCATGCTGTGCGCCCCGGCCGCCGGACTCGTCGTGGGGCTGCTCGCCTCGGTCCCCGGGGTGCTGCTCCTGCTCGGCGGGGCGGGCCCCCTGGCGGCAGCGGTGGCCTCCGCGGCGCTTCCCGCCGCGCTCACCCGCGGGCTGCATCTGGACGGGCTCGCGGACACGGCGGACGGGCTCGGCAGCGCGAGACCGGCCGAGGACGCGCTGCGGATCATGAAGCAGTCGGACATCGGCCCGTTCGGCGTGATCACCCTGGTGTTCGTGTTGCTGGCCCAGGTCGCGGCGCTCTTCGAGCTGTACGGCCGCGGCTGGGCGGACGGCGCGCTGGGCACGGTCGCCGCCGCCGTCACGGCCCGGCTCGCGCTCACGCTGGCCTCACGCCGGGGCGTGCCGCCCGCCCGCCCGGAGGGACTGGGCGCCGCGGTGGCGGGGGCGGTGCCGCCCTGGGGCGCGGCGGCCGTGGCCTGCGCGGTGGTGGCGTGCTGCGCGGCGGCCGGCGCGCTGCTCGGACACGGCGGCGCCCTGCACCACGCCCTCGCGGCCCTGGCCGGTCTCCTGGCCGCCCAGGTGATGCTGCGTCACTGCGTGCGGCGCTTCGGCGGGGTGACCGGCGACGTGTTCGGCGCGCTGGAGGAGACGGCCGCGACGGCTGCCCTGCTCGTGCTGGCGACGGGCTGACGGATCCCGACGGACCCGCCCCCGTGAGCCGGGACCAAGGGCGCGCGTAGGCTCATTCCCGGCACATCGAGGCTGCGTCCACGATGCGCCGGGCACGGTCGGCCACCCCTCGACCGGCAGAGACCGGCAGACAACTCAACGGAAGCGAGATTTCACCACCGTGACAGCTCTCACTCTCAGCACCTCAGGTGCGGCGACGCTGCGCGCCGACGCACTCGTCGTCGGCGTCGCCAAGGCCGCCGGATCCAAGGCTGGGGGCCTGGTCGTGGCACCGGGCGCCGAGGCCGTGGACAAGGCGTTCGACGGCAAGCTCGCCACCGTCCTGGAGACCCTGGGCGCCTCGGGTGCCGAGGGCGAGGTGACCAAGCTCCCCGCTCCGTCCGGCCTCAAGGCCCCGGTCGTCATCGCAGTCGGGCTGGGTCCGGTCCCGGCGAAGGACGACGCGTACGACGCCGAGGCACTGCGCCGGGCGGCGGGCAGCGCCGCGCGTGCGCTGAAGGGTTCGAAGAAGGCCGGCTTCGCGCTGCCGACGGAGTCCGCCGAGGACGCCGGGGCAGTCGCGGAGGGCGCCCTGCTGGGTGCGTACGCCTTCACCGCCTACCAGGGCGGCGAGAACAAGCTCGCCCCGAAGGGCGACAGGTCCGGCAAGGACGCGAAGCTCCCGCTCGGCGAGGTGGCCCTGCTCGGCGGCAAGCCGCGTGACAAGGCCTTCAAGGCGGCCGCCGAGCGCGCCGTCGCGGTGGCCGAGGAGATCAACCGCGCCCGCGACCTGATCAACACCCCGCCGAACGACCTGTACCCCGAGTCCTTCGCCGCCGTGGCCACCGCCGCCGGCAAGGAGCACGGCATCAAGGTGCAGGTCCTGGACGAGAAGGCGCTCGTCAAGGGCGGCTTCGGCGGTCTGCTCGGCGTCGGCCAGGGCTCCACGCACGGCCCGCGCCTGGTCAAGCTGTCCTACACCCACCCCAAGGCGGAGAAGACGCTCGCCCTGGTCGGCAAGGGCATCACCTACGACTCGGGCGGCATCTCGCTGAAGCCGGCCGGGCACAACGAGACGATGAAGTGCGACATGGCGGGTGCCGCCGCCGTGTTCGCCGCCGTCGTCTCGGCCTCCCGCCTCGGCCTCCAGGTCAACGTCACCGGCTGGCTGGCCCTCGCCGAGAACATGCCGTCCGGCAACGCCACCCGCCCCGGTGACGTGCTGCGCATGTACAGCGGCAAGACCGTCGAGGTCCTGAACACCGACGCCGAGGGCCGGCTGGTCCTCGCCGACGCGCTGACCCGCGCCTCCGAGGAGAAGCCGGACGCGATCGTCGACGTCGCGACCCTGACGGGAGCGATGGTCCTGGCACTGGGCAACCGCACCTTCGGCGTGATGGCCAACGACGACGCCTTCCGTACGTCGATCCACGAGATCGCCGAGGAGGTCGGCGAGGCCTCCTGGCCGATGCCGCTCCCCGCCGACCTGCGCAAGGGCATGGACTCCCCGACCGCCGACATCGCCAACATGGGCGAGCGGATGGGCGGCGGCCTGGTGGCCGGTCTGTTCCTCCAGGAGTTCGTGGGCGAGGGCATCGCCTGGGCTCACCTGGACATCGCGGGCCCGGCCTTCCACGAGGGCGCGCCCTACGGCTACACGCCCAAGGGGGGCACCGGCTCCGCCGTCCGCACCCTGGTGCGGCTGGCCGAGCGCACCGCGGCCGGCGACCTCGGCTGAGCTCCGGAGCCGGCGTCCACACGGACCCGCGCGCGAGGTTCACTCGCGGCGCACACGGCCCCGGGCATACGTCCGGGGCCGTGGGTGTTCCCCTCCGTGGCTCCGACCGCCATTTTTCCGGAAATCTGTACGTATCGGTAACCGTCCGGACAGGATCCTGGTCCGGCTCGGAGCAGGGGCCCGCGTCCCGTCCGCCCCCAACAAGTGCGAAGATGGGTTCTCGGCAGGACAGGGCCCCCACCACAGGGCCGAATAACGCAAGCGGCCGAACACCAGCCGACCGGCCGGTCACACCCCAGCGACGGGGCCCGGCGTACGGCGCACATGCATGGAGGACGTGACGTGGCGAACGACGCCAGCACCGTTTTCGACCTAGTGATCCTCGGCGGTGGCAGCGGCGGTTATGCCGCGGCCCTGCGCGGGGCTCAGCTGGGCCTGGACGTCGCACTGATCGAGAAGGGCAAGGTCGGCGGCACCTGCCTGCACAACGGCTGTATCCCGACGAAGGCACTGCTGCACGCCGGCGAGATCGCCGACCAGGCCCGCGAGGCCGAGCAGTTCGGTGTGAAGGCCACCTTCGAGGGCATCGACATGGCGGCCGTCCACAAGTACAAGGACGACGTGATCTCGGGCCTGTACAAGGGTCTGCAGGGTCTGATCGCCTCGCGCAAGGTGCACTACATCGAGGGTGAGGGCCGGCTCTCGTCGCCCACCTCGGTCGACGTGAACGGCCAGCGCGTCCAGGGCCGTCACGTGCTCCTGGCGACCGGCTCCGTGCCGAAGTCACTGCCCGGCCTGGAGATCGACGGCAACCGCATCATCTCCTCGGACCACGCGCTGAAGCTCGACCGCGTGCCCACGTCCGCGATCGTCCTGGGCGGCGGCGTCATCGGCGTCGAGTTCGCCTCGGCGTGGAAGTCCTTCGGCACCGACGTCACGATCGTCGAGGGCCTGAAGCACCTCGTCCCGGTCGAGGACGAGAACAGCTCCAAGCTTCTCGAGCGCGCGTTCCGCAAGCGCGGCATCAAGTTCAACCTCGGCACCTTCTTCGACAAGGCCGAGTACACACAGGACGGCGTCAAGGTCTCCCTCGCCGACGGCAAGACCTTCGAGGCGGAGGTGCTGCTGGTCGCGATCGGCCGCGGCCCGGTCTCGCAGGGTCTGGGCTACGAGGAGGCCGGCGTCGCGATGGACCGCGGCTACGTCCTCGTCGACGAGTACATGCAGACCAACGTCCCGACGATCTCGGCCGTCGGTGACCTGGTCCCGACCCTCCAGCTCGCCCACGTCGGCTTCGCCGAGGGCATCCTGGTGGCGGAGCGCCTCGCCGGTCTCAAGACCGTGCCGGTCGACTACGACGGCGTGCCGAAGGTGACGTACTGCCACCCCGAGGTCGCCTCCGTCGGTATCACCGAGGCCAAGGCCAAGGAGATCTACGGTGCGGACAAGGTCGTGGCCCTCAAGTACAACCTGGCGGGCAACGGCAAGAGCAAGATCCTGAAGACCGCGGGCGAGATCAAGCTCGTCCAGGTCAAGGACGGTGCCGTGGTCGGCGTCCACATGGTCGGTGACCGTATGGGCGAGCAGGTCGGCGAAGCACAGCTGATCTACAACTGGGAGGCGCTGCCGGCCGAGGTCGCGCAGCTCATCCACGCCCACCCGACGCAGAACGAGGCGATGGGCGAGGCCCACCTGGCCCTGGCCGGCAAGCCTCTCCACTCCCACGACTGATCCAGTCCCGGGGACGACCGACCACTTCCGCACTTTCGTAAGGAGCAACTGAAACCATGTCGGTTTCCGTAACCCTTCCGGCGCTCGGCGAGAGCGTCACCGAGGGCACTGTCACCCGTTGGCTGAAGGCCGAGGGCGAGCGCGTCGAGGCCGACGAGCCGCTGCTCGAGGTCTCGACCGACAAGGTCGACACCGAGATCCCCGCGCCGGCCTCCGGCGTGCTCGCGTCCATCAAGGTCGCCGAGGACGAGACCGTCGAGGTCGGCGCCGAACTGGCCGTCATCGACGACGGCTCGGGCGCGCCTGCCGCCGCCGAGGCGCCTGCCGCCGAGGCTCCGGCCCAGGAGGCACCCGCCGCTCCGGCCGAGGAGGCCCCGGCCCCCGCCGCCGAGGCTCCCGCCCAGGAGGCACCCGCCGCCGCTCCGGCCGGTGGCGCCTCCGGCACCGACGTCACCCTCCCCGCGCTCGGCGAGAGCGTCACCGAGGGCACCGTCACCCGCTGGCTGAAGGAGGTCGGCGAGGAGGTCACGGAGGACGAGCCGCTGCTCGAGGTCTCCACGGACAAGGTCGACACCGAGATCCCCGCCCCGGTCTCCGGCGTGCTGCTGGAGATCGTCGTCGCCGAGGACGAGACCGCCGAGGTCGGCGCCAAGCTCGCCGTCATCGGTGCTCCGGGTGCCGCGCCCGCCGCCGCTCCGGCAGAGGCCGCCCCGGCCCCCGCCGCGGCTCCGGCCCCGGCTCCGGCACCGGCTGCTCCCGCGGCCCCGGCCCCGGCTCCGGCTCCGGCTGCTCCCGCCGCTCCGGCTCCGGCACCGGCCCAGGCCGCTCCGGCCGCCCCGGCACCGGCTGCACCCGCCCCGGCCCCGGCCGCGCAGGCTCCGGCCGCCCCGGCCGCTCCGGCCGCACCCTCGGGTGACGACGGCGCGTACGTGACGCCGCTGGTCCGCAAGCTCGCCGCCGAGAACGGCGTCGACCTGGGCGCGGTCAAGGGCACCGGCGTCGGTGGCCGCATCCGCAAGCAGGACGTGGTGGCCGCCGCGGAGGCCGCCAAGGCCGCCGCTGCCGCTCCGGCTCCGGCCGCCGCCGCCGCTCCCGCGGCCAAGGCCGCGCCGAAGCTCGAGGCGTCCCCGCTGCGCGGTCAGACGGTCAAGATGACCCGCATGCGCAAGGTCATCGGCGACAACATGATGAAGGCCCTGCACTCGCAGGCCCAGCTGACCTCGGTCCTCGAGGTCGACATCACCAAGCTGATGAAGCTGCGCAACCAGGCGAAGGAGTCCTTCGCCGCCCGTGAGGGCGTCAAGCTGTCCCCGATGCCGTTCTTCGTGAAGGCGGCGGCCCAGGCGCTGAAGGCCCACCCGGTCGTCAACGCCCGGATCAACGAGGACGAGGGCACCATCACGTACTTCGACTCGGAGAACATCGGCATCGCCGTGGACGCCGAGAAGGGTCTGATGACCCCGGTCATCAAGGGTGCGGGCGACCTGAACATCGCCGGTATCGCGAAGAAGACGGCCGAGCTGGCCGGCAAGGCCCGCGGTGGCGGCCTCACCCCGGACGACATGTCCGGTGCGACCTTCACCGTCAGCAACACCGGTTCGCGCGGTGCGCTGTTCGACACGGTCATCGTGCCGCCGAACCAGGCGGCCATCCTGGGCATCGGTGCCACGGTCAAGCGTCCGGCGGTCATCGAGACCGCCGAGGGCACCGTCATCGGCGTCCGCGACATGACCTACCTCTCGCTCTCCTACGACCACCGTCTGGTGGACGGCGCGGACGCCGCCCGCTACCTGACCACGGTCAAGGCGATCCTCGAGGCGGGCGAGTTCGAGGTCGAGCTCGGCCTCTGAGCCGTACAGCTGTAACCAGCCTCACCAGCGGCGCCCCCGTCCGGAACACTTCCGGACGGGGGCGCCGCCGTATTGTCTAGACACCGCCGGTCATCTCCGGCCGCCGTGTCGGCGCAGGCAGCACCGGTTCGCCCCGAAGGAGCCCCCCATGACCCCGCCCGTCGTCCACTCGCTGCGCGAACAGATCCGCGAGCACATCGTGGAAGGGATAGTCAGCGGGCGCTGGAAGCCGGGCGAGCGGATCGTGGAGCGCCGTATCGCCACCGAGCTGGAGGTCAGCCAGACGCCCGTGCGCGAGGCGCTGCGGGAGCTGGAGACGCTGCGGCTGATCGAGTCGGCGCCCAACAAGGGCGTCCGGGTGCGCAATCTCAGCGCGGCCGATCTCGAGGAGAGCTATCCGGTACGGGCCGGACTGGAGCAGATCGCCGCGGAGCTGGCGGCCCCCGCGCTCGCCGAGGACTGCTCGGCGCTCACCCCGCACGTCGCGGCGCTGTACGAGGCGGACCGGCTGGCCGACGGCGAGGCGCAGGTCCGGCACACAGTGGCCTTCCACCGGGAGATGGTGCGTGCCGCCGGTAACGCCGTGCTGCTGCACACCTGGGAGGGTCTGGGCATCGAGGTGTTCACGGCCCTGTCGATCCGCTGGCTGGGCACGGTGCAGAAGTCGTACGCGGAGGAGCACGAGGCACTCATCGAGGCGTTCCTGCGACGGGACCCGCAGATCGCCGTGCTGGTGAAGGAGCACGTCCTCGGGTGTGCGCCGCGCGCCTGATGACCGGCGGACCGTCGCGCCCATCTGCGGCGCACGGCGCTCCACCGTGCAGGTCAGTGCCCGTTTCACCCCGTTGATCCCGTCACTCCGTGCCCCGTTTCGCGGCACCGCATGCCACTTTTCTTCATATCGAGAAGTTTTGCCCTTCACCCTTTGATCGATCATCGATCGGCGACTTACAGTTCAGTCGCGGGCCCACCGGCCCGATCGCCCTGTCCTGCCAGCCAGGGCCTTCTCCACCCCCTCCCACTCCGGAAGGCGGCGATCATGACCGACCCCGTAGCAAAGCTTCCGAGCGAGCTCGACCAGCTCCCGGACCGCGACCCCGAGGAGACCGCCGAGTGGGCGGCCTCCCTGGACGCCGTCACCAAGGCCGCGGGCCCGCACCGCGCCGCGTACCTGATGCGCCGTTCGCTCCAGCACGCCGAGGGCGCCGGCATCGCGCTGCCCAAGCTGCTGGAGAGCGATTACGTCAACACCATCCCCACCTCCGCCGAGCCCGCGTTCGACGGCGACCTGGAGATGGAATCGAAGATCACCGCGTGGAACCGCTGGAACGCGGCCGCGATGGTCACCCGTGGCGCCCGGTACGGCGTCGGCGGCCACATCGCCACGTTCGCCTCGGCGGCATGGCTGTACGAAACCGGCTTCAACCACTTCTTCCGCGGCAAGGAAGGTGACGGCTCCGGCGACCAGCTCTACATCCAGGGCCACGCCTCGCCCGGCATCTACGCCCGCGCCTTCCTCGACGGCCGCCTCTCCGAGCAGCAGCTCGACAACTTCCGCCAGGAGTCGGGTGGCGACGGCCTGCCCTCCTACCCGCACCCGCGGCGGCTGCCCTGGCTGTGGGAGTTCCCCACGGTGTCGATGGGCCTCGGCCCTCTCTCGGCGATCTACCAGGCGCGCTTCAACCGCTACCTGACCAACCGCAAGATCAAGGACACGTCGAACTCGCACGTCTGGGCCTTCCTGGGCGACGGCGAGATGGACGAGCCCGAGTCGACCGCCGCCCTCGCCCTCGCGGCCCGTGAGCAGCTCGACAACCTGACCTTCGTCATCAACTGCAACCTGCAGCGTCTCGACGGCCCCGTCCGCGCCAACTTCCGCGTGGTCCAGGAGCTGGAGGGAGCGTTCCGCGGAGCCGGCTGGAACGTCGTGAAGACGCTCTGGGGCAACGCCTGGGACGAGCTGTTCCAGCTGGACACCACGGGCGCGCTCATCCGCCGCCTCCGCGAGGTCCCGGACGCGCAGTTCCAGACGTACGCGACGCGCGACGTGGCCTACATCCGCGAGCACTTCTTCGGCGCCGACCCCGCGCTCGTCGAGCTCGCGAAACTCCTGAGCGACGCGAAGATCGCCGAGTGTTTCTACAGCTCCCGCGGTGGTCACGAGGCCCGCAAGGTGTATGCGGCCTACCGCGCCGCCCTGGAGCACAAGGGCGCGCCGACCGTGATCCTGGCCCAGACGGTCAAGGGCTACACGCTGGGCAAGGGCTTCGAGTCCAAGAACGCCAACCACCAGATGAAGAAGCTGTCGATCGACGAGTTCAAGGGCATGCGCGAGCTGCTCGGCCTCCCGATCCCGGACAGCGCCTTCGAGGACGGGCTGGTCCCCTACGGCCACCCCGGCGCCGACTCCCCCGAGGTCCGCTACCTCCAGGAGCGCCGTGCCGCCCTCGGTGGCCCCGCCCCCGCCCGGCGGGTGCACGCGGTGGCTCTTCCGCAGCCCGAGGAGCGCGCGTTCAAGGCCCTGTACAAGGGGTCCGGCAAGCAGGAGATGGCCACCACCATGGCGTTCGTCCGCCTGGTGAAGGACCTGATGCGGGACAAGGAGACCGGCAGGCGCTGGGTTCCGATCGTCCCGGACGAGGCCCGTACCTTCGGTATGGAGTCGCTGTTCCCCTCGGCCGGCATCTACTCGCCGCTCGGCCAGACGTACGAGCCGGTCGACCGCGACCAGCTGATGTACTACAAGGAGGCCAAGGACGGCCAGATCCTCAACGAGGGGATCACCGAGGCCGGCGCCATGGCCGACTTCATCGCCGCCGCTTCGTCGTACGCGACGCACGGCGAGACGATGATCCCGTTCTACATCTTCTACTCGATGTTCGGCTGGCAGCGGACCGGCGACCAGATGTGGCAGCTCGCCGACCAGCTCGGCAAGGGCTTCATCGTCGGTGCCACCGCGGGCCGTACGACCCTGACGGGTGAGGGCCTCCAGCACGCGGACGGCCACTCGCACCTCATCGCGTCCACGAACCCCGCGTCGCTCAACTACGACCCGGCGTTCGCCTACGAGATCGCGGTGATCGTCAAGGACGGTCTGCGCCGGATGTACGGCCCCGAGGCGGAGAACGTCTTCTACTACCTCACGGTCTACAACGAGCCGAAGCAGCAGCCCGCGATGCCGGAAGGCGTCGAGGAGGGCATCGTCAAGGGCCTCTACCGCTTCAAGGAGGGCACGCCCGCCGCCGCGGACGCGCCCCGGATCCAGCTGCTGGGCTCCGGTACGGCGATCCACTGGGTCCTGGCGGCCCAGGAGCTGCTCGCCGCCGACTGGGGCATCACGGCCGACGTGTGGTCCGCAACCTCGTGGGGCGAGCTGCGCCGCGACGCGCTGGAGTCCGACGAGGCGCTGCTCCGCGGTGAGGAGCGGGTGCCGTACGTGACCCAGGCGCTGTCGGGCGCGCCGGGCCCGGTCCTGGCCGTCAGCGACTGGATGCGCGCGGTCCCGGATCAGATCAGCCAGTGGGTGGAGCAGGACTGGTCCTCGCTCGGCACGGACGGCTTCGGCCTCTCCGACACCCGCGAGGGCGCCCGCCGGCACTTCGGTGTCGACCCGCAGTCCGTCGCGGTCGCCGCGCTGGCCCAGCTGGCCCGCCGTGGCGAGATCCCGGCCTCGAAGGTCAAGGAGGCCCGGGAGAAGTACGGGATGTGAGTCCACGCGGGGGCGGGTACCGGGGCGACCCGGTACCCGCCCCCGCCGTGTCCGCCGGGCCGTCCCACAATGGGGGCCATGCGTGCTGCCCGGCTGATCAAGATGGTGCTGCTCCTGCAGTCCCGGCCCTCCATGACCGCCGCCGAGCTGGCGCGGGAGCTGGAGGTGTCGGCGCGCACCGTGACCCGGGACGCCCAGGCGCTCTCCGAGGCGGGTGTGCCGGTGTACGCCGACCGCGGCCGGGCCGGCGGCTACCGGCTCGTGGGCGGCTACCGGACGCGGCTCACCGGGCTGGCCCGTCATGAGGCCGAGGCCCTCTTCCTGTCGGGGCTGCCCTCCGCCCTGCGTGAGATGGGGCTCGACGACGCCGCGTCGGCCGCCCGGCTGAAGGTCTCGGCCGCCCTGCTCCCCTCACTCCGGGACGCCTCGTACACCGCCTCCCAGCGCTTCCACCTGGACGCCCCCGGCTGGTACCACGATCCGGCCACCCCCGAGCTGCTGTCCGCCGTCGCGGAGGCCGTCTGGGACGACCGGCTGGTCAGGGCCCGCTACCGCCGCAGGCCCGCGGGCGAGGTGGAGCGGGAACTCGCCCCGTACGGACTCGTCCTGAAGGCCGGGGTCTGGTACCTCTGCGCGCGGGCAGGGGAGGACTTCCGGGTGTACCGGATCGACCGGTTCACCGCCGTCGCCGTCTCGGAGAAGCGCTTCGTACGGGACGAGGAGTTCGACCTGCCGGGCTTCTGGGACGAGCGCGCCGCTCAGTTCGCCCGGTCGATCCTGCGCACCGAGGTGACCGTGAGGCTGTCGGAGAAGGGCGTACGGTCGCTGCCGCACGTCGTGGACCGGGCCGCCGCCGACGAGGCGCTGGCCGGGGCCGCGGAGCCGGATGCCGGCGGGCTGCGCACGGTGGTCCTTCCCGTCGAGTCCGAGGAGGTGGCGTACAGCCAGCTGCTGTGCCTCGGTTCCGAGGTGGAGGTCCTGGCTCCCGCCGCACTGCGCGAACGTTTTACCGATACCGCCGAACGAATGCGCGACCTCTACCGGTGAAGTGGCCCGTACGTGATGCCGAAGGATTCATTTCGGTGTCTGGGCGTGCGTCGCCCGCCACCGGGGCAGATGCTGGACCCGTGATGGACGAGACGGAGTTCTGGGAGATCGTCGACAGCACCCGCGAGGCCGCCGAGGGCGACCCCGAGGACCACGCCGACCTGCTCGTCGAACGGCTGGTGCGGCTCGACCCCGACTCCGTGCTCGACTTCGCCCGGCACTTCGAGGCCCGGTACAACCGCGCCTACCGCTGGGACCTGTGGGGTGCGGCCGCCGTGCTGCTGGGCGGGGCGAGCGACGACGCGTTCGACTACTTCCGCTGCTGGCTGATCGGACAGGGCCGGGAGGTCTTCGAGGGCGCGGTGCACGACCCCGACGCCCTGGCCGAGCTGCTGGAAGACTTCGACGAGGAGCTCGACGGGGACGGCGAGGACCTCGGTTACGCCGCCGACGAGGCCTACGAGCAGCTCACCGGGCTGGTCGCCCCCGATCTGGGGCTGCCGCCACAGGCCTCGGAGCCCGCGGGCACACCCTTCGGCTTCGACGACGACACCGCGCTCGCGGAGCGCTTCCCCGCGCTCTGGGAACGCTTCGGACCGGTCTGACGTCCTGGGCCGGCGGCCCTTCCGGGGCTCAGAGCGTCAGTGGACGGCCCATCAGGACGTCGTCGACGTACCGTCCTCCCAGGAAGAACTCCCCCGGCAGTACGCCCTCGACGGCGAAGCCCTCCGCCGCGTAGAGCGCCCGCGCCGCGGTGTTGTGGCCGAGCACGCGCAGGGTGAGCCGTCCCGCGCCCAGGCGTCGGGCCTCGGCGAAGGAGGCGCGCAGCAGTGTGCGCGCGACTCCTCGGCGCCGCGCCCAGTCGGCGACGGCGAGGCCCTGTATCTGCAGGACGTGGGCGTTGCAGGCGAGCGGTGTGGGGCGGGCGAGCCGGATGTAGCCGGCCGGACGCACCTCGCCGGTGCCGGTCACCGCGTCGGCGACCAGGAACTCGGCGGGCGGGTGGCGGTCGTCGAAGAACGGCCCGTACGGCGGCTGCGGCCTCGGCTGCACGGCGTGGAGTGTCGACCAGGTCGCCCGGTCGAGCTCTCCGAGCGCGCTCTGGTCCTCGGGCACGGCGGGACGGACGGGGCGCAGGGACCGGAACCGGGGCGCGGACATGGACGCCACTGTGCCATGCGTGTTCCCCGGCCTCCTCCGGCGCTCCCCTTCCGCGTGACGGGACACACATGGGGCAGGATGGACGGCATGCTGCGTTCCCGAATCGCCGTCACCGGATCGACCGGCCTCATCGGAGCGGCGCTCGTGCGCTCGCTGCGCTCCGACGGGCACGAGGTGGTGCGCCTTGTGCGCCGCCCCGCCGCGACGGGCGACGAGGTGGAGTGGGACCCGAAGCGCCAGTACGTCGACGCGGCCGGCCTGGTCGGCTGCGACGCGGTCGTCCACCTGGCCGGAGCCGGAGTGGGTGACCACCGGTGGACGGAGGCCTACAAGCGGGAGATCCGTGACAGCCGGGTGCTGGGCACGGCTGCCGTGGCCGAGGCCGTCGCCTCCCTGGACACACCGCCGAAGGTGCTGCTGTCCGGATCCGCCATCGGCTTCTACGGCGACACCGGTGACCGCGCGGTGGACGAGGGCGCGCCCCCGGGCGAGGGTTTCCTGCCGTCGGTGTGCGTGGAGTGGGAGGAGGCCACGGCTCCCGCCGAGGAGGCGGGCGTGCGCACCGTCCACGCGCGGACCGGTCTGGTCGTCTCCCGGCGCGGCGGGGCCTGGGGACGCCTGTTCCCCCTGTTCAAGGCCGGGCTCGGCGGGCGGATGGGCGACGGCCGCCAGTACTGGAGCTTCATCGCGCTGCACGACCACGTCGCGGCCCTGCGGCACGTCCTGGACACGGAGACGCTGTCCGGGCCGGTGAATCTGACGGGCCCCTCCCCCGTCACGAACGCCGAAGTGACGGCCGCCATGGGGCGGGTGCTGCGGCGTCCGACCCTGTTCACCGCTCCGGCTCCCGCGCTGAAGCTCGCGCTCGGCGACTTCGCCGGAGACGTCCTGTCCAGCCAGCGGGTGCTGCCCGGCCAACTTCTGGACTCCGGCTTCGTGTTCGCCTTTCCCGGGATCGACGACGCCATCCGAGCCGCGCTGCGCTGATCACGGCCTGGCCTGCCCGCGGCCCCCGATCCGGACGCCCGTGCGACCCCGTGCACCGGTGCCCGGGGTACGCGCGACTGCGCCGCTCTCGGCCATACACCTAGCCTCTACCCGAACTCGGGCATTCCGGGGGCCTGTTGGGGGCAATAGCCCCCCACCAGCCGCACCGACTCGGGGAGGGGCACGTGCTCAGGGCACACACATCGGACCACGCGGATGTGGTCATCATCGGGGCCGGGATCGCCGGCCTGTCGGCGGCCCACCAGCTGATCAGCGCAGGAGTGGACGTCAGCGTCCTTGAGGCCGCCGCGCATCCGGGCGGCCGGATGGCCACCGACGACATGGACGGTTTCCGGCTCGACCGTCTGGGGCCGCTGCTCGGCTCCGCCGGTCCGGAGCTGGGCACCACTCCGGGGCTCGACGGGCTGGTCCTCAGGGACTTCGCCCCCGGGGTGCTCGTCCACAGCGAAGGCCGGCAGTACCTCGCCGGGGACGTCCGGAGCGCTCGGGGCGCACTTCGTGCTGTGCGCTCCCGACCGAGCGCCCCTCGCGCGCCCCTCGGCGGGGCGATCGAACAGGCCAGGCTCGGCGCCTGGCTGGCCCGCCTGGCCGCCGCTCCGGAATCCCGGATCACGGCCCGGCCCGATCGGGCCGCGCTCGACGCACTGTCGGCGCGCGGCCTGTCGCCCCGCGTCGTCGGCGGTTTCCTGCGTCCCCTGCTCTCGGCGCTGCTCGGCGACCCCGGACTCACCACGTCGAGCCGCATGGCCGACCTCACTCTCCGGGACTACGCGCGGGGGCGGCTCTGCGTGCCCTCGGGGGGCTCCGCGACGCTGCCGGGACTACTGGCCGCCGCCCTGCCGCCCGGGACCGTACGCACCGGGGTGCACGTGACGGCCGCCGACATCACCTCCGTACGCACCAAGGAGCACGGCGAGCTCGGCTGCCGGTCGCTCCTGCTGGCCACGGGAGCCGGAGCGGCGGCGGAGCTGCTGCCGGGGCTGCGGACGCCCGCCTTCCACCCGGTGACCGTGCTGCACCACACCACCGCCCAGGCGCCGCCGACGGGGGCCCGGCTGCTGCTGGACGGTGACCGCTCGGGGCCGGTGGCCCACACGGCCGTGATGAGCGAGGTGGATCCCTCGCGCGCTCCGCACGGCCGGGCCCTGATCACCTCCACCGTGCTCGGCCCGCCACCGCCGGACCTCGACGACGCGGTCCGTGCCCACCTCGCCGCGCTGTACGGCACGCCGACCGACGACTGGGAGCTGCTGGCCGCCCACCACGACCCCGAGGCGGTCCCCGCCATGCCGCCGCCGCACGATCCGCGACGGCCCGTCCGGCTGCTGGCCGGGCTCTACGTGTGCGGCGACCACCGCGACACGAGCACGGTCCAGGGCGCACTGCGCTCCGGGAGGCGTGCCGCCTCGGCGATCCTGGCCGACCTGGGGGTGCGCAGCCCACAGGCGGACGGGACGGGGCTGCCCACGGCCGCGTAGGACCCGGCCGTCCGGACCGGGCCGACCGGGCCGGGCCCGCGGGTCCGGTCCGGACGGAGGCCGGCGCACGGGTCAGCCCAGTGCGGCGACCCGTTCCCGGTATCCCCGTACGGCGGCGGCGTCCCGGTGGGGCTCCAGGCGGCGCTCGAAGTCCCGTACGTACTCCGTCGCGCGCACCGACCGCATCTCCGCCGCCTGCTGGGCAGCCTCGGCACCCAGCAGGCACGCCTGGTCCAGCTCGCCGAGCCCCAGCCGGGCGGTCGCCAGCACCACCCGGCAGAACAGCCTGCTCCGGGCGTACGCCGGTGCGCGGAGCTGGAGTGAGCGCTCGGCGTGCTGGGCGGCGACACGGTACTGCTGCAGATCGCGGTGACAGTGGCCGAACTCGTCGGCCAGCTGGGCCTCGTCGAAGTAACGGGCCCAGTGCGGCACGTCGTCCCCGGGCCGGGAGATCCCCAGGGCACGCTCCGCCCGTACGAGCGCGGCGACGCAGGCCCTGGTCTCCCCGAGCACGCCGTGTCCGCGGGCCTCGACCGCGTGCAGCAGGGCCAGGACGACGGGCGGCGCGGAGGACCCGATGCCCTGCTGGGCGACGCGGGCGAGCTGGACGGCCTCCCTCCCGTGCCCGAGATAGACCGCCTGGCGGCTCATCGTGACCAGGACGAAGGCACCGTACGCCCGGTCCCCCGCGGCCTGGGCGAGCCGCAGCGCCTGGACGAAGTAGCGCTGGGCCAGGCCGTGCGCGGCGATGTCGTACGACGTCCAGCCGGCCAGCCGGGTCAGATCGGCGGCGGCGGAGAACAGCCTGCGGCCGATCGCCTCTCCGTACCTGCCCCGGAGCATCGGTTCGGCCTCGTGCTCCAGGTAGCGGACGAGGGCCTGCCTGGCATGGCCGCCGCCGTAGGCGTTGTCCAGCGTCCTGAAGAGCTCGCCCACCGATCGCAGGGCGGCGACGTCGCCGCTGCCGACCCGCTGGCCCGTGCCGCGCTCGGTCTGCCGCTGGCGCGGGACGCCAGGGGGTGGCGTCGCGGGTGCGGGCGGACGCGAGGAGCCGGGGCCGCGGAGACCCGCGGGCCGGGGACCGTGGACGGCCGCTCCGGGCGCCTGGAGGGTGCCGGCGGCGCTGCTCTGGTGGAGTCCGTGCGGGGGCCGGGCTCCGAGGGCCTCGGCGGGCGTGCGCGGGGCGGGCAGGCCGGCGGCGCCGTTCGCCCGCTCCGGCGGCTCACCCCGGCCGACCCATTCGTCGGCCCGCCCGATCAGCCAGTCACGGCTGGGAACGACCAGTCCGGCGGGCGTGAAAGCGATCTTGCGCAGCTCCGCGTGGCTGCCCGAGTCCTTGCGCCACAGCCCGCTGACGATGTCGACGGCCTCACCGGGCGTGGCCGCGAACTCCAGGCCGGCGTAGACGGGCGCGCACGCGTCCAGGCCCAGGTCCTGGGCGGAGAGCCGGCGCCCGAGCCGTCTGGTGAAGACCTCGGCGATCAGCGCGGGGGTGGTGCCCCGGGGCTGCTGGCCGCGCAGCCAGCGGGTGACCGAGGTCTTGTCGTATCGCAGGTCCAGCCCGTGTTCGAGGCCGAGCTGGTCCACGCGGCGGGCCAGGCCCGCATGGGAGAACCCGGCCTCCGCGATGAGGGCAGCGAGCCGCCTGTTCGGGGTGCGCTGCGGAGGTCGTTCCGACATCAGCTGTAAGGTCTCCTGCCTTCGGCGCCGGGCGGGCAGCCCTTACGGGCTCCCCCACGATTGGTGGCGGGCGAGCCCGTTATGGAACGGCGCGAATTTAACGGCCCCGGTGGTGGCGCCGACGGGCTTCGCTCCACGTTCATCCGATCGTGTGAGGATTGTCGGATCGCTGACGGAATCCACCCGCACACAACCTGCCGGACCTCCCCCGCCGGAGCGGTCGTACAGTGGCTGGGGGCGCACATCAGTGCATGGTGACGTGGTTCCGGGGACACCCCCCGGCCCCGCGGCACCGCGAGTAGGGAGGCACCCGAGTGAGTGAGCTGCGGTTCGTCCGTCTGGGATTCGGCGAGGAAGCGGTCGACTACCAGGAGGCATGGCAGAAGCAGCGCGAGGTGCACGCCGCCCGGTTCGAGGACACCGTCCCCGACACCTGCCTGCTCCTCGAGCACCCGCCCGTCTACACGGCGGGGCGGCGCACCACGGAGAGCGAACGGCCGCTGGACGGCACCCCGGTCGTCGACGTCGACCGCGGCGGGAAGATCACCTGGCACGGCCCGGGACAGCTGGTCGGCTACCCGATCATGAAGCTGCCGCGCCCGGTGGACGTGGTCGCCCATGTCCGCCGTCTGGAGGACGCTCTGATCCGCACGGCCGCCGAGTTCGGTGTGGAGACCAGCCGGGTCGAGGGCCGCAGCGGCGTCTGGGTCCTCGGTGACCCGGTCGAGGACCGCGCCTCGCTCGGAGGGCTCTCGCTGGACTTCGATCCCCGCCTGCACGACGAAGAGTTCGACCCCCGGCTCGACGGCCCCGAGTACGCGCCGTCCAACGCGGGCCAGCGCCGGGAGGACCGCAAGCTGGCCGCGATCGGCATCCGGGTCGCCAAGGGGGTGACCATGCACGGCTTCGCTCTCAACGTGAACCCGGACAACACCTGGTTCGACAGGATCGTGCCGTGCGGCATCCGCGACGCCGGAGTGACCTCACTGTCGTACGAACTGGGCCGTGGGATCACGATCGCCGAGGTCCTCCCGGTGGCCGAGAAGCACCTGAGGGACGTCCTGGAGAACGCGGATCTCGCTCCCCGCGTCGTCGAGGCGGCGGCCCCGGAGCCGTCCAGGACCGCGGCCCCCGCCTGAGGCACCCCGGGGCCCGCTCGGAATAGGGCCCCTCGGCCACAGGTTGGCCATACGTAAGACCGTTCTAACCACGGGCGTACCCTGGTGTTCGCCGAAGAATCCAATGCAGCGAAAGCAAAGGGGTGCCGGAGTGTCCGGTGTCGCACCCGACGGGCGCAAGATGCTGCGCCTGGAGGTCCGAAACAGCCAGACCCCCATCGAGCGCAAGCCCGAGTGGATCAAAACCCGGGCGAAGATGGGCCCCGAGTACACGAAGATGCAGGCGCTCGTGAAGGGCGAGGGGCTGCACACCGTGTGCCAGGAGGCCGGCTGTCCGAACATCTACGAATGCTGGGAGGACCGCGAGGCGACGTTCCTCATCGGCGGCGACCAGTGCACCCGGCGTTGCGACTTCTGCCAGATCGACACGGGCAAGCCGCAGGCGCTGGACCGTGACGAGCCCCGCCGTGTGGGCGAGTCCGTCGTGACGATGGACCTGAACTACGCCACGATCACCGGAGTCGCGCGCGACGACCTCGACGACGGCGGCGCGTGGCTGTACGCGGAGACCGTGCGCCAGATCCACGCCCAGACCGCCGGGCGGGAGGGCGGCGCCACCAAGGTGGAGCTGCTCATCCCCGACTTCAACGCGGAGCCCGAGCAGCTCGCCGAGGTCTTCTCCTCGCGCCCCCAGGTACTCGCGCACAACGTCGAGACGGTCCCCCGGATCTTCAAGCGGATCCGGCCCGGCTTCCGTTACGAGCGCTCGCTGGAGGTCATCACCCGCGCCCGTGAGGCCGGTCTGGTGACGAAGTCCAACCTGATCCTCGGCATGGGCGAGACCCGCGAGGAGGTCAGCGAGGCGCTCCAGGACCTGTACGACGCGGGTTGCGAGCTCATCACGATTACGCAGTACCTCCGGCCCTCCGCGCGGCACCACCCGGTCGAGCGCTGGGTGAAGCCGCACGAGTTCGTGGAGCTGAAGGACGAGGCCGACGCGATCGGTTACTCGGGCGTCATGTCGGGACCGCTGGTGCGTTCCTCCTACCGTGCGGGCCGCCTGTTCCAGCAGGCGATGGAGCGACGCGGAGTGACCGCCGCGACCGCCCAGCCCGTGTGAATCGGCGCACAAGAGACTACTGAACAGTAATAGCCGCGACGACGCGGTCCGCACGTCCCCCGCAGGTGAGGGGCCCGTACGGACCGCGTCGACGTGCGCGGCGCCGAAATCAGAGTTTCATTGGTGTTTGACCGACCGGTCATGCACTGGTAACACCGAGCAGTGACCCTAGGTACATACGCGGTGGCTCCCGCAGCCGCCGTCGTCATTGCTTCCCGCTACTCAGTGCGCGCCGGACGCGCGCATCCGCTCCGAGGGGGAACACCCACGATGCACGCAGCACCGGTACGAGCCAACACCATCCCGACCGTCGCCACCGCGCTCCGCGCGGTCGAGTCGCTGCTGATGAGCAGCGGCCAGCGCACCGCCCGCCGCAACGCCTGGACGGCCGTCCTGGAGGACCGCCGCAGGGCGCAGGACCGGGTCGAGGCGGAGCATGTGCTGAAGGCTGTGGCCGACCACCGTTCCTAGGTCACTCCCGCGCCACGTAAACTTCGGTACATGGCGAGGAAGGCAAACACTGAAGGCGCGGACAGCGCCGAGAACGCGGGGCGGCTCAAGCAGATCGCCCTGACCTACAAGATGACCAGGCGGTCGGACCCCAAGGTGGGTCTTGTCGTCGCGGGTGTGGGAATCATCACCTTCGGTGTCCTCCTCGCCATCGGTTTCCTGATCGGCCACCCTGTCTACGCGGGAATCCTGGGCTTCGTCCTGGCCTTCCTGGCGATGGCGATCATCTTCGGACGGCGTGCCGAGCGCGCGGCCTTCGGTCAGATGGAGGGCCAGCCGGGCGCGGCCGCGGCGGTGCTGGACCGGGTGGGCCGCGGATGGACCACCACTCCGGCCGTCGCGATGAACCGCAGCCAGGACGTCGTCCACCGGGCGGTCGGCAAGGCGGGCATCGTGCTGGTGGCCGAGGGCAACCCGAACCGTGTGAAGAGCCTGCTGGCGGCCGAGAAGAAGCGGATGGCCCGCATCGTCGTGGACGTACCCGTGCACGACATCATCGTCGGTGACGGCGAGGGCCAGGTGCCGCTGAAGAAGGTGCGCACCACGATGCTGAAGCTTCCGCGGGTCCTCACCGGCCCGCAGGTGACCGCCGCCAACGACCGGCTCCGGGCGATGGGCGACCTGATGAGCAACATGCCGCTGCCCAAGGGTCCGATGCCGAAGGGCATGCGGATGCCGCGCGGCGGAAAGATGCGCTGACCGAGCACGTACGAGAGAGCGGCCCCGGACGAGGTGATCGTCCGGGGCCGCTCTTCTGTTCCCAAGCCCCTTTCACGGAGCCGTCTCACCGTGCGGACGCCGCCCGCGGTGTCAGATACGGACCTGGACGGCGCGGGCGAGCCTGTCGTGAAGCCCTCGGCTGTCCCGGTCCCAGACGATGGCGGGGATGACCAGGAGGAGCAGCACGCTCCGCAGGACGACCCGTACGACACCGAGCCGCCCGCCGTCCTCGGCGATGACCCGCAGGCCGAGGATCCGCTTGCCCGGCGTGGAACCCACGGTTCCGACAGTCAGCAGGCTCATGACGAGGAAGACGCCGAGCGCCCAGTTCCCCGCGGCCTGCTGGTCACCGCGAGCGAACAGCCCGTATGCGATCAGCATGCTCACGGCCCAGTCGATGAAGAGTGCCCCGAAGCGCCGGCCGAGCGGGGCCACGGACCCCGGTCCTTCCCGGGGCAGACCGAGGCGCTCGCCCCGGTGACCGAAGTCGGCGCCCATCTCCTCGGCCGCCGCGCGCGGCCCCGAGAGCCACGATCCGATTGCTTGCCTGTTGTCCACCCGTCCACGGTACTGCGCCCACGTTTGCACCTGGCCGGGCGGGGCACGGAACACGTCGCTGAGGTGCCGCCCGCAACCGGGCTGGTTAACTTGTGCGAAACAAATGGGTCATGCTGGAGAAATGCCGTCTGCCTATGGTCGGTCCAGCGTGTGCCACCGCACTGGCCACACAGACGAGCTGCAACCCCGCCCTTTCCCGGGTCGGGAGTAGGAGGAGTTGGATGTTCCAGAACGCCGACGAAGTCCAGAAGTACATCGCCGACAACGACGTCAAGTTCGTCGACGTCCGGTTCTGCGACCTGCCGGGTGTGATGCAGCACTTCACGATCCCCGCGGCGTCCTTCGACCCGGCCGAGGAACTGGCATTCGACGGCTCGTCGATCCGCGGCTTCCAGGCCATCCACGAGTCGGACATGGCGCTTCGCGCGGACCTGTCGACGGCGCGTGTCGACCCGTTCCGCCGCGACAAGACCGTGAACATCAACTTCTTCATCCACGACCCGATCACCGGCGAGCAGTACAGCCGTGACCCGCGCAACGTGGCCAAGAAGGCCGAGGCCTACCTCGCCTCGACCGGCATCGCCGACACGGCGTTCTTCGGCCCCGAGGCGGAGTTCTACGTCTTCGACAACGTCCGCTTCCAGACGTCCGCGAACGAGAGCTTCTACCACATCGACTCCGAGGCCGGCGCCTGGAACACCGGTGCGGTCGAGAACAACCGTGGTTACAAGGTCCGCTACAAGGGCGGCTACTTCCCGACGCCGCCGGTGGACCACTTCGCCGACCTGCGCGCCGAGATCTCCATGGAGCTGGACAAGAACGGCCTCCAGGTCGAGCGCCAGCACCACGAGGTCGGCACCGCCGGCCAGGCCGAGATCAACTACAAGTTCAACACGCTGCTCGCCGCGGCCGACGACCTGATGCTCTTCAAGTACATCGTGAAGAACGTCGCCTGGCGCAACGGCAAGACCGCGACCTTCATGCCGAAGCCGATCTTCGGTGACAACGGCTCGGGCATGCACGTCCACCAGTCCCTGTGGTCCGGCGGCTCCCCGCTGTTCTACGACGAGCAGGGCTACGCGGGCCTGTCGGACATGGCGCGCTACTACATCGGCGGCATCCTGAAGCACGCCCCGTCGCTGCTGGCGTTCACCAACCCGACGGTGAACTCCTACCACCGCCTGGTCCCGGGCTTCGAGGCGCCGGTCAACATGGTGTACTCGCAGCGCAACCGCTCCGCCGCGATGCGCATCCCGATCACGGGCTCGAACCCGAAGGCCAAGCGCGTCGAGTTCCGCGCCCCGGACCCGTCGTCCAACCCGTACCTGGCGTTCTCGGCGCTGCTGATGGCCGGCCTGGACGGCGTCAAGAACAAGATCGAGCCGCCGGAGCCGATCGACAAGGACCTGTACGAACTGGCCCCCGAGGAGCACGCGGGCGTCCAGCAGGTCCCGACCTCGCTCCCGGCGGTCCTCGACGCGCTCGAGGCCGACCACGACTACCTCCTGGCCGGCGGCGTCTTCACGCCCGACCTGATCGAGACGTGGATCGACTACAAGCGCACCAACGAGATCGCCCCGATCCAGCTGCGCCCGCACCCGCACGAGTTCGAGCTGTACTTCGACCTCTAGGCCGCGGAACCGCGCGAAGGCCGCCACCCCGTTCTCCGGAGTGGCGGCCTTCGCCGTGAGCGCGACGCCCGCACGGACGGCCGGGGTGGTCCCCGGCCACCCGGCGCCCTGCGGGTCAGTCCGTCAGCAGGTCGCGCAGTTCCGCTACCGCCTCTCGGAGGTGTTCCGCGAAGGCGTGCATCTGGTCCGCCACCGCGCGCGGGGTGCTCAGGTAGAGGTTGAAGCGGTCCGGGAGCAGGACGTAGGCGACGCCGATGCACTTGCTGCTCGTGGAGCCGAAGCCGAAGTACTGGATGTTCTCGGACGGCGCCGAGCTGGTGCTCAGGTAGTCGTCCCGCATGGTGAGCCAGCCCGGGGACCGGTACAGGGCGGGCTGTTCGGTCACGCCGAGTTCCTCGCCGCGGCGGCGCTGGATGAGTTCCAGCTCCCAGAGGTGCTGCTCGGGGGCCTCGCCGGCCTGGCATTCCCTCGCCCGCGCCACATGGGCTGCGGCGGCGGCCCGGAACGCGGCGCGGCGGGTGTCGCAACCGGCCCCGGGGTCGTCCATCGCCGCGACGAACGCGGGCATCTCGGGGGTGACCACGCGCATCGCCTCGGTGCGCCCGTAGCGGTACTGGCGGGTCGCGATCGACTCGTACGTCGCTCCCAGGTGGCCCTTGGCCCGCTGGTGGGCCAGCTGGTAGACGGCCTGGACGAAGGCGTCCGGGGACACTCCGAGCGCCTTGGCGGCCGTGCTCCCGAAGTCGCCGAACGACACGGTCCGGGTCGCGGTGTCGTTGCCGTACGCGGCGAAGGACTCGGCTGCCGAGCGCACCCGCGTGCGCAGGGAGGCGTCCAGCTCGAAGGTCAGCGGCTGCGGCACCGGCTCGCCCTGGGGGCGCGCCCCGGACCCGCGGGAGTGCTCGCCCGGCGGGGTGCCGAGCAGGGCGTCGGTGAAGCTGAGGACGGTCGTCCCGTCCAGCTCGCAGTGCTCGACGTTGATGCCGGCCCGGCCGTCCGCGAAGACGACGAAGGAGACGGCCTTGTCGAACCAGCGGTTGCCGCGGTCCCCGTGGAGCAGTTCGTCGCAGGCGGCCTGGGTGTCCTCGGGTGCGAAGTCCTCCAGGCACACGCAGAAGAGGGCGGTCTCGATGTCGTCCAGTGTCCGGGCGTTCCCGGGGTGGTCCTCGACGAGGGACGCGCGGGTGGCCGCCCACTCGGCCCGCGCCATGGTGGTGAGGTGGCCCGCCCGGTCCTCCTCGGCCGTGTGGACGTCGGACTTGGTGACGGCACGCAGCCCGGCCTCGATCTCGTCGAGGCCGTGCGGTACGCCGTCCGGTCCGATCACGTCCAGCCGGAACATGGTGCCCCGGAAGAGGACGACGATGTGCCGCGCCGCCGAGGGGCCGGGTTCCTGCTCGCTGTACGGGGCGCGCACCGTGTCCAGCGGCACCCCGGGGATGCGGGTCGTGGAGAAGAGGTACCGGTTCTGCACCATCGACTGCGGCACGCCGCGCTGCTCGACCGGCGCGATCAGCCCTTCGTCGAGCCGACGCTTGTGATGGAGCGCGCCCGCGACGAGCCCGGCGGCGCGGTCGAGTTGTCCCTCACCGGTGTCCTGGAAGAGGAAGAAGAAGTTGGCGTTGAGCGCGATCCGGTCCCGGCGGCCGAGGTAGCGGTAGGGCCAGAAGGTGTCGAGCCAGCTGTGCACCCCCTCCGTCGCGTCGTACTCCTCCAGTGCCGTGTGCAGGGTCCGGCCTGGGCCGTCGGGCCGCAGGAAGGCGGTGACCTCGGCCTCCGTCGCCGCCCTTTCCTCCGGGGTGAGCAGCGGGGCGCACCAGGCGAGGAACCTTTCGCAGCTCGCCTCGAGCGTGGGCAGGGGCACACGCGGGAGGCTTCCCTCACGGGCGAAGGCCGTGCCGGCTGCTGCTTCCTGACTGACGTTCAATGCGGCTCTCTTCTCGGTGAGTGGGATCAAGAGGGCTGTGCGTGCTGCGGTCTGGAGAGGTAGAGCTGAGCGTAGAGCCAGCCGTCCTCCTCCAGCCCGCTCGTGTCGAGACCGGCGGCGGCCATGCCGTCCAGGACACCGCGCTGTTCCTGCGGGCCCGCGAACCGGCGCTGTTTGAAGACCTCGTCGACGCGGACCGTCCGGTAGCCCAGTTCCGCGAGGGCCTTCTCGACCGGGTCGAACGGGAACATCCGCAGGACGAAGTGCGCCATCCAGGGGAGTCGGCCGTCCTGCGCGCGGACGACACGGGTGAGGGTGCGCTCGGTGACGTAACCGATGCACCCCGTCGAGATCACCAGGTCCGTCCCGGCGAGCAGGTCCCGCTGGGCGGGGGTGGGGTCGTTCGCCTCCAGGTCGGCGTCGACGGTGGCGTCGAGGAATCCCGCCTCACGGGCGTAGGCCAGGGCGCTGGTGGAGGCGTCCAGGCCGGTGAAGCGCAGCGGGTGCGCGGGGCGGCGGGAGCGTGCGAGGTCCCGGTCGCGCTCCAGCAGGCCGGCGCGGGAGGCGGGGCCGCTGCCGTCGTAGCGCGCGTACAGCTCGTCCATCGTGGTGTCGTACTTGAGCAGTGCGGCGTTGATCCCGTACGAGCAGCCGATGTCCAGCACATGGGGGACGGCCACGTGCTCCGTCTCCCGGTACTCCCTGACGATCTTGTCGAACCAGGGCTTGGCGAGTTGGGGGACGCGGTAGCCGAGCGGGCGGAGCACCTGGAAGTAGGTGCGGGGGTCGGGCGCGGTGTAGATGTGGTCCAGCGAGACTTTTCCGGACGCGTCGAGACGCAAGGGGCTTCTCCTCGGTGGGGCGCGTGGCAGTGCCTGGAACCGTTCGCGAGGGCCCTAGTCCAGCAGCCGGTCCCCCCGCACGGCCCGCCCTTCCGCGGCCAGGTGTTCGGGCAGGGCGCGGCCGAAGAGCTGACGGGTGCGTGCCACGCTCCCGATGACGCCCGGGCGCTCGCTGTAGGCGAAGATCGCGCTGTGGCGCGCGAGGCCGCCCCGGACGGGGCTGACCCGGTGCAGCGAGTAGCGGCCCTTGAAGAGCTGCAGGTCACCCGGCCGCAGCGGGAGGCGCTCCGGCTGCGGCGTGCCGCTGCCGTCCAGGACGCTCCGGACGTCGTCGAAGCGCTCGTCCTCGGCGGACCGGATGTTCGGGCAGTACTCGAAGGAGCCGCCCTCCTCCGCCTCCTGGGTCAGCATGCTGACCGTGTACTCGTTGGTGTCGAAGTGCCAGGGGTGTTCCATGCCCGGCCGTACGACGTTCAGCACGAGGCCGGAGAGCGGGTCGGCCAGCTCGTACAGCCTGGGCAGTCCGAAGCAGTCCGCGACGAAGCGCTGGAACGACTCGTGGGTGTGGAGCCTGCTGATGAGGGTGCCGCCGGGGATCCGGTCACGGGCGACGAAGGCGTTGCCGCGCTCGAAGGTGCGCCGGCCGGGGTGGTCCTCGGGCAGCTCCGTGTCCACGTCGATGTTGTAGACGTTGACCGTCTCGACGTCGAAGTAGGCGTGCGGAGCGAGGGCGGCGCACTCCTGGCGCAGGACCTCGTGGAGCTCGGGCCGGATGAAGTCGGGCAGGACGGTGCAGCCGACCTCCGCCAGTTCGCGCCTCGCCCGCGCCACCACGGCGCGGGCTTCGGTGCTTCCGGGGTCCGACAGGGGGTAGCGGTCCGTGTCGACCACCTGGTCGAGCGTGATGGCTTGCAGAGTGCTCATTCGACCCTCTCCACGCGCACGTCGGTAACTCAACTGACGAGTAACAGAGTTGAAGTTCCCACAGCCCCGACGTGTTGTCTGTGACACGTCACACTTCTGGCCGGCAGGGGCCGTGGCCGGAGCGCTCGTGTGCCGCCTCCCGTCAGTCGAGACCGATCACGGGACGCACGCCGAAGTCCTCGAACATGTCCTCGCCCTCGGGGCCGTGGAGGAACTCGGCCGTGGCCGGGTTGCGGTTGGCGGTGGCCAGCGGCAGCCATTCGAGGAGTGTGCCGTAGCCGCCGCAGACCGCCTCTCCCCCGTCGCCGCCGTATACGGAACCGGGGTCCGAGGTCATCTCGGCGGTGTCGTGGACGTCGTAGGCGATGTGCAGCCCGAGGGCGTTGTGCCGTCGGTGCGGGCCGTCGCCGGCGCCGTACGGGGACGTGTCCTGCGGGACGTAGCCGCCCCAGCGGAACAGCGTGCCGGCGCCGGCGCCACAGGCGTGCTCCCACTCGTCGGGGCCGGGCACCCGCAGACCCTGCCCGGCCAGCAGGGCGGGTACCAGCGCCGGGAGTTCGGGGAGTTTGCGGGGCTCCACCGCCATCAGCACGGTGGGCAGGGCGGCCGTGCGGGGCGTGGTCATCACCCGCGCGAGGTGGGCACGCGGATCCTCGTCGAAGCCGAAACCGCCCGCCAGGCTCTCCTCGCGGTAGGAGACGAGCTGTTCGGGAGACGGCTCCCAGGCCTCCACGTCGAATCCGACGGTCACCTCGCCACCGGGGATCAGGGCGTACCGCTCACCGCCGCGCTCGATCACGGCGTGGTGCAGCGTCCCGCCCAGGTGCGGGGCGGCTGCCACCCGCAGGAGACGGCCGTCCACGCGTCGGGCGGCCTCCTCCGCGAACCGGGTGGCGGCGGCCGTGTCCAGGGTGCGCCAGCGGGCGAAGGTCAGGTCGGCGAGAGACATGGCGCGCAGTCTCCCATCCGGTCCCGACACCGCTGCGCCCGCCTGTGCCCCCGGACTTCCCGGGGGCACAGGCGGGCAGGGTCAGCGGCCGTAGCGGATCAGCGCACGGACCATGCGGCAGGTGGTGTCGGACGGCGGGTGCATGGCGAGGCGGTCGGCCGTCGCCCGTATCCGGGCGTTGTCGGCGGTCGACGGCTGGTACACCCCGGAGTCGAGCAGGGCGATCGTCAGGCGCATGGCCTTCAGGCGGCGGTTGTGGGAGACGTACCACTCGCGGGGCCGGCCCGCGGGGAGCCGCTTCTTCCGCAGCGGCTTGTGGAGCGGCTCGGTCGTGACTGTGGCGACGGCCATCGGCAACCTCCTGGCACGGTGGTGGAACCCTCACGAACTGCCTCCATACTATCGCCCACCACTGACAATCGCCCCTGGCCAGAGGCCATTTCGAGGCTCACTCCCGTACCCTTGGCCCCATGGAGATCTGGATCAATCCCGCATGTTCCAAGTGCCGCAGCGCGGTGAGTCTGCTCGACGCCGAGGGCGCCGACTACACCGTCCGCCGCTACCTGGAGGACGTGCCGGCACCCGACGAGATCCGGGCGGTGCTCGACCGTCTCGGGCTGGAGCCGTGGGACATCACGCGGACCCAGGAGGCGGACGCGAAGGAGCTCGGCCTCAAGGACTGGCCGAAGGACGCCGGATCGCGTGAGCGGTGGATCACGGCGCTGGCCGGACACCCGAAGCTGATCCAGCGGCCGATCATCACCGCGCAGGACGGCTCGGCGGTGGTGGCGCGGACGGACGAGGCGGTCAGGGACGCGCTCGGGCGCTGAGGACGGGGCCGGTCCGCAGCCCGCCCCCCTTCCGCGGCGCCGCTGCTCCCGGGGCGGCGGATCAGGACCGGCCGAGCTCCGCCTCGGCCTGCGCGAGGACCTCGGTGAGCCGCAGCCCGAACCGTACGTCGCAGGGGTGCGCCACCCCCGTGCGCGCCGCGTCGGACAGCGCGTCCACCGCGGCCCGGAACGCACCGAGCGCGTCGCCGCCTCCCCCCGGGAGCGCGGACACCCCCGCCTCGCCCCGGAACTCGACCTCGGTGCCCGCCGCGCCCGCCGGCGCGTCCAGGGCCAGCGTCACCGTGCTCGACGCCCCCGACGTGTGCCGGAGCAGCAGATGGACGGCGTCGGCGGGACCACGGGCCGCGACCACGTCCGTCACCTCGCCCAGGACCGGGACCAGGACCGAGAGCGCGTGCGGGCCCACGTCCCACAGGCCCCCCTTCTCGCGGCGCCAGGGCGAGGCGGCGAACTCGCTGGGCGCACCCGGGTCGAAAAGCGCGCCGATCCACGACGCCCGTGCCGTGAACCAGCCGCCCGTGGCAACCTGTTCGTCGATCCATCCCGCCGTGCCCCGGGCGAACCGCAGGGTGCAGAAGACCACGGATGCGACCCCGGCCCGCTCGGCGGCGTCGGCGGCCTCACGCGCCCCCCGCACCGTGGTGGCGACCGGTTTGTCCAGCAGCAAATGGCATCCCGCCTCGGCGGCCCGCACGGCCAGGGGCGCCTGGACGTCCGGCGGTACGGCGAACGCCACCGCGTCGCTGGCGGCCAGGAGCGCGTCGAGGCCCTCCTCTCCGGTGTACGCCTCGGTGCCGTGGGCGGTGGCCAGCGTCTGCGCCGCCTCGGCGCGGCGGCCCCACACGCCGCCGAGCACCGCACCGGGGTGGCCGGCGAGTGCGGGGGCATGGGTCAGGCGCGCCCAGGGACCGGCCCCGACGAGGCCGATCCGCAGCGGTGGGACGGAGGAGACGTGTGTGGTCATGCCGCCAGTCTGCCCGGACATCCGCGCGGACAGGGGGGCGGCACGGTCCCGGCGCTGCCCGCGACGGGGCGGCGCGGAGCCGGAACGTATTCAGTGCGCCGCAGGGTGAGACGGCCCCGGGCGGCGGGCACCAGGAGCCCGACACCCCCGGGAAACGTCGGTAACACCGGGTTCACATTCGGGCAACGGTCGGGAAATCGCACTTTGCGAAGCTGCGATCCATAGACCGCAGCACCCGCAAAGGATGGCGTCCGTGACGTTCAAGGCTGAGTACATCTGGATCGACGGCACCGAGCCGACCGCGAAGCTTCGTTCCAAGACGAAGATCATGGCCGGCAGCCCCACGCAGGACGTGGCGGATCTGCCCATCTGGGGCTTCGACGGTTCGAGCACCAACCAGGCCGAGGGTCACGCCTCCGACCGGGTGCTGAAGCCGGTCTTCACGTGTCCGGACCCGATCCGTGGCGGTGACGACGTCCTCGTCCTGTGCGAGGTCTTCAACATCGACATGACTCCGCACGAGTCCAACACCCGCGCCGAACTGCGCCCCGTCGCCGAGCAGTTCGCGGGTCAGGAGCCGATCTTCGGCATCGAGCAGGAGTACACCTTCTTCGACGGCCACCGTCCGCTGGGCTTCCCCGAGGGCGGCTTCCCCGCCGCGCAGGGCGGCTACTACTGCGGTGTGGGCGCGGACGAGATCTTCGGCCGCGACATCGTGGAGAAGCACCTCGACAACTGCCTGAAGGCCGGTCTGGCCATCTCCGGCATCAATGCCGAGGTCATGCCCGGCCAGTGGGAGTTCCAGGTCGGCCCGGTCTCGCCGCTGGAGGTCTCCGACCACCTGTGGATCGCGCGCTGGCTGCTCTACCGCACCGCCGAGGACTTCGACGTCTCCGCGACGCTGGACCCGAAGCCGGTCAAGGGCGACTGGAACGGCGCGGGCGCGCACACCAACTTCTCGACGAAGGCGATGCGCGAGGGCTACGAGGCGATCATCACCGCGGCCGAGTCGCTCGGTGAGGGCTCGAAGCCGATGGACCACGTCAAGAACTACGGCGCGGGCATCGACGACCGTCTGACCGGCCTGCACGAGACCGCCCCGTGGAACGAGTACAGCTACGGCGTCTCCAACCGCGGCGCCTCGGTCCGCATCCCGTGGCAGGTCGAGCAGGACCAGAAGGGCTACATCGAGGACCGCCGTCCGAACGCCAACGTCGACCCGTACGTCGTCACGCGGCTGATCGTCGACACCTGCTGCACCGCGCTGGAGAAGGCCGACCAGGTCTGATCCGGCACCGTCCGTCACGAAGGGGCGCCCGTCCACCGGGCGCCCCTTCGGCGTACCCGCCGGGACGGCCCGAACGGGTGGGAACGGCAGGTACGTGAGGGGACGGTGAGGAACCTGACACAGCGGTCCGTATCGACGGGTGAGAGGACCCTGCTGCGCGGCGCCGAACTCTGCTTCAATAGGGGCATGGCCAGTCACCAGTACACCGCATCGGGTCGCAGCGACCTCGAGCCGTTCTGGCCCTCCCGTCAGCACCATGACTTCGACCGGGTGTGTTGCCGCGCGTGGAACGCGCAGGCCCTCTAAAGCCGCCTCATCCCGGCCTTCGGCCCGCGCGCACGACGTACGTCCTCGACGACTCCTCGCGCGAAAGAGCTGACCCCTCATGGCGAACACCCGTACCTTCTCCACCGCGTCCGCCGCCACCGCGGCGACCGCGGTGTCCGCTGCGGCCACCACCACCGCTCGCAACACCCTGTCCCCCAACCGCCACCGGCTGCGTGCCGTCGACCGTGACGAGGTCGCCGGCCTCGCGGAGGTGGCCGACTTCCTGCCGCCGGGCGCCACCTGGCTGCCCGCGCCCCAGCACACGCTGCCCGCTCTGCCCGGCCGGCCGCCGATGGTCGGTTACCTGGTCCTCGTGCCCGCCGACCAGCAGCCGGCCCTGGCCGGGGCGGTGGCGTCCGCCCAGCACCGTGCCTTCGTCCCGGAGCCCGCGCCCGACGTGCCGGCGGGCGGTCCCGTGCAGATCGACTCCACCCGGCGCACCGCCGCCGTGGACGGCGTCACCCTCGACCTGACCTACCTCGAGTTCGAGCTGCTGGCGCACCTGGTGGCCCACCCGCACCGGGTGCACACCCGCGATCAGCTGGTGACGACGGTCTGGGGGTACGGGCATGTGGGCGACGGGCGCACCGTCGACGTCCACGTGGCCCGGCTCCGCCGCAAGCTGGGCGCCGAGCACCGCCGCTCGATCCAGACCGTGCGGCGGGTGGGCTACAAGTACGCGCCCTGATCGCACACCGTACGTACAGGAGGCCCCGGGTCCGGACCCGGGGCCTCCTGGCATAACGGGCCACCGGGAAGGCGTGGGGGGTGGTGCCAGGTACACCCCCGTCGGGTGGCGGAACGGCTGACGGTGCCCCGGGGGCGCGGGGGAGACTGGGTGCCGAACGGGATCCGACGTGGGGCCCGGCGAGGGGAGACACCATCATGAGATCGGCCAAGAGCCGGGCACGGACCGCGCTGCGGAGCGGTGGGCGGGCGTTCGTCCTCTCCTTCGAGGCTCTCGCGGGCTCGGCCGTCCTCTTCGTCCTGTCGCTGCTCTCCTTCACCCTCATCATGCTGGGCCTGGGCCTGGTCACCACGCCCAAGCTCACGGAGGCGGTGCGAAAGCACGCCGACCGGCGCCGGCTGCTCGCGGCGAAGTGGTCGGACATCCGCATCCCGACCCCCTACCGGCCGTTCCCCAAGGATGTGCGGGACGGCTTCACCGGACAGGTCGAGCGCACCACGCTGATCCTGAAGGACCCGGCGACCTGGCGGGACCTGCGGTGGCTGCTGCTCGACATGACCGCCGGCTTCGTGCTGCTGGTCTTCTGCTGGGCCCTGCTGGTCTATCCGGTGGAGGGGCTCGTCCTGGCGGCGGGGCTGTGGCGGGTGTTCGAGGACGACGCGTACTGGTACGCCTTCGTGCCGGTCGACAGCCAGGCGACGGGGCTGGCCGCGGCGGCCCTCGGCGTCGTGCTCCTCCTCGGTGGTGTGTGGGCGAGCAAGCCCCTGCTGCGGCTGCACTTCGTGCTGGCACGGTCGGTTCTGGCGCCCACCCAGGAAGAACTCGCGCAGCGCATCGACCGGCTCACCGAGACCCGGCACGAGGCCGTGGACACGGCCGCCTCCGAACTGCGTCGCATCGAGAGGGATCTGCACGACGGGGCGCAGGCCCGGCTGGTCGCGATGGGCATGAACCTCGGCACCATCGAGGCGCTCGTCGAGAAGGACCCCGCGCAGGCGAAGAGGATGCTGGCGATGGCGCGTGCCTCCTCCGCGGAGGCACTGACCGAACTGCGTGATCTCGTACGGGGCATCCACCCGCCGGTTCTCGCGGAACGCGGACTCGGGGACGCGGTGAAGGCACTGGCCCTCCGGCTGCCGGTCGCCTCGGAGGTGACCGTGGAACTCTCCGGCCGCGCCGAGGCCCCGGTCGAGTCGGCGGCGTACTTCGCCGTCAGCGAGGTGCTGACGAACACGGTGAAGCACGCGGGCGCGGACCGCCTCTGGGTGGACGTCCATCACAGCGAGGGGATGCTGCGCATCTCGGTCACGGACAACGGCAGGGGTGGCGCGGCGATCGGCACCGGCTCGGGGCTCGGCGGAATCGAACGCCGGCTGGGTACATTCGACGGCGTACTGGCCGTCAGCAGCCCTGCGGGCGGCCCCACCATGGTGACCATGGAGATCCCTTGCGCGTTGTCCTAGCCGAAGATCTCTTCCTGCTCCGTGACGGCCTCGTGCGGATGCTGGAAGCCTACGATTTCGAGATCGCGGCGGCAGTCGAGAGCGGGCCCGAACTGGCGAAGGCCCTGGCGGAACTGCGGCCGGACGTCGCCGTCGTCGACGTCAGGCTCCCGCCGTCCCACACGGACGAGGGCCTGCAGTGCGCGCTGACCGCCCGCCGCGACCGGCCGGGGCTGCCCGTGCTCGTCCTGTCACAGCACGTGGAGCAGTTGTACGCCCGGGAGCTGCTGGCAGACGGCAACGGCGGCATCGGCTATCTGCTGAAGGACCGGGTGTTCGACGCCGACCAGTTCATCGACGCGGTGCGCCGGGTGGCGGCGGGCGGTACGGCGATGGATCCCCAGGTCATCTCGCAGCTGCTGTCGCGGCGCTCGGTGGACGAGCCGATGGGTGCCCTGACGCCCCGGGAGCGCGAGGTCATGGAGCTGATGGCACAGGGCCGTTCGAACGTGGCGATCGCCGCGCAGATGGTGGTCACGGAGCGGGCGGTGGCCAAGCACACCTCGAACATCTTCGGCAAGCTGGGGCTGCCGGTGTCGGACGACGACAACCGCCGTGTGCTCGCGGTCCTCGCCTACCTCGACCGGGGCTGACCTCAGGCCCCTCCGGGACGAATTCCGCGGCGGTCTGAACGGGCGGGGCCCGCGTTCCGTATGGGACGTCACGCTTCTGACTCGAAGCCCCGAAGCGGAGGAGTTCCATGGGACGCACATCGCGCAAGAAACGTTCGACTCCGGCCAACCGGGCGATCGCCGCCTCGGCCGCGCTGATCCTGGGTGGAGGTGGGCTGGTCGCGGTCAACGTCTACGCGAGCGCGGGGGAAGGCGCGTCCGGTCCGTCTCCCGGGCGGTTCCAGGACGTGGCCCGCCAGATGTCCACCATCGACTGCCCGGACGCGGGGCTGGCCCTGCCCGACGTGCCGGACCGGGCCCGGCCGGAGGTCGACCGCGAGCTGGCCGCGATGGATACGCAGATCACCGATGCGTACCGCCAGTTCGCGGACCGGAAGGAGCGGATCGCCCGGGACCCGGATCTCGCCGACAACGCCGTGCTCGGGCCGTTGAGAGCGAAGCGGGCGGCCAGTCTCGACCGGATCGGGACCGCCGTCGAACGGGTGGCGGGCAACCGGCCGCAGGGCCTGGACGGCCTCGCGGGGTGCGGCCTCCGCGCCGACGACCAGAGCGGTACGGACGACGGGGGCGGTGACGCTGACGGTGACGACCAGGGTGGCGGCGACGGCGGCCAGGGCCCCGGGGACGGCACGGCCCAGGGCCAGGACGGCGGCCAGGACGGGGGCGGCGGCGAGGGCGGCGACCAGGGAGGCCAGGTGGGCAACGGCCCCGAGGCGGCCGACTTCGTCGACATCCGGTCCGTCCAGCCGGACACGGACCGCCCCCGCAACCGCCGGGGCGCCTCGCGGGGCACGTTCACCACGGACTGCGGCCGCAACGAGAACGGCAAGTTCAACCCGGACAACGTCATCGCCGCCCCCGGCGTGAGCAACGGCGCCCACCACATGCACGACTACGTGGGGAACCAGGCGACCGACGCGTTCGCGGGCGACGACGACCTGGCCGGCGGTGGGACGACCTGCCGGAACCAGGGCGACAGGTCCACGTACTACTGGCCCGTGCTCCGGCTGCAGAACGGCCAGGACGAGAACGACGTGGACGCGGACGGCGGCGGCAGGGACCAGAACACCGGGGAGATCCAGACCCCGTCGCAGGTCACGCTGAAGTTCGTCGGATCACCCGCCGGGAAGGTCACGGCCATGCCGCGCTTCCTGCGGATCATCACGGGCGACGCCAAGTCCTTCACCAACGGCGACGCCAACGCCAACGCGTCCTGGAGCTGCACCGGTTTCGAGGACAGGCGGCTCGCGGACAAGTACCCGATCTGTCCCGAAGGCAGTCAGGTCGTGCGGTCCTTCGCCTTCCAGAGCTGCTGGGACGGCCGGAACACCGACAGCGCCAACCACCGCACCCATGTGGCGTTCGCGCAGCAGGACGGGCGGTGCCCGGCCGGCTTCAGGGCCGTTCCCCAGCTGGTCCAGCGCATCGTCTACGACGTCCCGCCGGGCCCCGGCTTCGCCGTCGACTCCTTCCCCGAGCAGCTGCACAAGCCCGGCACCGATCACGGCGACTTCATCAACGTCTTCGACGACAAGCTGATGAAGAAGGTGGTGAGCTGCATCAACGGCGGACGCAGGTGCCGCTGACCCGGCACCCCCGGCGGATCCGACGACGTCGTCCGGCCGCCCCGCGAACCTGCGCGGTCAGCTCCCGTGGTGACCGGAGTGCCCTTCCTCGCTCCCCCCACCGCCACTGTTCCCCGAGTGGTGCGGCGAGGCGGTCTCCACCGTCCCCCCGAGCCGGCCGCGCAGCGCCGCGACCACCTCCGGGTCACCGACCGCGACCCATCTCCGGCCGACGAGGTAGGAGCCGCCGTAGTCGTTGGCCTCGTTGATCCACTCCCGCTGTCCGCGGTCGGTGGCGAAGGTGGCGAGCACGTAACGCCCGTCACCGGTGGTGCAGTTGGCCTGCCGGAGCTCTTCGGCGTCGGTCTGCAGCCTCGGGTCGCAGTCCGCCTTCGACGCGAGCTGTTCCAGGGTCCCGCTCGCGGTGGGCGGTACGGCGGGCCGGTCGGTCCCGTCCGCTCCCCCGCCGCACGCGGTGAGCGCCCCGCACGCCGTGAGCAGGGCGAGCCCCGCGCGTACGGCCGCCGGTGTCCGGCGGACCCGTCCTCGTCGCCATCCCGACTGCTGCGCCATACGGCCATCGTGCCCCGGTGCTCCCGGCGCGCGCGGGGAAACCGCGCAACCCGCCCCGGAGCGTTCAGGCCGGAGTGACCATCGCACCATTCGCTCGTTCAGCTGAACATGCCCCCTCTGCGAGCAGTACCGCCGTCCGCCGGCCGCCCGTACGCGGAGCAGGCCGCCGGGGAGCGGGCCGAGGCCGTGCCCGCCGAGCACTACGCCAGGCTGGCGCGGATCGCGTATCTCGTGCTGGCGCCCTCGCTCGGCCGCAACCGCCGGGTGGTGTCGGCGCACTGGCTGGCCCAGCGGGCCCTGGCCGCCGGACAGGGCCCGGACCCGGGGCAGGCCTACGCTCACGCGCGTGTTCGGGTGCTGCGACTCGCGCTGGAGGCGGGGCTGCCGTTGTTCCGGTTCGCCCGGCCGCGCCGGGCGCAGTTCCCTCCGCTGGTACCGCAGGTGTGGGGGCTCCGGCTCTTTCCGCATTCCTGCGGAGCGGACGAACTGGCGCTGGAGCAGGCCCTCGCCGAGGTGTCCGCCCCCTGCCGGGCCGCGCATGTGCTGCGGGGGCTCGAAGGGCTCGACGACGCAGAGGTGTGCCGGGTGCTCGACGCGGTGGGCGTCGGGGATCCACGGGCGTCGCTGCTGGAGGCCGACGGGTTCACGGCGCCCCACGCGCTGCTGGCCTCGCCGGAGTTCGATCCGTGTTCCTTGCAGGTCAGGCCGGCCGATCCGGCCCGTCGCCGGCGCCGGGGGCGCACGTTCCTGGCCGGCGCCGGCGCGCTCCTGGTCTGCGGGACTCTGCTGCTGATGCCGGGGGACGGTCTGGGCGGCCCGAGCGCCGCCTCCGCACCGCTCTACGCGCGCCACCGCACCGCTCAGCAGGCCCTGGATCCCGCCGCGTTGCACCGGGTTCCCGACGGCCTCTGGCGGAGCTCCGCACGGCGGGACTTCAGCGTGTGGCCGACCCGCGGCGACCGGACCGGGGACACCGGCCTGCTGCGGCGCGCTCTCGCCGCCTGGGCCCGGCCCGGCCCGGCGGTGGTCTCCTCGGCGACGCCCGGGACCCCCGACGGTCCGCCGATGGGACCGCCCCAGCTGCTGTACGCGGGCGAGGTCGGCCCGGCCGCCGTGGTGCTGTTCCACGACGGCCTGCGGGTCGTGCGTTACGCGGAGCCGCGCAATGCCGATCCGTCCAGGGGGGCCGCACTGGACTTCGCGCGGGTGGACGGCGCCGACGCGGTGGCGGCGGGCGCGCTGGTGGCTCAGCGCCGCGCCGGCCGTATCCGCTATCTGACCGCTCCCTGGGTGCGGGAGGTCGGCGTACGGGATCTGCTCGCGCCCCACGGGGCGGCCCGTCCGCTGCCCCGAGACCGTCACGGGGTGACGGATCCGCTGACGGGGCCGGGTACGGAGTCGGAGGGACGGGCGGACTGCCGTTCCTGGCAGGCCCTGGAGCTGCGGGACGGCTCGGCGGCTCGGCTGATGACGGATCTCGGTGAGCTCACGCCCGCACGTCTGACGTCCGGCGCGCCGTCCGCGCCGCACGACGTGTCGGGGCGGGCCGAGCGGGAGAGCTGGGCGCGTACCGCCTGCCTGCTGCCGGCGGTGCGGTCGAACGGCGTCCGGTCGGTGAACTCCTGGCCGTACGCGAAGCAGCGGCTGCCGGAGGGCGAGGGGGACGCGCTGTGGTTCTGCACCCGGGCGGACACCTGGCGGGGCACGGGCAGCAGGGTCCTGGCGCAGTTCCAGGCGCCGCCCGAGCTGTCGGGCGGCGCCCGGGCCCCGGGGGCGGTGGCGGCACGTTCGGAGGACTCGCCGGACTGCGGGACACGCAGACCGCGGGTGCTGGCGGGCGTGCTGTGGAGGTCGGAGGGCGGGCGGTGGTACGTGCTGGCGGCGGGCTCGGGGCAGTTCGCGTCCCTGACCGCGTCCGGGGGTGTGCGGGGCCGGACGGACGGGCGGCTGCTGACGCTGCCCGCGGCGGAGGGTGACCGTCCCCGGCTCGCGGGGCTGTTGGCGGACGGCAGCCGGGTGGGCTCGCTGCACTGACTCCGGACGGCCGGTGAGCACGCCGTCCGGAGTCGGGGAACCGGCCGGTGGGAGTGCGGATGGGGGCCACCTCCCCTGCCCCGATAGGCTGTTCGGCATGACGACCCGGGTACGGCGCAGGATGGGTGTCGAGGAGCGCAGGGCCCAGTTGATCGGTGTCGCCCTGGAGTTGTTCAGCCACCGCTCGCCCGACGACGTGTCGATCGACGAGATCGCGTCGGCCGCCGGTATCTCGCGTCCGCTCGTCTACCACTACTTCCCGGGGAAGCGCAGTCTGTACGAGGCGGCGCTGAAGCGGGCGGCCGACGAGCTGTCCGGCCGCTTCCTGGAGGCGCACGAAGGGCCCCTGGGTGCAAGGCTGATCCGGGTGATGCACCGGTTCTTCGACTTCGTCGAGGAGCACGGCCCGGGGTTCGCCGCGCTGATGCGGGGCGGTCCGGCCGGCGGTTCGTCGACGGCCGACGCCCTGGTCGACGGGGTGCGCCAGGCGGCGTACGAGCAGATCATCGCGCATCTCGGTGTGGTGTCCCCGCCCGCGCGGCTGGAGTTCGTCGTGCGGTCGTGGGTGTCGCTGGCCGAGTCGACGGCGCTGCTCTGGCTCGACGGGAAGCGCGTTCCGCGTGCCGAGCTGGAGTTGCAGCTGGTGCACGACTTCGCGGCGCTGGGGGCGGTGAGCGCGGCGTACGACCAGGAGATGGCCGGCGTGATGCTGCGGGTCTTCTCGCAGGAGCCTGCGGACGGCCCGTTCGGCGAACTGCTCACCAGACTCTCGGTCCTGGCGCCCGCCGCACCGGCCGTCCCGCCGCAGCGGCTGCCTCAGTCCTTGCGGTAGGACGCGTCCAGGTCCCGGATCTCGGCCGAGGCGTGGACGGTGAGCCCGTCCACGGGCTTCAGGTGTCCGGCCAGCAGCTCCAGCACGGCTTCCGTCAGCTGCGCCTTGATCTCGGGGGTCCTGCCGGGCAGCATCGCGATCGAGACGTTCACGATGGAGTCGCCCGTGGCGGCGTCACCGACGACGGAGTCCTCGGCCCGGCGGAAGCGGGTCTTGCAGGCGGGGATCTTGGTGGACACGGTCTCGGCGACGAGCGGGTGCAGGGCCAGCGCGAAGCCGCGGCGGTCGAAGCTGTCGTCGAGCTCGGCGGAGTAGTCGACGGTGATCTGCGGCATCAGGCGCTCCTGGGTGCGTTTCGGGTGCGTATACGTGTACGGCGTGCATGCACGTGTACGGCTTCAGCTTCGCGTGATCGTGCCGCCCGCACAAGGGAGACCCCCCGCGACACGGGGCCGGCCGGTCTCCGGCTCCGGGCCGGGGGGCTCGGAGCCGGAGACCGGCCGGTGGGATCGGTGTCGTCAGCGCTGGGAGAACACGGCGACCGTGCGTCCCGGCACGGTGAAGCTGCCCGACTTCCTTTCGTACGAGGACTTCCTGACGGTGGTGTCCGCGCCCGACGCCTGGACGGGGTGCAGCGCGTACGTCTTCCCGGCCAGGCCGGTGAGGGCCTGGACCTGGGTGTCCGGGGTGGCGTTCATGACGACGACCAGGTCGCCCAGGCGCATCGTGATCACCCCCGGGGTCTCCTTCGTGCCGGAGAGCGGGAAGGAGAGGGCGTCCTGGACCTGCCCGGTGGTGGCGAGGCCGAAGTCCTTCTCGGTGGTGCGGATCGTGAGCAGGTCCTGGTAGGCGGCGGAGGCTCCGGTGATCTGCGCGCATCCGGGGCTGAGCGCGCCGGAGGTCAGCAGCGGCTTGCCGTAGGACCACTTGTCCTGGTTGTCGGCGGCCGGCGGCAGTCCCCGTCCGAAGCCGTTGCCCTTGCGGCAGTCCCAGTGCAGCGCGTTGAACCAGTCACCGCTGTCGTAGGAGTTGCGGTCCAGGGACTTGGAGCGCAGCAGGTCGGTGCCGGCCTGGGAGAGCGCGGGGCCCTGGGAGAGCGCGGCGGTCGCCATCGCCAGGACCTGCATGCGGGCCCGGTCGGCTGCCGTGGTGTCGGCGGGGAGCTTGAAGGCGAGGGCGTCGTAGAGGGTCTCGTTGTCGTGGGCGTCGGCGTAGGCGAGGGCGTCGCCGGGGGCCGCGGCGTATCCGGCGGGAGCCCCGTTGTAGTCGACGGCCGAGCCCTTGACCGTGCGGCCCTGGGTGTCGGTGAAGGTGTAGTCGGCGAGGTTGCCGGTGAGGCCGACCTTGATCAGGTCCTGGTAGTGGAGCAGCCGGGCCCTCTGTTCGGCCTCGGTGCCGTTGGCGGTGGAGGTGTTGGGGTCGGTGTAGAGGCCGGAGGCGAAGCCCTGGACGCCGGGGTCCTCGTCGAAGGGGCCGCCGCCGCGCACGGCGTCACGGGCCCGGTCGGAGAAGGTGGCGATGCCGGTGCCGGCCATGTTCTTCTGGGTGGCCTGGACGAAGCGGGCGTCGTCGGCGATCTCTCCGAAGTTCCAGCCCTCGCCGTACAGGATGATCTTCTTGCCGTCGACGCCGTCCCTGGCGACGGTGAGCTCGTCGAGGGCCTTGCGGACTGCCAGGATGTTGGCCTTGGGGTGGTGGCCCATGAGGTCGAAGCGGAAGCCGTCGACCTTGTACTCCTTGGCCCAGGTGACGACGGAGTCCACGACGAGCTTGCCCATCATGGTGTTCTCGGTCGCGGTGTTGGCGCAGCAGGTCGAGGTGGCGACGGTGCCGTCCTCCAGGAGCCGCTGGTAGTAGCCGGGCACGATCCTGTCGAGGACGGACTTGTCGTCCTGGCCGGAGGCGACGGTGTGGTTGTAGACGACGTCCATGACGGTCCGCAGCCCGGCGCCGTTGAGTCCCTGGACCATCTGCCGGAACTCGGTGGTGCGCTTCGTGCCGTCGGGGTCGGAGGCGTAGGAGCCTTCGGGGACCGTGTAGTGCAGCGGGTCGTAACCCCAGTTGAAGGCGTCCTTGGCGGCGGCCTTCGTGACACAGGCCTGCTGTTCCTCGGAGTCGGGTGCGAGGACGGACAGGTCGCAGGCCGGCTTCTGCTGGTCGGACTTCTTCTCCGGGATGGTCCCGATGTCGAAGACGGGCAGCAGGTGCACGTAGCTGGTGCCGGAGTCCGCGAGCTCCTCGAGGTGCTTCATGCCGTCGGAGCGGGTGTCGGTGAAGGCGAGGTACTCGCCGGGGTGCTTCGACGTGGAGTCCGTGATCGAGAAGTCACGGACGTGCAGCTCCTGGATCTGGGCGTCGCGGAGCGGGACGGCGGCGGGCTTCTTCAGCGCGGACCAGCCGCGCGGCGCGAGCTTCGGGTCGTCGAGGTCGACGACGAGGCTGCGGGCGGAGTCGGCGGTCAGGGCGGTGGAGTAGGGGTCGGTGACCTTGTTCGTGACCAGTTTCTGGACGGTGGGGGCCCAGACCTGGACGGCGTAGCGGTAGGGCTTGCCAGTCCAGGACTTCTTGCCGGTGACCGACCAGACGCCGGTGCGGTCGTCGCGGCGCATCGGGACGGTCTTCCCGTCGAGTTCGAGCGAGACCGTGCGGGCGGTGGGTGCCCAGACGGAGAGGGTCGGGCTGTCCTTGCGGAAGACGGGACCGAGCGCGACGCCGCTCGCCGCCTTGCCGTACAGCTCGTCCAGCACACCGGCGGTCTGTACGCCGGTGGCGGCGAGCAGGGCCCCGTTGGCGGCGCGCTGAGTGGCGATCAGCTGGCCGCGCAGGGACTCACGGACGCGGTCCCGGTCCCGGGTGTCGACGGTGAACGCCGGATAGTCCTTGAGGTGCGGGTACTTCGCCTTCTGCGCGGCGGTGAGTTCGGTGGCGCCGAGCCGCAGCCACTGTCCCTCGTCGGACAGGGCGCCGTCGACGACGGAGATGCCGCCGTTCTTCGCGTACACGAGCTGCTGGCTGGTGGCGTCGGTGGCCTTCACCTTCCAGACGACGGTGTCCGCGTCGATCCACTGGGCCTCGGCCTTGGTGAGGTCGGGCGTGGGCACCCCGCCGGCCTGGGGCAGCAGGTAGCCGGGCTTGCCGCCGAGCATCCAGACCTCGTGCCCGTACGAGGCGATGTCGAGGGACTGGTCGCTCGGGAGGTCCTTCTCGTCGCCCTTGTGGAGGATGTAGCTGAGGGAGGTGGCGCCGTCGGTGAGCGGGACCTCGAAGGTGACTCCGTAGGCGTCGCTCCTCACGGGCTGGAGCGGCTTGGCCCAGTCCGTGGGGGCAGCGGCACCGGTCCAGGTGTGCAGGCCCCAGCCGTCGTAGTCGCCGTCGGCTCGGTGGTAGTGCAGGACGGCCTTGCCGGTGTCCTGCGGCGGGGCCTCCGGCGCCTCGGTGCTCTGGCCCTCCTTGCCCTGCTCGATCCAGACCTGGCCGGTCCTGGCGAGGTCGACGGTCCGCTCGGGGCCGTCGGCCGTGCCGCCCTTCTCGACGGTGTACGGCACCGAGGAGGCACCCTCGTCGAGATCGATCCAGGCGAAGGCGCCGTAGGCGTCCCGGCCGATGAAGTCGGCGGTCCGGTCACCGGACTTGAGCTGCCAGCCCTCGTAGTCGCCGTCCGCGCGCTTGTAGTGGACGACCGCCTGGTCACGGTCGACGGCGACGGGCTTCGGGGCGGGCGGTGCCTGGCCGGCGGTCGTGGAGGCGAGGGCGCTCGTGGTGCGCCCGGCGCGGTCGACGACCACGGCCTTGTAGCGCAGCGCGGTCCCGGCCTTCACCGACTCGTCGAGGTGCTGGGTGACCTTGTACGGGGCGTGGTCGGCGGAGCCGAGGGTGGTCCACTTCCCGTCGCCGGTCTGCGCGGCGAACACGACGCGGTTCAGGTCGCCGCCGTCGACGTCGGCGCTGATCTCCACGGTGCCGGTGGCTCCGACGGCCGGGGCCTTCAGGGTGACCGTGGGCTTGGCGGCGGGGGTGCCGAGCTGCTTGTCGGCGCGGAGCACGATGCTGGACAGCGCGGGCACGGTGACCTCGACGGTCTTGTCGGCGGCGCTGCGCACCGCACCGGAACCGCCGTACAGCGTACGGAAGTTCATGCCGGCGGACTCGGTGGGGAGCTTCACCGTCCTCGCCTCGGCGCTGTTGTTGGAGGCGACGAGGTATTCGTACGGGCGCTTGGTGTCCGTACGCGAGAAGGCGTGGACGGAGTCCTTGGCGTAGCGCTCGGTCTGGGTGCCGTCGCGCAGGGCCGGGTGCTCCCGGGTGAGCTTCGACAGGGCCGCGATCGAGCGGTAGAGCGGGTGGCCGGTGTCGTACGCGTCGGAGGCGTGGGTACGGTCGGTGCCCAGCTGGTCGTCGTCGAGGTAGTCGGCGGTCTTCGAGGCGAACATCGTCTGCCGGGCGTCCTTGTCGCCGCCGGCTCCGGTGTAGCCCTGCTCGTCGCCGTAGTAGATCACCGGGTTGCCGCGGCCGAGGAACATCAGCTCGTTGGCGAGGCGGGCGCGGTTCAGGAGTTCGGCGTCGCCGGCCTCCGGGTTGTCCTGCTTCAGGAAGGTCCCGATGCGGCCCATGTCGTGGTTGCCGAGGAAGGTGACCTGCTCGTAGGCGTTGGCCTTGTCCGTGGTGTAGCGGTAGTCGTCCGCGTAGACGGCGGCGAGCTTCGAGGCCGGGGCGCCCTGGGACGCGTACTGCCGGGCGGCTTCCTGGAAGGGGAAGTCGAGCGTCGCGTCGAGCCTGCCCCGTGTCACGTACGGCGAGGTGATCGCGGTGTCGGCGGAGTAGACCTCGCCGAACATGAAGAAGTCGTCCCGGCCGTGCTTGGCCGCGTATCCGTCCAGGGCGGTGGCCCACTGGGTCCAGAAGTCCATGTCGACGTGCTTGACGGTGTCGATGCGGAAGCCGTCGATGTCGAAGTCGCGGACCCACTTCTCGTAGATCTTCTCCATGCCGGAGACGACCTCGGGACGCTCGGTCCACAGGTCGTCGAGGCCGGAGAAGTCGCCGTACTCGGTGGACTCGCCGGCATAGGTCGAGTCGCCCCTGTTGTGGTACATCGTGGCGTCGTCGAGCCAGGCGGGGACCTTCCTGCCCGTGTTCACCGGGGTGTACGGGAAGGAGTCGGCGTCCACGTCCGCCATGCCCTGTGCGTCGTCGAAGGGCCGGCCGTCCTCGTCGAGGTACGGGAAGGCGCCCTTGGGCTTGTAGCCGTACTTCTTCTCTGCGTAGTCGACGGTGTCGGCGGTGTGGTTGGTGATGACGTCGAAGAAGACCTTCATGCCCTTGCCGTGGGCCTTGTCGATCAGCTTCGTGAGGTCGGCGTTCGTCCCGAAGTGCGGGTCGACCTGGGTGAAGTCGGTGATCCAGTAGCCGTGGTAGCCGGCGGACGCGTTGTCTCCGGTGCCCTGCACGGGACGGTTCTTGAAGATCGGCGCGAGCCAGATCGCGGTGGTGCCGAGCCCCTTGATGTAGTCGAGCCGCTGGGTGAGGCCCTTGAGGTCACCGCCCTGGTAGAAGCCCTTGTCCGTCGGGTCGTAGCCGGTCTCCAGACGCGAGCCGGTGAGTCCGCCTCGGTTGTTGGAGGTGTCCCCGTCGGCGAACCGGTCGGGCAGCACGAAGTAGAACTGCTCGCGGGTCAGGTCGTGCCTGGCCGCCTCCTTCGCGAGTTTCGCGTCGGAGGGCGGGGCGGGGGGTCTGGGCGCGGCGGACGCGGTGGCCGCCGGTACGACGGGCAGCAGCGCCGCGCACAGTGCGGCGACGGCTCCCCGACGGAGGGTGGTTCGGGACACGGGCTGGTACTCCTCGGCGTTCGGGGATCGGGCTGTGCGGTGGAGCGCGGCGGGGCCGGGGACGCTCACCCTCGCGTCCCCGGCCCGCGACGAGCGGGGTCAGCTGCGCCAGACGTCGGCGGTCAGCGCGACCTTTCCGGAGGACGGCACGGTGGCGGTGCGGTTGGCGCCGCTCTCCCAGGTGACGTTGCCGCTCGCGTCCTTGCGGAGGTACTTGTACTCGAAGGACGTCCCGGCGGGCAGTGCGACGTCGAGCTTCCAGACGGGGTAGGCGGCCGGGTCGAGCTTCAGGGCGCTGCCGGGCGCCCAGTTGCCGAGGGCGGCCTGGTTGCCGGTGACGTAGATGTTCTGGCCGGTCTGGGTGGTGGCGTTGACGCCGAAGGAGGCCCCGGACTGACCGGTGCCGGGGTCCGGGGTCGTGCCACCGCCCGTGCAGGTCCGGGCGTTCACGTGCAGGGCCACGGCTGTGTTGGAGCCGAGGGTGGCGGTGAACTGTCCGGAGCTGTTGACGGTGACGCCCTTGCCGGACTGGACGTCGCAGTAGTCACCGGCGGGCAGCGACGTCTGGAACGTGCGGCTCAGCGACGAGCCCTCGTGGTTGATGGCGACGTACGCCTTGGAGCCCCGGCCGAACGCGATCTGGTCGGCGCCGTTGTCCCACCAGTTGGAGACGGCCTGACCGCGGGCGGCGTTGCGGAAGCCGACCATGGAGGAGATCTCGCGCCAGGCGTGCTGGCACTTCCAGCCGTCGCTGTAGCAGGCGTTCACCTGGCCGCCGTTGGGCGGACCGGCGTCCTTGTCGGACCACTCGTAGCCGGAGTGGACGTCCGGGGAGCCGTAGGGGTAGGCCAGCATGAAGACGCTCGCCAGCGTGTAGTTGGCGCCGTCCTTGTAGTTCAGGGTGTCGCCGCCGCGCTCGGTGTCGTGGTTGTCGACGAAGACGGCGGACCTGCCCGACTCCATGAAGCCCCAGCCCTCGCCGAAGTTCTTCAGGTAGGCGAGGTTCTCGTTGTTGAAGACCTGCTTGAGACCGCGTCCGTAACGGAACTCCTGGACGTCACCGCTGCCGAGGTACTCGGAGGGCGACACGGCCTCGCCCGCCCCGTAGATCGCCTCGTGCTTCCAGTACACACCCGGGTTGCTCAGCCGGGACTTGATGTTCGCGAGGTCGGCGGCCGGCATGTGCTTGGCCGCGTCGATGCGGAAGCCGTCGACGCCGAGGGAGAGCAGGTCGTTGAGGTACCCGGCTATCTTGCCGCGGACGTACTCCTCACCGGTGTCCAGGTCGGCGAGACCGACCAGTTCGCAGTTCTGGACGTTGGCGCGGTCGCCGTAGTTGCTGATCTGCGACTGGCAGTCGTTCATGTCGTTGGCCGAGTAGAGACCCGGGTAGTTGTACTTGGTGTACGAGGAGCCGCCCGTGCCGGTCCCTGATCCGGCCGACATGTGGTTGATGACCGAGTCGGCGATGACCTTCACACCCGCGGAGTGGCAGGTGTTCACCATGTTCGCGAAGGCGGTGCGGTCGCCGAGGCGTCCGGCGATCCTGTAGCTGACGGGCTGGTACGAGGTCCACCACTGGGCGCCCTGGATGTGCTCCTGAGGTGGCGAGACCTGGACGTATCCGTAGCCGGCGGGGCCGAGGCTGTCCGTGCACGCCTGCGCCACGGAGCTGAACTTCCACTCGAACATCACCGCGGTGACGTCCTTCTCCCCGGGCGGCGCGGCCTGCGCCGTACCGGCGGCGCCGAGACCTGCGGGGACGGCGAGCACGGCGGCGCCCATGGTGAGGGCGAGCGCGCCGGACAAGGGCCTGCGTGCCATGACGTTCCTCCTGCGGTGGGGGAAGTGCGGGGATGGCGGAGCAGCCTCCATGGCAACGCGCCGTGCCCTCAAGGCTCATGAAGGTTCTTGCAGCAAGATGCAGAACCCTGTGTGCCGCAGACCGTACGAGCCTGACCTGCCCTGGTCAACCCCCTGGACACGACCCGATCACACGCCGCTCACATCCGCGAAATCCTGGAGATTTCTTCCTGCAAGGTCTTACGCAAGATATTGCGCGACTGTTAAGTTCGTCCCGACTCCGGCCCGGTCGGCCGGGGGGCCGGTCCGCCGGACCCCACGCGCCCGGCCGACCGGTCCGGTCACGCCACGGAGGGGCCCGGACGTCGCTTCCCCGCCGGCCCACCCTGGGCCGACGTCCGGCCCCCTCCTGCGCGTGACACCCATGACGACGGATACCTCTGCCGTGCGCTGCCCCAACTCGCGGCGTACAGGCGGGATTCCGCCGGTGCCGTACAGCTTCGGGGCCCTGCCCTCAGGAAACGCGCCGCGGGTGCGGGCACGGCCGCGCACTAGACTCACCACCCATGTGGCCAGGACAGCAGTCGCCTTCCGGACAGCCGAACCCGCAGGACGGCTACCCCCGTCCGGATTCCCCGCAGCCTGAACCGGGCCTGCACTACGCGCCCACGATCGGCATGGGCGCGCCCGAGCCGCCCCGTCGCCGCTGGAACCGGACCACCGTCGTCGCCGTGGCCGCCGCCACTGCGGTCGTGGTGGCATGCGGGGTGACCGGCTTCCTGGTGCTCCGCGGCAACGGAACCGACAGGGACGACGCGAAGCCCGGGGCCACGGACTCGGCGAGTACCGGGGGCACGGACCGGAGTTCGACCGAAGGCGGTTCCGGCCCTCTCGTCCCCGGCTGGAACACGGTGGTCAACGCCAAGCGCGGCATCACCTTCGACGTGCCGGCCACCTGGGCGCGGCAGTCCGCGGACTGGGTCAGCTATGTCGCGGAGGACAGCGACCCCGAGGAGAAGCCGCTGGTCGCGATGATGGCCCCGGCGGTCTTCAAGGAGAAGTGGTGCACGTCCGACGACGACAAGGACGGCTCCGAGGACGACAACCCGCTCGCGTCGACGGGCACCACCGGGGAGAAGGGCGCGAGGAGCGCCGCCGAGGCTGCTGAGGACACGGCGAAGAAGTGGGTGTACGGCGGCTACACGCAGCCCGACAGCACGCACCTGGAGATCGGTGAGGCCGAGTCGTACCGGACGAAGTCGGGCGTCGAGGGCAGCCTCGTGACCGTCACGTCCTCGGGGGCACCGTCGAAGGGCAAGTGCGACACCGACGGCAAGGCCGTCACATTCGCCTTCAAGAACGCGGAGGGCAAGTTCGTGTCGTGGACCTACGTCGGCGCACACGGGGTGTCCGACGAGGTGCCCGACGCCACGATCCGCGAGATCCTCAGCACGGTCAGGCTGTTCGAGGAAGGCGACGGGCAGGGCTGAGGGGAGAACCCGCCCGGCCCATCGGTCCTGTCGGGGCAGGTGGCCAGGCCTGCCCCGTCGCCCGCGTCAGCTCAGTAGGTGTGCCCGGGCCAGTGCGGATCCTCCCAGCGGGCGGGCCCGGAGACCCCGAGCAGCCGTACGCAGTGGCGTAGCTCCTCGGAGGCGCCCTGGGAGTCCAGACGTGCGGGGGCGTGGACGGCCAGCCAGGCGCTCAGCTCGCCGATCAGTTTCTCGTCGTGGACCCAGGCGTGCCAGGGGAGTTCGCCTCCCAGCAGGTCGCACTCCCAATGGTCCACGGCTTCCACCAGCCTCCGGTCGGCAGTGGGGTCGACCGCCCTCTCCCATTCGGCGAGCCAGGGAGCCACCGCGCCCGAGGCCTCGACGCAGAGTGCGAAGACTTCGTACGCCGGGACCGTGGGGTCGGGCGTCATGAGACTGTCGGCCCACCAGGCGTGCAGGAACTCCCGCACGGAAGCGGCCTGCGGGGCGGGCCACTGCTGCCATCCGCCACGTGCGAAGGACTGGCCCACGTCCCCCATGTCGAAGAGCGGCTCCACCCGGCCGTCGACGAGAGCCGCGGCGAACTGCGGCAGTATGCGGCGCAGTACGGCCCCGTGATCGCGCCAGTCGACCGCCTGCCAGGTGCGCCGCAGCAGGTCGGGGTCGAGCCCGGCGTCCGGTGTCTTGAGCTGGGCGAGTTCCTCCGCGCTGCCCCAGTGACACTCGCAGTTGTTCTCGTCCGGGACGGCCGTCATCCCACCGAAGGTGGTGGCGAGGTCGGCGAGCGCGGCGTCGAGACGGAGGCGGGATGGTGTCCGGCCGGTCTGGGTCATGGGCTGTCGCCTTTGTGACTCCGGACGGTCGCGCCGGCCGAAGAGCGCCACGTTACAGGCTTCCGAGCCGGCTCACTGCTCGGACGGCGCGTCCTCACCGAAGATCTCTTCGGCGGTGGCGATCACGGCGGAACGGAGCAGCCACCGGCGCAGGAGTTCCGGGTCGCGGCAGGCGGTGATCTTCTCCCGGGTGGCATGGGCGACGTCGACGCGACGCGCACCGAGAACGATCAGGATGCTCTTGGCACGGCCCTCAGCCCGGCCCTCTTCCCGGATCTCCTCGGAGAGGGGTGAGACGTAGAAGGAGAGATCAGCCATGCGTTTTCTCCGCTCCTGTGTGGGCGAGAGACCTGTGCCGGTGTACAGGGCCACCGGCACCGGCACCGAGGTCGGCACTACCGGTCGACGGGGGCTTCCTCGTCGAAGATCTCGTCGGAGGTGGTGACGAACGCCGCACGAACCAGCCACCGGCGGAGCACGTCCGAGTCACCGCAGGCGGTCACCTTCACGCGAGTGGCGTGGGTGATGTCGACACCACGCGCATCAAGGACGAGCAGCACATCCTCGGCGCCCCTCTCGACGTGGCCCTCAGCACGGCCTTCGACGCGACCTTCGACACGGCCCTCGTCCCGGATCTCTTCGGACAGCGGCGAGGTGTAGAAGGAAAGATCCACGGCCACCAGATTCCTCCACTGTTGTGCGGCCGGGCGGTTGCCCAGGCCTTGTGCGATGAATTCGACGAAGGGTCCCGCGATCACATCCGGTGCGTCGCGCAGAGCGGCGGACATCGTCTTCAGTATCGCATCGACGTCCGGATTGTCAGCGTGTGTGATCGCCGAGAGCGTGGCGAGCGCGAGGTCTTTTCGCGCCTCTGCCACGTTCGTGATGACGGGCATGTTGTGGGGTCCCGCCACGAGGGGGCGGGTCGTGACTGTCGGCCATTGGGGCAGGCCGATGGTGAGGGGACGGGCCGCCCATGCTGCGGTGGCGTGATCCTGGCAGATCACGAGGAGCAGCACCGGGATCCGGTACTTGTTGTTGAGGTACGTGACGTAGTAGGGCCAACTGGCCGTCTTGCCGGGGTCCTTCTTGCCCTGGGCTTCGACGATGAGGAGGAAGGGCCCGCCGTTCTGCGTCTCGATGCGCAGGAGGGTGTCGACGCGCCGTTCGAGCGGTTCGGTCTCGGTGAGGTCGACGGTCAGAGGCTTACCCGCCCCGAGGGGCGGCAGGTCGAGCCCAAGGACGTCGGAGAGCCGGGAGAAGAGGCCCGGGTCTTCCTGGAAGATGCGGTGCATCGCTTCGTGGGGTGCGCTGACCATGGAGTTCCGTTCGGGATCAGGCGGTGTGGACAGGTCGGTCTGCTGGGTACCCATCGAGAAGCCTCTGCTTCCTCGTCGGTCCAGGCCCTCGATCGGGGCACCGATGGGGGCGAGCATATGCCCGGTAATACGTACTAAATCCAGCTCAGTTGCGTCATGTCACCCGCCTGAGTGACGGGCGGGTCGAGCCGGGCACCTCGGGGCTCCGCGCCCCAGTGGCGGTGATCACCGGACGAGGTCGAGTTCGGCCCAGACCGTCTTGCGCAGGGCAGGTTGGGCGTCAATGCCCCAGCGGTCCGCGAGCGCCCCGACGATCAGCAGACCGCGACCCGACTCCGCTTCCCGGTCGGCCTCCACAACAGCTCCGGGCGCGGGAGGCAGCCGTTCGCCCCGGGCGTCGGTCACCTCGATGCGGAGGACCGCGTCGCGGTGAACGGTGAGGCGCAGCCGGAAGTCCCGGCCCTCCACGCGGCCGTGCAGCACGGCGTTCGTGGCCAGCTCCGCCACGATGTGCGCGGCCGGCCCGGTTGGCAGCCCCCAGTCCCCCAGGTGTGCCGTGGAGAGCAGACGGGCGAGCCTGGCGCCCCGACGAGTGGGAGAGAGCAGCACGGTGAACTGCCGGGCGGGAGCGGAATGTTCGGTTCGGGTGATTTCTTGGGTCACACCACTCAGCGTGGCGGCCCCTGCCTACCGTGAGAACCGGAAAGGCGGTTACGTACGGTGATTGTCCCGTCGCTGTCCAGTCTTGTCCCGGCTGTCCGGGGTGACTCGCGGGGGACGACCGAGGTTGGTGCAGGAACGGCAGGCGCATCGGAAGTGGGGTACGGATGAGCGTGGACGAGACCGTAACGGAGCGCGGCAACGACGGGGCGGACGAGCCCGGCTGGGACGTGGATCCCGACGACGAGTCGGGAGCTGCCATGGCGGCGACGGTGGGTCGTCAGATCAAGGCCTGGCGGGAAGCGGCAGGCATGCGGGCCGGCGAGTTCGGAGCCGCGATCGGATACGGGGAGGACCTGGTCTACAAGGTCGAGGGCGGCCGTCGCATCCCCCGCCCCGAGTTCCTGGACCGGGCCGACAAGGTGCTGGGGGCGGGAGGAAAACTCGCGCTGATGAAACGGGAGCTGGCGGAGGTCCGGTACCCGAAGAAGGTGCGGGACCTGGCGAGGCTGGAAGCCCGTGCTGTCGAACTCATGGCGTACGGGGACCACAACCTGCACGGCCTGTTGCAGACCGCCGAGTACGCGCGGGCACTCTTCGAGATGCGGCTTCCCGCGTACGAGCCGGATGCGGTCGAGCAGGCAGTCGCCGGGCGCGTGGCCAGGCAGGCGATCTTCGAACGGACCCCGGCTCCAGCTCTCAGTTTCGTACAGGAGGAAGTAACCCTGAGGCGCCCACTCGGGGGCACAATGGTTCTACGCCGCCAGCTCGAACACCTGCTTTCCATCGGCCAGTTGCGTCAGGTCTCCATCCAGGTCATGCCGATCGCCCGCGAGGAACACGCAGGAATGCAGGGAGAGACACAGGTGCTGAAGTTCAAGGACGGAACGGCTCTGGCACGCTCCGAGGGGGCGTTCAACGGCCGGGCGGTATCCGATCCGAAACAGCTTCGAATCCTTGAGCTGCGGTATGGCATGATCCGGGCCCAAGCTCTCCCCCCTCGGGAGTCGCTGGCCTTCATCGAGCAACTTCTGGGAGAGACATGATCAGCCTGCTGCCCGCCGAGGGCGTTGACGAACTGCACTGGTCCAAGAGCAGCTACAGCAGCAACAGCAGCGAGGCCGACTGCGTCGAGGTGGCGACCGCACCCGGCACGGTGCACGTCCGTGACTCGAAGGACGTTCGCGGCCCCCGCCTCGGCTTCGCCCCGACCACCTGGGAAGCCTTCGTCACGTACGCCTCAGAAGAACTGACGCCAGGGGTGCCCGACAACGGGAGCGCGGCGGTCGCGTACGTACGGTTCCAGTCGCCGCACCGCAACCCGCGAGGGCACTTCACCGGTGTTTTCGGGCTCGTCAACAACCTGGCGCGTGAGGGACGGCTCTCGGACGAGCAGGAGTCCTTCCGCCGAAGGAACAACAGTTGGTACGACGCGGCGTACACCGATCCCTCGACCGTTGACCCCGCGGTCTACGACGACGGGATCAACCCCGGCGCGGCGGCGTGGTTCAAGCCGTCGGCCGCGCATCTCCTCACGCGGGTCCCCGGCTATCTGGAGATCCTGGCCGCTCACGGCGTCGACTGCCTGACGCTGCGTTCCGGGGACCCGGGACGGGTCGTCTATGAGGACGACGTACAGGTCGTGGTCGTGCCGTACGCCTGAGCAGGGCTCCACCGGGAGCTACTTCCACGTGACGGCCACGACTGCCGCGGCCGCTGTGAACGACCCCACGGCGTAGAAGGCCCATGGGCGCTTGTTGCGCATGCCGACCAGGGCGGTCACCGCCACCAGGACGTCGAGGGCCAGTTTCACCCCCATCTTGGTGTCGTCCACCGGCAGGTCCTGGGATATCCGGGTCCAGACGAGTCCCGCACCGGTGACCAGCTGGACGACCGCGCTGCTCACCATGTAGCCGCCGGTCACCGGGTCCTTCCCCCTCAGCTGGTAGAAGACGCCGCCCAGGAGCGCGGCGAAACCGAACAGGTGGAAGACGAGGAACACATACCGAAGGATCTCCATGCCAAGGCACTCTCTCTGAAGTCGGACGAGCCGGTGATTCATTGCGCGGGGACCAGGCCGACTGCTGCGGCCGATACTCAAGTCACCCATGGGACACAGGCGGTTCATCGCAAGGCGAGCGGTGTCTCGGACGCGATGCGGGACAGCTTCTCGGGATTGCGGACGACGTAGAGACCGGTGATCCGGCCGGCTTCCACGTGGACGGCGACGATGCTGTCCAGCTCACCGTCCAGGTGGAGCGCGAGCGCCGGGCTGCCGTTGACCATGGTGGGGCCGAAGGTGATCGGGATCGTGTTCCTGCCGAGGCCGCCGGCCAGCAGGCGGGCCACCTTGCCGGCGCCGGCGATCGGCCGTAGCGCGGCGTGCTTCACGCCGCCGCCGTCACCCATGTAGACGACGTCAGGCGCGAGCACGTCGAGCAGCTCCTGAAGGTCCCCGCCCTTCAGTGCCCGCACGAACGAGTCCACGGCCTCCCGTGTCTGCCGCTGGGACACCACGGTGCGTGGACGCCGGGCGTCCACGTGACGGCGTGCGCGGTGCGCGATCTGGCGGACCGCTGCCGGGGTCCTGTCGACCGCCGCCGCGATCTCGTCGTAGCCGACGTCGAAGACCTCGCGCAGCACGAAGACGGCCCGTTCGGTCGGCGACAACGTCTCCAGGACCAGCATCACAGCCATCGACACGCTCTCGGCGAGTTCGACGTCCTGGGCCACGTCCGGCGTGGTCAGCAGCGGCTCCGGCAGCCACGGGCCCACGTACGACTCCTTGCGCCGGGACATCGTGCGCAGCCGGTTGAGTGCCTGCCGGGTCGTGATCCGGACCAGGTAGGCGCGCTGGTCGCGCACCTGGTCGAGGTCGACCTCGACCCACCGCAGCCAGGTCTCCTGGAGGACGTCCTCGGCGTCTACCGCCGAGCCGAGCATCTCGTACGCGACGGTGAAGAGCAGGTTGCGCTGGGCGACGAAGGCCTCGGTCGCCCGGTCGACGACGTGTTCCTCGCTCATGCGGTTCTCCACCATGCTGATGTCTCCCTCGTTCCGAACGGTTCGAGCGTTCGGGCTCAAGACACCACCTGCACGCCCCCTGTGACAGCCTGTGACCCAGATCACCTCACGTGCGCGGGCGGCCGGCCGCCGCGACCGGGGGTCACGCCGAACCACTGCTCGGCGCCGTACTCCACGAACCGTTCGACCTCGGTGAACCCCAGCTTCACCGCGAGACGCATCGAGCGTTCGTTGGCCACCTGGGTGCAGAGCACCACCGGTTCGCCGGGGCGTGCGCCGGCGAACCAGGCGAGTGCCGCCGTGCACGCCTCGGCGGCGTACCCGTGCCCCCATGCCTCGGGCAGGAAGGTGTAACCGAGTTCGGCCTCCCCGGCGTCCGGGCTGACGTGCCCCGGGCGTTCCGCGTCGCGCCGGTCGAGCGCGACCATGCCGATCATCGCTCCGTCGAGCTCGGTCACGAAGAGGCCGGGACGCCGCCCGGGCACCTCGGGCACCGCGCGTTCGAGCTCGTCACGCGGGCGGGGGCCACCGAGGTAGGTACGCACCTCCGGCGAGGCGAACATCTCGATGAACGCCTCACGGTCCCGGGCCTCGGACTCGCGGAGCACGAGCCGTTCGGTCCGTATCGGGGCGGGTGGCCAGGCGACGGCTCCGAGTCCGGTCATGGCGGGGAACCTATCGCACGCCCGCCGCGGCGATGCCGGCTCGGCCATGAGACCGCCCTGAAGGTCAGACAGTCGGCGTGCGGCCGCCGGCGCGAAGGGCCGCCACGACACCGCCGTCGACGAGCAGGTCGTTCCCGGTGATGAAGGTCGCTCCGGGGCCGAGCAGGAAGGCGGCGGCGTCTGCGATGTCGTCGGGGGTGCCCAGGCGGCCCGTGCCCGACGCGGAGACCATGGCACGCATCTGCTGACCGCTGACGCCGTCCAGCTCCTGCTGTCCCATCGGAGTCGCGATGACGCCGGGGCTGATGGAGTTGATCCGGGCTCCCCGCTCGCCCCAGGACACGCTTGCGGCCTGTACGCGCAGCCGGTTGCCGTACTTCGCCAGCCCGTACGCACCCTGCCCGAGGACCTCCGGATCGGTGAACGGCAGGTCCAGGAGTTCGTCGGCGGGCGCGTGGGCGAGGGCGGCCTCCTGCTCCGCGCTCAGGGGAGCTCGCAGCATGTGGCCGGCCATGCTGGCGATCACCAGGCCGGCGCCGCCCGGAGCGACGATCTGTCCGAAGGCCTCCACGACCAGGGCCGTGCCGAGCAGGTCCACCCGGAGGACCGCGGCGGCGGGGGCCTGGACCGGGGAGAGCCCCGCCGTGTGGACGACCTGGGTGACGGGGCCGAGTCGTGCCGCCGTGTCGGCGAGGGCGGCGACCGAGGAGCGGGAGGAGACGTCGACCGCCTGCGTGCTGACGTCGTGCCCCTGCCCGCGCAGCAGTTCCGCGACGGTGGTGAGTGTCTTCTCGTCGAAGTCGGCGAGGAGCACCTTGTTTCCCGCGCCCTGACGTCGGGCGATGGCCTGCCCCATCCCGCCGACGCCGATGACTACGACCACGTTCGCGCCCATGACGCCTCCCATTGACGTAACGGTTCTTTGTCGCAATTGAACACGGGACGGGGCCGGGTCCCCCCTCCGGGCCCGGCCCCGCACATTCCCCTGTTCCCGCACCCGTTCAGGCGCCGCGCGCCGCCGCGGTGGACCCCCGGACCACCAGCTCGGGCTGGAACACGTACTCCGTGCGCTGCACGGGGCTTCCGGCGATCTCCTCCAGCAGCGCCCCCACGGCCGCCGCCGCCATCGCCTGCACCGGCTGGCGCACGGTGGTCAGGGGCGGGTCGGTGAAGGCGATGAGCTGGGAGTCGTCGAAGCCGACGACGGAGACGTCCCGGGGGACGTCGAGTCCCCTCTCCCGCGCCGCCCTGACCACGCCGAGCGCCATCAGGTCGCTGCCGCAGACGATGCCGGTGCAGCCACGGTCGAGCAGCGCGCCCGCCGCGACCTGGCCGCCCTCGACGCTGAACAGCGTCGAGCACACCAGGAGTTCCGCCTCCTCGCGGTCCATGCCGAGCACGGACACGGCGGCGTCGACGAACCCGTCCCGCTTGCGCCGGGACGGCACGTAGCGCTGCGGCCCGATCGCCAGGCCGACCCGCCGGTGACCGAGCTCGGCGAGATGGCTGACGGCCATCCGTACGGCGGCCTGGTCGTCCGGCGAGACGAACGGGGCGCTGATGCGCTCGTTGTAGCCGTTGATGAGGACGAACGGCACACCTCGCTCGGTGAGCGCGGCGTAACGCGCCGGGTCGGCCGAGGTGTCGGCGTGCAGCCCGGACAGGAACACGATGCCGCCCACACCGCGCTCGACGAGCTGTTCGACCAGCTCGTCCTCGGTGGCGCCTCCTGGCAGCTGGGTGCAGAGCACGGGCGTGTAGCCGTGCCCCGCGAGTACCTGCTCCACGGACTGGGCGAACGCCGGGAAGATCGGGTTGACGAGCTCGGGCGTCACCAGCCCGATCAGCCCCGCGCTGCGCTGCCGCAGCCTCACGGGGCGTTCGTAGCCGAGGATGTCGAGCGCCGCGAGCACCCGCTGACGCGTGGTGTCCGCGACGCCCGGCTTCCCGTTCAGGACACGGCTGACGGTGGCCTCGCTGACCGCGGCCTGACCGGCGATGTCGGAGAGCCGCAACGCCGGCCCGGTCCTGGGTGCGGGGACGGTCACACCGTCCACCACACCGTGGTGTCGGCGGGCAGCTCGACGGTGGTGCCGTCCACGGCGACAGGGCCGCTGGCGAGCAGCAGCGTGCCGGGGGCGGCGATGCTCACCGGCGCTCCGGTGGTGTTGACGGTGGCGACGAAGCCGGGGCGGCCCAGGGCGAGCACGCCCTCGGGGGCGTCCAGCCACTCGACGTCCGTACCGGCGCCGAGACCCGGGTGCTCACGCCGTGCGGCGATCGCGGCGCGGTACAGCTCCAGCGTGGAGCCCTCCGTGCCGGACTGCGCCTCGACGGAGAGCTCGCCCCAGCTGTCGGGCTGCGGCAGCCAGCTGCCGCCGCTGCCGAAGCCGTACGAGCTGCCCTCGCGGGTCCACGGGATCGGGACGCGGCAGCCGTCGCGGTAGCCGTCCTGGCCCTCGGCCCGGAAGAAGGACGGGTCCTGGCGGGCCTCGTCGGGCAGGTCGGTGACGTCGGGGAGGCCCAGCTCCTCGCCCTGGTAGATGTACGCGGAGCCGGGCAGCGCCAGCATCAGCAGCGTCGCCGCGCGAGCCCGTCGCAGACCGAGCTCGCGGTCGCCGGGGGTACGGATCTGGGTGCCCAGGCCCGGCGGGTTGCCGAAGCGGGTGGCGTGCCGGGTGACGTCGTGGTTGGAGAGCACCCAGGTGGTGGGCGCGCCCACCGGGCGCATCGCGTCGAGCGAGGAGTCGATGACGGTGCGCAGCTCGGCGGCGTCCCAGGCGGTCGACAGGTACTGGAAGTTGAAGGCCTGGTGCATCTCGTCGGGACGCACGTAGTTGGCGGTCCGCTCGACGGTCGGGGTCCACGCCTCGGCTACGAGGACGCGGTCGCCGGAGTACTCGTCGAGGACGGTGCGCCAGCTGCGGTAGATCTCGTGCACACCGTCCTGGTCGAAGAACGGCATGACGTCGTTGCCCAGCAGTTTCAGCTGGTCGTGCGATCCGAGGTCCGGCAGGCCCTCCGCCTTGACGAGGCCGTGGGCGACGTCGACGCGGAAGCCGTCGGCGCCCATGTCGAGCCAGAAGCGCAGGATGGAGCGGAACTCGTCCGCGACGGCCGGGTGTTCCCAGTTGAAGTCGGGCTGCTCCGGCGCGAAGAGGTGCAGATACCAGTCGCCGGGAGTGCCGTCCGGGTCGGTGGTCCGGGTCCAGGCCGGGCCGCCGAAGATGGACTCCCAGTCGTTGGGCGGGAGTTCGCCGTCGGTGCCCTTGCCGGGGCGGAAGTGGTAGCGCTCGCGCAGGGCCGATCCGGGTCCCTCGGCGAGGGCGCGCTTGAACCACTCGTGCTGGTCGGAGGAGTGGTTGGGAACCAGGTCGACGATGACGCGCAGGCTCAGACCGTGGGCCTCGCGGATCAGGGCGTCGGCGTCCAGCAGGGTGCCGAACATCGGGTCGATGGCCCGGTAGTCGGCGACGTCGTAACCGGCGTCGGCCTGCGGGGAGGCGTAGAAGGGGCTGAGCCAGACGGCGTCGACACCGAGGTCCCGGAGGTACGGGAGCCGCGCGGTGACACCCGCGAGGTCCCCCATGCCGTCGCCGTTTCCGTCGGCGAAGCTGCGTGGGTACACCTGGTAGATCACCGCGTCCTGCCACCAGCCGGTGCGGTGGCCCGGGGCGTCGTCGGACGTGCCGGTGGAGGGGGCAGCGAGGTGCTGGGTCATGTCGTCCCTGGGGTGTCTGGGTGGGGAGCGGCGCCGGTGCCTGGTCGGGGATCCGGCGCCGCCGTGACGTTGCGTGCGGTCGTGCGGGGACTGGGTGCGTCAGCCCTTGACGGCTCCGGCGGACATGCCGGTGACCAGGTGCTTCTGCGCGAACAGGAAGACCAGCGCGGCCGGGATCGCGATGAGCACGGACGCCGCGGTCATCGGGCCCCACTGGGCTCCGTACTGGTTGACGAACTTCTGCAGTCCGCCGGCGAGCGTGAGGTTCTCGTCACCGACCATGAAGGCGGAGGCGTAGGCCACTTCGCCCCAGGCGGTGATGAAGGAGTAGAAGGCGGTGACGGCGAGGCCGGGCTTGGCGAGCGGCAGGATGAGCCGCCAGAACGTCCCGAACGGGGTGAGCCCGTCGACCTGCCCCGACTCGTCGATCTCGCGCGGGATCGTGTCGAAGAAGCCCTTCATCATCCAGGCGCAGAAGGGCACCGAGATGGTGAGGTAGGTGATGACGAGCCCGGCCGGCTGGTTGAGCAGGCCCATCGTCGACATGATGTTGTAGATCGGCACGATGAGGACGGCCACCGGGAACATCTGGGTGACGAGCAGCGTCCACATCAGCCCGCGCTTGCCGGGGAAGCGGAAGCGGCTGACGGCGTAGCCGGTGGTGGCGGAGACGAAGACACCGATGACGGTGGAGAGCCCCGCGACGATCACGGAGTTGCCGAACCAGCTCAGGAACTCGGTGTCCTTGATCAGGTTGGTGTAGTTCTCGAACGTCGTCTCTTTGAAGAAGTCCGTGGTCGACGCGAACTTCGCGGGCTTCAGCGACGTCAGCAGGACCCACAGCACCGGGAAGACCGCGATCACCGAGGTGATGATCAGGGTGAGGTGCAGGGCCAGGGACGCGGCCGGCGAGCGGTCGCCGCGGCGGCGGACCTTGCGGGCGCCGTGCCGGGCGGAGGTCTCGGCGGTTGCGGAGGGTGCGGTGGCGGTGGTCACCAGTTGTCTCCCTGCGTGCGGAGCACTCGCCGGTACACCATGGCGAAGAGCATCAGGAGTACGAGGATCAGCACGCCCCAGGTGGAGGACTGCGCGAAGTCGCGCGGGCTGATCTCGAAGGAGAATTTGTACGCCTGGGTGACCAGGATCTGCGTGGCCTCACCGGGTCCGCCGCGGGTCAGCAGGAAGATCACCGGGAACATGTTGAAGGTCCAGATGGTGGAGAGCAGGACCACCGTGGTGGACACCGGGCGCAGTCCGGGGAGCGTGACGTGGCGGAAGCGCTGCCAGGCGGTGGCGCCGTCCATCTCCGCGGCCTCGTACTGCTCGGCGGGGATCGACTGCAGTCCGCCGAGGAGGGCGACCATCATGAACGGCACGCCGAGCCAGACGTTGACGGCGATGACGGAGAACTTCGCCCAGGTGGGGTCGTTCAGCCACGGTATGCCGTCGATGCCGGCGCCGCCGAGGATCTTGTTGAGCAGCCCGTTGTTCTCGTTGTAGAGGAAGCGCCAGGCGAAGACCGACACGAAGCCGGGGATGGCCCAGGGCAGGATCAGGGCCATGCGGTAGGCGGAGCGGCCGACGATCCTGCGGTTGAGGATGTTGGCGAGGGCCATGCCCAGGCAGAAGGTGATGGTCACACAGGAGACCGTCCACACCAGTGTCCAGCCGAGCGTCCCGAGGAACTGATTGCCGGTCAGGGCGTCCGCGTAGTTGTCCAGACCCACGAACTCGTAGGTCGCGGGCATCTCGTTGACACCGATGGACCGGGCGACGTTGCGCTCGTTGGCGTCGGTCATCGACAGCCAGATACCGCGGACCAGCGGATAGCCGATGATCACGCCGATGACGAGCACGACCGGGGCGACCATGGTCCAGGCGTACCAGTGGACCGACAGGGCGCGCCGGAACCTGCTCGGCGGTGGGGGGTTACCAGTACCGCGGCTCCGGCCGCGGGCGACGTCGTCGCCCGCGGCCTTCGCCACCGACTGGCTGGTGTGGACAGCCATCAGCCGGCCTGCCTTCCTGAGTTACTTCCAGCCCTTGAGGAGCTTGCGGTAGGAGTCGCCGGTCGCCTTCGCGGCCTTCTCCGGCGTGGTCTGGCCGGTGAGGACCTTGGTGTACTCGACGTTCAGCGGGGCGAAGAGGCTGCCGGTCTCCGGGATCCAGGGACGCTCGACCGCGGTCTCGACGACGGGCTTGAAGAACTGCACGATCTCGCTGTCCACGGCCTCCTTCTTGGAGTACGCGGAGGTGCGGGTCGGCAGCAGGTTGAGCTCACCCGCGGTCTGGGCCTGGGCCTCGACCGAGGTCATGTACTCGACGAACGCGTAGGAGGCGTCGAGGTTCTTGGAGCCCGCGTAGACACCGAGGTTGTGGCCGCCCTGCGGAGCGCCCTGGCCCGCGGTGCCGGCCGGCACCGTGGAGATGCCCAGGTTCGCCTTGTCGGTGAACTCCTTGCCGGTCAGGGTGTCGGCCACGGCCCAGGGGCCGTTGATCATCATGGCGACGTCGCCGTTCTTGAACGACTGCATCATGTTCTCCCAGCCGTCCGTGGCGTCGGTCTTCGCCGTCCCGGATTCGACGAGGTCCTTCACGACACCGAACGCCTTGACGCCCGCGGCGTTGTCCACGGTGACGGTCTTCGCGTCGGCGTCGACCAGGTCACCGCCCTCGCCGTAGAGGAAGGAGAGGAAGTAGTACGAGTCGTCGCCGCGCAGGTAGAGACCGGTCTTGCCGGTCTTCTTCTTGATCTTCTCGGCGACGGTCTTCAGGTCGGCGATCTTCGCCGGCGGCTCGACGCCCGCGTCGGCGAACATCTTCTTGTTGTAGAAGATGCCCATGGAGTCGATCACCTGCGGGACCGCGTACGTCTTGCCCTTGTACTTGGTCGAGGCGGCGGCCTGCTTGAGGAAGTCGCCCTCGTCCTTGAGCGCCGCGGTGCCGTCCAGCGGGGCCAGGTAGCCGAGGTCGGCGAACTCGGGGGTCCAGGCGACCTCGGAGCGGATGACGTCGGGGGCGCCGGAACCGGCCTGGGCCGCGTTCTTGAACTTGTTCTGCGCCTCGCCGAAGGGAACGTTGACGTACTTGACGTCGACCTTCGGGTGCTTCTTCTCGAAGCCCTCGGCGATCTTCTTGAAGACCTTGTCCTCGCTGCCGACGTTCGAGGTGTCCCACCAGGTCACCGTGCCGGAGAGCTCGCCCGAGCTCTTGCTGCCGCCGGACTCGTCGTCGCCTCCGCAGGCGGTCGCCGCGAGCGCCAGGGTCGCGACCAGGGCGGTGGCCGTTATGCCACGTCGCATCTGAACTCCTTCAACTGCCGTACCGCTCCGTCGCGGCGCCGGGTCGACGTGAACGTAACAAGGATGAAAGACGACCGAAAGACCTTGCGGAATATTTCTGCAAGCACTGCTGATCGTTACATTGGCGTGTCCGCAAGGTTGCCGTCAAGCCTCTTGACGGAAGCCCTTTCACCCTGCCCACGCCAGGCCAGGCCCGGCAGGGCGGCGGTAGGACCATCCGATCGCAAGGGTCCGGATCCGTCCGCAAGGACTTGCAAGATGTTGCTGCGGGAGGTCCGTCCGACGGCGGCGGCCGGGGCGGTCCGGCCGAATCCCGCGCATGGTGGGCAATCCGACACGCGCCCGGTACAGTCCATTGCCATGACCGCACGGCTTGCCGATATCGCAACTCAGGCGGGGGTCAGCGAAGCGACGGTCAGCCGCGTACTGAACGGCAAGCCCGGTGTTGCCGCGACCACCCGTGAATCCGTCCTGGCGGCGCTCGACGTCCTCGGCTACGAACGCCCCGTCCGGCTGCGCAGGCGCAGCGCCGGCCTCGTCGGCCTGATCACGCCCGAGCTGGAGAACCCGATCTTCCCCGCGCTGGCCCAGGTCATCGGCCAGGCGCTCACCAGGCAGGGCTACACACCGGTGCTGGCGACGCAGACGCCGGGCGGCTCCACCGAGGACGAACTCACCGAGATGCTCGTCGACCGCGGGGTCTCGGGCATCATCTTCGTCTCCGGACTGCACGCGGACACCTCTGCCGACATGCAGCGGTACGAGCAACTGCGCGCCCAGGGTGTCCCCTTCGTCCTGGTCAACGGCTTCTCCCCCAAGGTGCAGGCGCCGTTCATCTCCCCGGACGACCGTGCGGCGATGCGGCTCGCGGTGACGCATCTGGTGGCGCTGGGACATCAGCGCATCGGACTGGCGGTCGGACCGAAGCGCTTCGTGCCGGTGCTCCGCAAGATCGAGGGGTTCCACGCCACGATGCGGGAGCAGCTCGGACTCACCGCCGATGCCGTGGAGGAGCTGATCCAGCACTCCCTGTACACGCTGGAGGGCGGGCAGGCGGCGGCCTCGGCCCTGATGGAGCGCGGGTGCACCGCGGTGGTGTGCGCGAGCGACATGATGGCGCTGGGCGCCATCCGCGCGGCCCGCAGGCTGTCGATGGAGGTCCCGCGCGACCTCTCGGTGGTCGGGTACGACGACTCGCCCCTCATAGCCTTCACCGATCCGCCGCTCACCACGATCCGGCAGCCGGTGACGGCGATGGGCCAGGCCGCGGTGCGCACCCTGCTGGAGGAGATCGGTGGCACTCCGGCTCCGCACAGCGAGTTCGTCTTCATGCCCGAGCTGGTCGTACGCGGTTCAACCGCATCGGGTCCGGCCCCTGCCTCCCCGGGGCACACCCGCCGGTGAAGTGCTGGATGTGCGACCGGAACCCGACCGGAGGATCATCGGGCGGAGGGGGATGTATCTGGCAGACTCTGCGCCTATGGGTGAATCGCACGTGACCACACAGGAAGACCGCACGGCGGCCACCCCGTCACCCGTCGCGGACGGAGCGACGGCGTCCGGTTCATCCGGTTCCTCGGGTTCCACGAGAGCGGTCGTTCCGCCCCGCATGCGCATCCGCGTCTCCCTCAGCTCCCTGCGCTCCCCGCGCCGCCCGCGTCTCTGGTTCGAGATCCTGCTGATCGCGGTCAGTTACTGGCTCTACTCGCTGGTGCGCAACGCCGTTCCCGAGCAGAAGGCCGCGGCCCTGCGGAACGCCGACTGGATCTGGTCCCTGGAACACAGCATGGGGCTCGCCTTCGAGCAGACGGTCAACCACGCCGTCAACTCGGTGACATGGCTGATCGTGTCGATGAACTACTACTACGCGACGCTCCATTTCGTCGTGACCATCGGTGTGCTGGTCTGGTTGTTCCGCCGGCATCCGGGCCGCTACGCGGCAGCCCGTCTGGCCCTCTTCGCCACCACCGCGGTGGCCCTGCTCGGCTACTACGTCTTCCCGCTGGCGCCGCCCAGGCTGATGAGCGGCGGCGGCTTCTTCGACACGGTGATGCTGCACCAGACCTGGGGCTCGATGGCCTCGGGCAACTTCAAGCACATGTCGAACCAGTACGCGGCGATGCCGTCCATGCACATCGGCTGGTCCCTGTGGTGCGGTCTGACCATCTGCGCCCTGGCCTCCGCCCCGTGGGCCCGGATCCTGGGCGCCCTGTACCCCGTGGCCACGCTCGTGGTGATCGTGGCGACCGCGAACCACTTCTGGCTGGACGCGGTGGGCGGTATGGCCTGCCTGACGTTCGGCGTGGCGATGTCCTACGCCTGGTACGGGGCTCTGCCGCACCGACTGCCGAAGCGGGTCCAGCGGCCGGGCCGGAGCCGCCTGCGCGCCCTGCGCCGGCCACCCCTGCGCGCGCCCGAGCTGACTCCCAGGGCCGATTCGGGTTCCACCGGCGACTGAGCCCGGAGGCCGGGACCGGCTACCGAGGGGGCGACGCCGCCCGGTCACCGGCAGCGGACGCTCCCGGGACTCAGGGCGTGCTCCGCCTCAGCCCGAGGCTCCGTAGAACCGTTCGTCCACCACCGCCCGTGCACGCCGGGTGATCCGCCGGTAGTCGTCCAGCATGTCCCCCACGTGCCCCGGCTCGTAGCCGAGGTAGCGGCCCACCGCCGTCAGCTCACGCGGGTTGGAGGGGAACGTGTCGCCCGGCCGCCCCCGCACCAGCATCACCGCGTTGCGCACGCGGGACGCCAGCACCCAGGCCTCGTCCAGGGTCCGGGCCTCCTCCGCCGGGATCAGGTCCGCCGCGCACGCGGCCGCCAGCGCCTCGCGCGTACGCGTGGTCCGCAGGCCGGGTTCCGCCCAGCCGTGCTGCATCTGGATGAGCTGCACCGTCCACTCGACGTCGCTCAGCCCGCCGCGCCCGAGCTTGGTGTGGAGCGTCGGATCGGCGCCGCGCGGCATGCGCTCGGACTCCATCCGCGCCTTGAGCCGCCGGATCTCCCGGACGGCCTCGTCACCCAGTCCCTCGACCGGGTAGCGCAGCGGGTCGACGAGCTCGACGAACGCGCGCCCCAGCTCCCCGTCGCCGGCCATGGGCTCGGCGCGCAGGAGCGCCTGGCTCTCCCACACCAGCGACCAGCGCCGGTAGTAGGCCCCGTACGACTTCAGGGTGCGGGCGAGGGGACCGGTCTTGCCCTCCGGCCTCAGGTCGGCGTCGATGAGCAGAGGCGGATCGGCGGTCGGCAGCTCCAGCAGTCTGCGCATCTCCGCGACGACGGCGTTCGCCGCCCGGGCGGCCTCCTCGTCGCTGACCCCCTCCCGGGGCTGGTGGACGAACAGGACGTCCGCGTCCGAGCCGTAGCTCAGCTCGTGCCCGCCGAAGCGGCCCATGCCGATGACGGCGAACCGGGTCGGCAGGGTGGAGCCCCACCGCTCGCGGACGGCGGCGCGCAGCGCCCCGGAGAGCGTGGCGGCGTTCAGGTCGGTGACGGCGGATCCGACCCGGTCGACCAGGGCCCCCGGGTCGGTCTCGGCCGGGTTGTCCTCGGTGCCGTACGAGCCGATGATGTCGGCCGCCGTCGTACGGAACAGCTCACGCCGGCGAACGCCGCGGGCCACCGCGACGGCCGCCTCCGCACCGGGGGCACGGCCGACCGCGGCCAGCACCTCCTGCTCCAGGTGGTCCCGGCTGCGCGGCCTCAGTCCCTCGGGGTCGCCGAGGATGGCGACGGCCTCCGGGGCGCGCATCAGCAGGTCCGGGGCGAGCCGGCCGGCGGACAGGACCCGGGCGAGGTTCTCGGCGGCGGCGCCCTCGTCGCGCAGGAGGCGTAGGTACCACGGGGTCTTGCCGAGCGCGTCGGACACCTGCCGGAAGCCGAGGAGCCCGGCGTCCGGATCGGCGGAGTCCGCGAACCAGCCGAGCAGCACCGGCAGCAGCGTCCGCTGGATCGCGGCCTTGCGGGAGACCCCCGACGACAGGGCTTCCAGGTGCCGCAGCGCTGCGGCGGGATCGGCGTAGCCGAGGGCCTCCAGCCGGACACCGGCGGCCTTGGCGCTGAGCCGGCTCTCGCCGGGGGCGAGCTGGGCCACGGCGTCCAGGAGCGGCCGGTAGAAGAGCTTCTCGTGCAGCCGCCGCACGACGGAGGCGTGCCGCCGCCACGCCCGGTTCAGTTCGGCGACCGGGTCCGTACGCAGCCCGAGGGACCGCCCGAGCCGACGCAGGTCGGCCTCGTCCTCGGGGACCATGTGGGTGCGGCGGAGCCGGTAGAGCTGGATGCGGTGCTCCATGGCCCTCAGGAAGCGGTAGGCCTCGTCCATCTGCGCGGCGTCCGCCCGGCCGACGTATCCGCCGTCGGCGAGTGCCCCCAGCGCCTCCAGCGTGGAGCCGACGCGCAGGGTGCTGTCGCTGCGCCCGTGGACCAGCTGGAGCAGCTGGACGGCGAACTCGACGTCCCGGAGCCCGCCGGGGCCCAGCTTGAGCTCGCGGTCGACACGGTCGACGGGGATGTTGTCGACGACGCGCCGGCGCATCTTCTGTACGTCGCCGACGAAGTTCTCCCGGTCGGCGGCCTGCCACACCAGCGGGGACACGGCTTCGAGGTACTCCGCCCCGAGCTCCGGGTCGCCCGCGACGGGCCGGGCCTTCAGGAGCGCCTGGAACTCCCAGGTCTTGGCCCAGCGCTGGTAGTAGGCGAGGTGCGAGGAGACGGTCCGCACCAGCGGTCCGTTGCGGCCCTCGGGGCGGAGGTTGGCGTCGACGGGCCAGATGGTGCCCTCGACGGTGGTGTCGGAGCAGATCCGCATCATGTGGGCGACGAGCCGGGTGGCGGCCTGAAGGGCGCCGCTCTCCTCCGCGCCGTCGATCGGTTCGCCTACGAAGATCACGTCGACGTCGGAGACGTAGTTCAGCTCGTGTCCGCCGCACTTGCCCATCGCGATGACGGCGATACGGCACTGCGCGGCGTCCGAGGGCGCGTCGGCGCGGGCGATGGCGAGCGCCGCACGCAGGGTGGCCGTCGCGAGATCGGCGAGCTCCGCGGCGACCTCGGCGACGTCCGTCGTCCCGCAGACGTCACGGGCCGCTATCGAGAGCAGGGACCTGCGGTAGGCGACCCTCAGCGAGTCCGGGTCGACGACGTCGCTGAGCATGTGCTCGAACTCGGGGACCCCGGGGTGCAGATCGGTGGCCTCGTAGGTGACCAGCGCCTGCCAGTCGCGCGGATGCCGTGCCAGATGGTCCCCGAGCGCCTCGGAGGCACCGAGGGCGCCGAGGAGCCGGTCCCGCAGCGGCTTGGCCGTGACGAGGGTGTCCAGCAGGATCTGCCGCTCGTCGGCCTCCTCGGCCTCGACGAGCCGCACGAGGCCGTGCAGGGCCAGATCGGGGTCGGCCGTCGCACCGAGCGCGTCGAAGAGGACTGGATCGGCGCGTACGGAGGAGAGCTCGGGCAGGTCGAGCAGGCGTTCGGCGGCCGACGGATCGGTGAAGCCGTGCCGCAGCAGGCGGGTGAACGTACTGCTCCTGCGTCCCGGCACCGTCGTCATCCCGTGTCTCCTGCCCGCCGATCGCACATATCCGCCCTACGAGCCTAGCCCCGTGCAGATGAATCCGGAGCGGCGGCGTGGCCCGTTCACCGGGGCCACGACCGGTGCAAAGGCCACGCACACCGCCGTACCGCCCAGGGGGTTCCCCGGGCCCGTTCCCCGGTCTACCGGGGCCTGGTGCCGATGACGACGGTGGCGTACAGCTCCTCGGAGACGACGACACGCGCGGCCAGTCCGCCGCTCCGCACCGTCTCCTCGGCCACCGGCGCCTGCCGCTCGCTCGTCTCGACCAGCAGGCTGCCGCCGGGGGCCAGCCAGTCCGCCGCCTCGCCGACGACGTGCCGCATCACGTCGAGGCCGTCGCCCCCTCCGTCGAGCGCGACGAGCGGCTCGTGGATGCGGGCCTCGGCGGGCAGCAGCCCGACGTCCTCGGTGGGCACGTACGGCACGTTGGCGAGCAGGACGTCGACCCGTCCGCGCAGGGCGCGGGGCAGCGGAGCGAAGAGGTCGCCCTCGTGGACGGTCCCGAGCGTGCCCACGTTGCGCCGGGCGCAGCGCACGGCTGCGGGTTCCACGTCGGCGGCGTGCAGTTCGATGTCCCGCAACGTCGACGCGAGCGCACGGCCGAGCGCCCCGGTGCCGCAGCAGAGGTCGACCACGACCGCCCGGTCGGGCGCGAGTGCGGCGGCCTGCCGCACGAGGAACTCCGTACGCCGCCGGGGCACGAAGACCCCCGGGTCCACGGCGATGCGCAGCCCGCAGAACTCGGCCCAGCCGAGGACGTGTTCGAGCGGGTGTCCGGCCACTCGGCGCTCCAGCATGGCCGCGAGTGCGGCGGGGTCGGCCGCTGTCGACAGAAGGAGTTCCGCCTCGTCCTCGGCGAAGACACAGCCGGCGGCGCGAAGGGCGGTGACGAGGGTGGCGAAGGTGAGCTGTGGGGCGAATTCCTGCACGGTGCGGAGCCTTTCGGAAGTACCGATGGGCGCTCCGCGATCGCTCAGGCCCGTTCGGACCTGCGACGGCGAGGAGTGAGCACCCAGCCTGCTGAAGCGGTAATGGGTCTCACCTCCTGGGTCGGTCCCGGTCTCGGGAGGGGTCACACTACCCGAGACCGTTCGCCCCGACACCGGCCGGCGACGTCGCGCCCCGGCCGCGCTCCAGCGAGCGTGCGTCCTGCGTCCGTTCTCCGTCTCGCGGTACGCACTTCCACAGCCCGGCCCATGAGTGTACGTTCGTACATGCTGAGCCCGGGGTGACGTCCGCCCCGTCGCATTCTCGTGAAAGACGTGCCTGATGGACCTGTCCACCCGTCGCCGCCGGACGGCGTTGTTCCTCTTCTTCCTCATACCCGGCCTGTCGATCTCCTCGTGGGTGACGCGAACCCCCGACATCAGGGATCAACTGGGCGCTTCCACGGCCGAGATGGGGCTCGTCCTGTTCGGTCTGTCCGTCGGGTCGATGCTCGGCATCCTGATCTCAGGAGCGCTGGTGGCACGGTTCGGCACCCGGCCGGTCATGGCTGTGGGGGTGGCTCTGGTCATCGTCAGCATGGTGGTCGTCGGCTTCGGGGCGCTGCTCGGGTCCGCACCCACCGTCACGGCGGGGCTGTTCCTCTTCGGCGCCGGGATGGGCGGTGGCGAGGTCGCGGTCAACATCGACGGCGCCGAGGTCGAACAGCTCATCGGCGGGACCGTACTGCCCACCCTGCACGGCTTCTTCAGCCTCGGCACGGTGGTGGGGGCCGCCGTCGGCATCCTGCTCACCGCGACCGAGTTCCCGGTGCAGTGGCACCTGACCGCGACAGCCGTGGTCACCGCCGGGATGTTCGCGTACGCCATCCGCTCCATCCCTCCCGCGGTCGGCAGGACCAAGGGGCTCCGGTCGGCCGACGGCGGACCCGCGCCGGCCCGGAGCGCCGTGTGGAAGGACAGGCAGCTGCTGCTGATCGGCGGCATCATCCTCGCCATGGCCCTTGCGGAGGGCGCCGCCAACGACTGGCTCCCCCTGCTCATGGTCGACGGCCACGGCGTGGACCCCGCCCTCGGGTCGGCCGTCTACGCGGGCTTCGCCGCCGCCATGACGATCGGCCGCTTCAGCGGCGCGTTCTTCATCGACCGCTTCGGCCGCGCGCCCGTCGTGCGGGCCAGCGCCCTGTCCGCCGCCCTCGGGCTCACGCTCGTCATCTTCGCCGACTCCCCCGTGTTCGCGGGCGCCGCGGTGCTGTTCTGGGGGCTGGGGGCGTCGCTGGGCTTCCCCGTGGCCCTGTCGGCGGCCGGCGACTCGGGCCCCGACTCGGCCGCGCGCGTCAGCCTGGTGGCGATGATCGGTTACATCGCGTTCCTCGTCGGGCCCCCCGGACTCGGCTTCCTGGGCGACCACTACGGGCTGCGCTCCGCCATGATCGTCGTCCTCGCCTTCGTCGCCGTGGCGGTCTTCCTGGCCCCGGCCATCGGCACCCGCCGCACCGCGCAGCCGGAGGTTCACCCGGCGCCGTCGGCCGCACCCGACGCCGCCCCGGACGTCACCCGGGCGGCCGGGGGCGAGTGACGGGCCGCGGGGCGCCCGGACGGCCGCCCGGTCAGCCGATCAGGTCCAGGATCGCGCGGTCGGACCACCGGCCGGCGGCCCCCGCGCGGAGGCGAGGTAGGCGGCGACGGTGGCCGCGTCCCACGCGCCCGCCGCCGTCAGGCCGGAGGCGACGAGACGCAGGTAGGCGCCCGACGGGGGCACCGGCGTCACGTCGCCGGCGCTCCACGGGGCGGTGAAGGTCAGTACGGGGTGCCCGTCCATGCGCCCCGCGCACACCAGCGTCTCGTAACGTCCGCTCCCCAGCGTGGCGACGCCGGCGGTGAGCACCTCGCTGAGGTCCAGGTCCTCGCCCGGCTCCCGGTACATCTCCTGGGCGGCGATGTCCGCGAACTGCGAGGCCGGGACGAGGTGGGCGCGGGCGTACACCCGCCCCTCGCCGCCCGGGTCGTAGAAGGCCCGTCCGCCGCCCCAGACCGGCGACTCGGTGGCGAAGTAGAGGTCGCCCGGGAGCTCCACGGGCACGGACCTGCAGGGCGGGCGCCGGTCCCGGCACCCCGGGTACACCGTGCCGGCCCCGGGCGGCCGGCCGCCCTCGATGTAGCAGGCGAGCCTGCCCAGGTGCGTGTTGGAGCCGTACGCCGTGTACCAGACGTACCGCGGCTCCAGCTCCCCCGCGACCAGCGGCTCGATCCGGCGTACGTGGACCATCCGGTGCCTCCCCTGCCGAGCTCGGCGATGCGGTGATCATCGCCCGCGGGACGGAGCGTGACCGCGAGGCCGCGCCCAACCGTCCGGCCGACGGCCCGGAGGCGGCCCGGAGACGACCCGGAGTCGGCCCGGAGTCGGCCCGGACGGCAGGTGGGCCCGCAGCCGGTGGCTGCGGGCCCACTCGCGGGACGTGCGCCTACAGCACCGGCAACAGGTTCTTCAGCTCGAAGGCGGAGACCTCGCTGCGGTACTCCTCCCACTCCTGCTTCTTGTTGCGCAGGAAGAAGTCGAAGACGTGCTCGCCCAGCGTCTCGGCGACCAGTTCGCTCTTCTCCATCAGCGAGATCGCCTCGCCCAGGTTCTGCGGCAGCGGCTCGATGCCCATCGCGCGGCGCTCCGAGTCGGAGAGGGCCCAGACGTCGTCGTCGGCTCCGGCCGGGAGTTCGTAGCCCTCCTCGATGCCCTTGAGGCCCGCGGCCAGCAGCACCGCGTACGTCAGGTAGGGGTTGGCGCCGGAGTCGATGGAGCGGACCTCGACGCGGGCCGAGCCGGTCTTGCCGGGCTTGTACATCGGGACGCGGATCAGGGCCGAGCGGTTGTTGTGGCCCCAGCAGATGTACGAGGGGGCCTCGCCGCCGGCGCCCGCGGAGCGGCTGGAGCCGCCCCAGATTCGCTTGTAGGAGTTGACCCACTGGTTGGTCACGGCGGAGATCTCCGCGGCGTGCTTGAGCAGGCCCGCGATGAAGGACCGGCCGACCTTGGAGAGCTGGTACTCGGCGCCCGACTCGTAGAAGGCGTTGCGGTCGCCCTCGAACAGGGAGAGGTGGGTGTGCATGCCCGAGCCCGGGTACTCCGAGAACGGCTTCGGCATGAAGGTGGCCTGCACACCCTGCTCCAGCGCGACCTGCTTCATGACGAGTCGGAACGTCATGATGTTGTCGGCGGTGGAGAGCGCGTCCGCGTAGCGCAGGTCGATCTCCTGCTGGCCGGGGGCGCCCTCGTGGTGGCTGAACTCGACCGAGATGCCCATCGATTCGAGCATGGTGATCGCCTGGCGGCGGAAGTCCATGCCGACGTTCTGCGGGGTGTGGTCGAAGTAGCCGGAGCTGTCGGCGGGGGTGGGGCGGCTGCCGTCGACCGGCTTGTTCTTCAGCAGGAAGAACTCGATCTCGGGGTGGGTGTAGAAGGTGAAGCCGAGGTCGGAGGTCTTCGCGAGGATGCGCTTGAGGACGAACCGCGGGTCCGCGAAGGAGGGCGAACCGTCCGGCATCAGGATGTCGCAGAACATCCGTGCCGTCCCCGGAGCCTCCGCGCGCCACGGAAGGATCTGGAAGGTGCCGGGGTCCGGCTTCGCGATCATGTCCGATTCGTATACACGGGCGAAGCCCTCGATCGCGGAGCCGTCGAAGCCGATGCCCTCGTCGAACGCCTGCTCCAGCTCGGCCGGGGCCACGGCGACGGACTTGAGGTAACCGAGAACGTCGGTGAACCACAGCCGTACGAAGCGGATGTCGCGCTCCTCAAGCGTCCTGAGGACGAATTCCTGCTGCTTGTCCATAGCCACATCCTTGCAGTTCAGACGGTCCGTGCACCACCGCCCGGGGTAGGGGGGACACCTCAGTATCACGACCCGGGATTTCACCCAGATTACGCACACGGTGTGAGAGAGAGCACGCGGCCACCCACTACGATCGGCGCCCGTGGTGTGCACGGGCCGCAGCCGCTGTGCCACGGCCCGCCGCGACCGTGTTCTCCACGCTCCGCTCCCGTCCCTCCCGACCCCCTGGCAGAAGGACCCGACGTCATGAGCTTCGACCGCAGGACCCGCATGGAGCAGATGCGCAGCGCCGACCGTGCGCGCGACCGCCGCAACAAGGTCCTCGCCATAGGCGTGAGCGCCGTCGTGGTCGCCGGCCTGCTCGGTTTCGGCTCGTACATGCTCCTGGAGAAGTCCGAGGCGAAGGAGAGGACCGAGGGGAGCCAGGCGCAGGACGCCAAGCAGACCGAGCAGACCGAGCAGCAGAAGAAGAAGCTCGCCGCGGAGCCGATCGCGGACGAGAAGTCGTGGGACGCGGAGAAGCTGACCCGTGACCACGTCACCACGGAGGTGACGTACCCCATGGAGCCGCCGGTCGGCGGGAACCACAATCCGGCCTGGCTGAACTGTGACGGCGTCGTATACGAGAAGGCCGTCCCGAACGTCAACGCCGTGCACGCCCTGGAACACGGTGCGGTCTGGGTGACGCACAACGGGAAGGCATCCCCGGAGGACGTCGACGCGCTCGCGTCGCGCGTCAGCAGCACCCCGTACTCCCTGATGTCCCCGTACGAGGGACAGGCCGGGGCGATCATGCTCAGCGCCTGGGGCAAGCAGGTCACGGTGGACGGCGCGGACGATCCGCGGGTCGCCCGGTTCTTCGCCAAGTACGTCCAGGGCGCGCAGACGCCCGAGCCCGGCGCGCCCTGCACCGGCGGGGTCGACGGGTGAGCGCCGCGCTCACCCGTCGCACGCGGTGGGCCGTGGGGTCCGCCGTGGCCGTGGCCCTGCTGTTCGCCGGGGCGGCGACGGTCGCCTCCGCGCGCGGGGACGGGGCGGCGTCCGCTCCCCTCACGCCCGCCGCGGACTCGGCCGACGCGGGGTTCGCGCGGGACATGGCCGTCCATCACCAGCAGGCCGTGGAGATGTCCTTCCTCGTGCGGGACACGACCGACGACGAGGACGTGCGCCGTCTCGCGTACGACATCGCCAACACGCAGGCCAACCAGCGCGGGATGCTGCTCGGCTGGCTCGACCTGTGGGAGCTCCCGAAGACGGCGCCCGAAGGGCAGGGCCCGATGGCCTGGATGGCGGACGCCCACGGCGGCCACAGCGGCCACAGCGGCCACGACATGCAGGACATGAAGGGGATGGAGGGCATGGACCACGACGGGGCCCTGATGCCCGGCATGGCCACCAGGACCGAGCTGGAACGGCTCCGCAAGGCCCGCGGCAAGCAGGCGGAGATCCTCTTCCTGCAGCTGATGACCGACCACCACAAGGGCGGCGTCGCGATGGCCCGGGGCTGCGCCGAGCAGTGCGCCGTGGCCGTGGAGGGGCGGCTGGCCCGGGGCATGGTCGAGGCCCAGCAGTCCGAGCTCGACCTGATGGCGGACATGCTCACGGCGCGCGGGGCCGCACCCCGTCCCTGAACACGGAACCGGCTCGGCGTACGCCCGAACGAGTGACAGCACTCGCGTGCGCCGGGCCGTCCCGGCACGATGGAAGGACTCGGGGAACGTCGAGCAGTGCCCATCGGCACGCAGGAGGCAACCCCATGACCACGGCCAAGGACATCATGCACACCGGGGCCCACTGGATCCCCGCCCACGAGACGCTCGACCGCGCCGCACAGATGATGCGGGACCACAAGGTGGGAGCCCTTCCCGTCTCCGCCAGCGGTGAGCAGGACCGGATGGTCGGGATCATCACCGACCGGGACATCGTGATCAGGTGCGTGGCGTCGGGGCACGATCCGTCGACGGTGACGGCGGGCGAGCTCTGCGACGGCACTCCGCGCTGGATCGAGTCGACGGCGGACGTCGACGCGGTGCTGGAGACGATGCAGAGCCATCGGATCCGCCGGCTCCCGGTGATCGAGGAGAAGAAACTGATCGGGATGATCAGCGAGGCCGACCTGGCGCTCCACCTCTCGGACGAGCAGGTCGCCGGATGGGCGGAGAGGGTCTACTCCCGCGCCTGACCGCCCTTCCCCCGCTCCGGCGCCCTCCATGGCCGGCCCGGGCCCCGGGCGTGCTCCGGGCACCCCGGACCGTGCCGTCGGGTGTCGGGTGCCGTACCCCTTTACCCGACAGGGGTACGGTGCGCAATATGTCTGAAATGCACACTCGCCGCGCCGTGCTCGGCGCCGGTGCCGCCCTGGCCGGAGCAGCGGGACTCGCCTCACAGGCCGTCGCCTCCCACGCCCACGCCGCTCCCCGCCGCCGCACATCCGCCCCCTCCTCCGTGCGAGCCGCGGACGAGTACGTAGCGCCCGACGGGCCGGAGGTCGTGGACGCCGAGGCCCGACGGGGCGCCGGGCCGGTCCGGAAGGTCTCGCTGACCGCCACCGCCTCCCGTCTGGAGCTGGGCGGCGGTCTCACCGTCCCCACCTGGGCGTACGGCGACCGTCTGCCGGGTGAGGCGATCAGGGTCACGGCGGGCGACACCCTCGAACTCGCCCTGGCCAACCACCTGCCGCAGGCCACGACGATGCACTGGCACGGTCTCGCCCTGCGCAACGACATGGACGGCGTGCCGGCACTGACGCAGCAGGCGGTGAAGGCGGGCGCCGACTTCACCTACCGGTTCACGGTCAGCCGCCCCGGGACCTACTGGATCCACCCGCACTCGGGTGTCCAGCTCGACCGGGGGCTGTACGCGCCGCTGATCGTGGAGGACCCGAAGGAACCGCTGGCGTACGACAAGGAGTGGGTCGTCGTCCTCGACGACTGGCTCGACGGGGTGGACGGTTCCACCCCCGACGCGGTCCTCGACGAACTCACCGGGGGCCGGGGTTCGGCCCATGACGCCGCCGGCCACAAGGCGGCCCGTCGCGCTGCCGACGGCGACGCCCCCTCGCGGCTCCTGGCCGGCGCGAGCAGCGATCTGCTCGGCGGCCACGCCGGCGACGTCGCCTACCCGCACTACCTGGTCAACGGGCGCAGGGCGAGCGACCCTTCGGTCTTCGAGGCCGCTCCCGGCGACCGCATCCGGCTTCGCGTCGTCAACGCCGGCGGCGACACCGCGTTCCGGCTGGCGCTCGGGGGGCACCGGATGACGGTGACGCACACGGACGGCTTCCCCGTGCGGCACACCGGGACCGACACGCTGCTGCTGGCGATGGGTGAGCGGTACGACGTGCTGGTGACCGCGGGGGACGGCGTGTTCCCGCTTACCGCGCTCGCGGAGGGCAAGGAATCATCGGCACTGGCCGTGCTGAAGACCGGGTCGGGCGAGATCCCGCCGGCCACGGTGCGGCCCTCCGAGCTCGACGGCGAGCTGGTCACGGCCGACCGGCTGGCCCCGGACGAGTCGGTGGCCCTCACGGAGCGCGCACCCGACCGGACCGTACGCATGACGCTCACGGGTTCCATGGACGCGTACGACTGGGCCTTCGACGGCAAGCCCTACGACCCGGCGGCACGGCATCCCGTCAAGGCCGGGGAGCGCGTGCGGCTGGTCTTCACCAACCGCACCTCGATGTGGCATCCGATCCATCTGCACGGCCACACGTTCGCCATGGCCGGCACCGCTCCCGGCGCCCGCAAGGACACCGCCGCGGTCCTGCCGGGACGCTCGCTGACGGTCGACTTCGACGCGGACAACCCCGGCCTGTGGATGCTCCACTGCCACAACGTCTACCACGCCGAAGCGGGGATGATGACGGTCCTCGGCTACCTGCGCTGACCCTGCGGCGCACCCCGCCCGGAGGCGGCCCACAGCTTCCGGACGGAGGTGCGCCGGGACATAGCGTCAGTCAGACGATTACACTGGCCACGTGCCTCAACTACGTCTCGCACTCAATCAGATCGACGCGACGGTCGGAGACCTCGCCGGCAACTCCGAGTCGATCCTCCACTGGACCCGGCACGCCGCCGAGCAGGGCGCCCACCTGGTGGCGTTCCCCGAGATGGTGCTGACCGGGTATCCCGTCGAGGACCTGGCCCTGCGGTCGTCCTTCGTCGAGGCCTCGCGGAAGGCGCTGCGCGCGCTCGCCGTCCGTCTCGCCGACGAGGGCTTCGGGGAACTGCCGGTCGTCGTCGGCTATCTCGACCGCTCGGAGCACACCGCGGTCCGCTACGGCCAGCCCGCCGGGTCCCCACGCAACGCCGCCGCCGTGCTGCACCGCGGGCGGATCGCGCTGAACTTCGCCAAGCACCACCTGCCGAACTACGGCGTCTTCGACGAGTTCCGTTACTTCGTGCCGGGCGACTCCATGCCGGTCGTGCGGGTGCACGGCATCGACGTGGCACTCGCGATCTGCGAGGACCTGTGGCAGGACGGCGGCCGTGTCCCGGCCGCGCGCGCCGCCGGAGCGGGGCTGCTGCTGTCGATCAACGCCTCTCCGTACGAGCGCGACAAGGACGACACCCGGCTGGAGCTGGTCCGCAGGAGGGCCCAGGAGGCCGGCTGCACCACGGCCTACCTGGCGATGATCGGCGGCCAGGACGAGCTGGTCTTCGACGGGGACTCCATCGTCGTCGGCAAGGACGGCGAGGTCATCGCCCGCGCGCCGCAGTTCTCCGAGGGCACCGTGATCCTCGACCTCGACCTGCCCGCCGCCGCGGCCGGGGCACCGTCCGGTGTCGTCGCCGACGGGCTGCGGATCGACCACGTGGTCCTGAGCGAGGAACCGCTGCCGGCCTACGAGCCCGAGCTGGCCGGCGGATACGCCGAGCGGCTGGACGACGACGAGGAGCTGTACTCGGCACTGGTCGTGGGTCTGCGCGCGTACGCCGCGAAGAACGGTTTCAGCAGCGTGCTGATCGGCCTCTCGGGCGGTATCGACTCGGCGCTGGTCGCGGCGATCGCCTGCGACGCGCTGGGCGCCGGGAACGTGTACGGCATCTCGATGCCGTCGAAGTACTCCTCGGACCACTCCAAGGGCGACGCGGCGGAACTGGCCCGGCGTACGGGACTGAACTTCCGCACCGTCCCGATCGAGCCGATGTTCGACGCGTACATGGGTTCGCTGGGGCTCACCGGGCTGGCGGAGGAGAACCTCCAGTCGCGGCTGCGCGGCACGATGCTGATGGCCGTCTCCAACCAGGAGGGCCAGATCGTGCTCGCGCCGGGCAACAAGTCCGAGCTGGCGGTGGGCTATTCCACGCTGTACGGGGACTCCGTCGGGGCGTACGGGCCGATCAAGGACGTGTACAAGACGTCGGTCTTCCGCCTCGCGAAGTGGCGCAACCGCGCCGCCGAGGAGCGCGGGCAGACACCGCCCGTCCCGGAGGCGTCGATCACCAAGCCGCCGAGCGCCGAACTGCGCCCGGACCAGGTGGACACGGACTCGCTGCCGGACTACGACGTGCTGGACCGCATCCTGGAGATGTACGTCGACCGGGACCAGGGCAGGGACGCGATCGTGGCGGCCGGCTTCGACGACGCGCTGGTGACGAGGACGCTCCGGATGGTGGACACGGCGGAGTACAAGCGCCGGCAGTACCCGCCGGGCACGAAGATCTCGCCGAAGGGCTTCGGCAAGGACCGCCGTCTGCCGATCACGAACCGCTGGCGGGAGTCGAGCGAGGACTGACCGCGCGGAGAGGACTGCGCCCGGGACGCCTCGGTGTCCCGGGCGCAGTCGCGTGCGGTCCCGCCGTGTGGCGCAGGTCACCGGAACCCCTCGGGCCGGCCGGAGAGGTAAGCGGTGTGAGCTGTGATGAACGGGAAGACCGGGAGCGGATGCGTGCAGGGATCAGGGCGGGCGACCGCGAGGCGTTCGCCGCGCTCTACGAGGAGTACGCGCGGGCGGTCTACAACCACGCCTACCGTCTGACGGGCGACTGGTCGACGGCCGAGGAAGTCATGTCCGACACCTTCCTGGCGGCCTGGCGCACCCGCCGTTCCGTCGAGCCGGAGGGTGACTCGCTGCGGCCGTGGCTGCTGGGGATCGCCACGAACAAGGCGCGCAACGCCAGGCGCGGCACCGGGCGGCGCCTGGCCTTCCTGGCCCGCCGACCCGCCCCCGAACCGGTGGCGGACATCGCGGACGCCACGGCAGGGCGTGTCGACGACGAACGGCGGCTCGCCGCGGTCCGGCGGGCGCTGGACGGGCTCCGCCGCCAGGAACGTGAGGTGCTGGTCCTCTGCGTCTGGTCCGGGCTGGACTACGCCGAGGCGGCCGAGGCCCTGGACGTCCCGGTGGGCACCGTACGGTCGCGGCTGTCCCGTGCCCGTACCCGGCTCCGGCGGCTGACCGACGAGGAGCTCGGCCGGGAGCCTGACAGCTCCGTGCGCGAAGTAAGCCCCGGAGAAGCGGTCCGCACCGGGAGGGAACCCCGCCCCGGCCGCGGAGAGGTAGGGAGCAGGGCCGCGTTCGTGGCCCTGCCCATCCAGGAGGAAGCCCGATGAACGACCGCCCCTCCGGCCCCGAGCGGGCCGAACACGAGGAGATGGCCCGGCTGTTGCCGGCCCCGGCCGAACGGGACCTGCCCCCGGGCCGTCATCTCCACCACAAGGACACCCTGATGCGTCTGATCGACCAGGACGGCGACCGTGCCACCGAACGCACCCGCTCCCGCCTCCTGCGGCCCGCCGTCCTGCTGCCCGCCGCCGGACTGGCCCTGGGCGGGGTGCTGCTGACCACGCTCGCCGTGACCGGCCAGGACAGCGCTCCGGCACCGTCCGCCGCGGGCACCGGTTCCCGGACCACGGCCGCGCACGGCGCGGCGGTCCTGCTCGACCGGATCGCCCTGGCCGCCGGGAGGAGCGGCGGACGGACGGTCACCGGCGACCAGTTCGTGTACGTCAGGACGCTGGGGACCGGCAACGAAGGTGAGTTCGGTGGCCCGGTGAAGCTGACCGAGCCCGGCGAGCGCGAGGTCTGGATGTCGCAGAAGGCGGGACCGGTGGTCGATGTCGGCCTGATCCACGAGGACGACGCGTACGTCCCGATCGTCGTCGGCGTCCCGGACGGCGAGACCCCCGTCGGCTACCCGGCGGGCCTCAACCGCCCGACGTACGCCTGGCTGGCCTCGCTGCCCACCGACCCCGACGTCCTGCTCCGGCGCCTCACCACCGAGATCACCCGGGACCAGGACTCGCGTGACACCCCGGCCGAGGACCGGGACGAGGCGCAGGACGCCTTCGACGCCATCGGCGAGCTTCTGCGGGAGACGGTGATGCCGCCGAAGACCGCTGCCGCCCTCTACAGGGCCGCGTCGAGGATCCCCGGCGTGACCGTGGACCCCGACGCGGTGGACGCGGCCGGCCGGCACGGGATCGGCGTGGCCCGCGACGACGTCCGGGCAGGCTGGCGCACCGCCTGGATCTTCGACTCGGCCACCCTGGAGTACCTGGGTGAACGGACCTGTCTCAGCAGGGACACCTCCATGGGCAGGAAGGGCACCCTGATCGGTGCGTCGGCCGTCCTGGAGCGTGCGGTGGTCGACGCCCTGCGCGAGAGGCCGTCGACGACGACCTGATCCTGCGGGCCGGCCCCGTCCGCGCCGCGCCACCGGCACCGGTGGCGGCCCGACCCCTGCGGGTCGGCGGGCCCAGGGCATCCGCCCGATGCCGCCGGCCCGCCTCAGTCATCAGCATGGCCACGTGGACGTCCCCGGCCGGGGACGCCGGCGGGGAGGCCGGGATGACGGTGGGAGCGTTGGTGCGGGACCGCACGGCCCGGCTGTGCCTCACGGGATTGCTCGTGTCCGGCTTCGGTACGTCGGCGATGTGGCTGACCTCCGGGATCTGGGTCAAGACGGTCACCGGGTCGGACGGTCTGGCCGCCCTGACCGTCTGCGCGATGTGGGCACCGGTGCTCGCGGGCCCCTCCCTCGGTGCGGTGGCCGACCTGGTCCCCCGCCGGCTCCTGCTGGTCACGGTGAACCTGGTGATGGCGGGCCTGATGGCCTCGCTGCTCCTCGTCGGCCCCGAGCACCGGATCGGTGCGCTCTTCGCCGTCCTCGTCGTCCACGGAGCGAGCGGTGTGCTCCTGGACGCGGCCGAGGCGGCACTGATCGCCGCGGCCGTCGAGGCACGGCTGGTGGGTGACTTCAACGGACTGCGCACGACGGCGAACGAGGGCATGAAGCTGCTCGCACCGCTCGTCGGCGCGGGGCTGTTCGCCCGCTACGGGGCGGGCCCGGTGGTGGTGCTGGACGCGGTGACGTTCGCGCTGGCCGCCCTGGTCCTCGGGCGGCTGCGGGTCGAGGAACCCGCCGGGGCGCGGGCACAGGCCCGGGAGGCGCGGCGGGGCGGTACGGCCGCCGGACTGCGGCTGCTGCGCGGGTCCGCGGAGCTGCGGCCCCTGGTGTACGCGGGTGCGCTGACGATGCTGCTCGCGGGGCTCAACGGCGCGGCGGTGTACGCCGTCGTGGACGACGCCCTGGGGCGTTCACCGGCGTACGCCGGGGTGCTGTACGCCTTCCAGGGTGCGGGTTCCGTGGCCGTCGGGCTGCTGGCCGGCCCCCTGCTGCGGCGGTTCCCTGAGCGGTCGTTCGCCGCGGCGGGGATCGCGGTGTTCGCGGTGGCCGTGGGAGCCCGGGCGCTGGGTGGTGGGGCGGTGGCCCTGGCGGCGAGCCTGGCGATCGGCGCGGGGCTGCCCTGCGTGCTGATCGCCGCGATGACGGCGGTGCAGCGGGAGACGCCGGACGTGGTGCTGGGGCGGACCGCCGCGGCGGCCGGATCGCTGATGACGGCGCCGAACGCGGTGGCCCTGGCGGGTGGGGCGGGGCTGGTCGCGGTGGTCGACGTCCGGCTGTTGCTGCCGGCGGTGGCCGTGGCGGGCCTGCTGACGGCCGCCCGGCTGAGGACGGGCCGGTGGGGGCGCGCGTCGCGCGCCCCCACCGGCCCGTCGTCGTGATCCGCGGCCCGTCGGGCCTTACGGCTCAGGCGTCCGAGGAGGAGCGGGCCTCCGCGTACTCCCGTGTCTCCGCCCGGGCACCGGACGCCACGACACGCGAGGCGGCCGGGGTCCGGTCCAGGACGCCCGCCGTGACCGCCACGGCGAGTCCGGCCACGGCCAGCACCGCGCCGACCAGGGCCGGGGACGTCCAGCCCCAGCCTGCCGCGATGGCGACCCCGCCGAGCCAGGCGCCGCCCGCGTTGGCGAGGTTGAAGGCGGAGTGGTTGGAGGCGGACGCCAGCGTGGGGGCGTCCTTGGCCGCGTTCATCACGAGCATCTGGAGCGGTGTGGTCGTCATGAAGCCGATGCCGCCGAGCAGCACCACCATGACCAGGGCCGCCCAGTGGACGTGGACCGTGAAGGGGAAGACCACCAGGACGACGGCCAGGGCCCCCAGCGACCCGTAGAGGGTGGGGCGCAGCGCCCGGTCGGTCAGCGGTCCCGCCGCCAGCGCGCCGAGTGTCATCCCGATGCCGAAGAGCGCCAGGACGAGCGTCACCGAGGACTCGCCGAAGCCCATCGCCTCGGTCGTCATGGAGGAGAGGTAGGAGTAGACGGCGAAGACACCCGCGAAGCCGAGAACGGCGGTGAGCAGGCCGAGGATGACCTGCCGGTTGCCGAGCGCGCTCAGTTCACGGCGTACGTTCTGGTGCGCCTCGACGGGGATCTGCGGTACGAGCCGGGCCAGGGCTGCCATCGCGCCCAGCCCGATCACCGCGACGACCATGAACGTGGCGCGCCAGCCGAGGTGCTGTCCCAGCAGGGTGGCCGCCGGTACGCCGACGATGTTGGCCACGGTCAGGCCGAGGAACATCGTGGCGACGGCGCGGGCCTGGCGGCCGTCCGGCACGAGGCGTGCGGCGACGACGGCGCCGACACCGAAGAACGCACCGTGCGGAAGTCCGGCCAGGAAGCGGCCGGCCAGCAGCCAGCCGAAGTCGGGGGCGAAGGCGGAGGCGAGGTTGCCGACGGTGAAGACGGCCATCAGCAGCAGGAGCATCCGCTTGCGCGGGATCCTGGAGCCGAGGCCGGTGAGCAGCGGGGCACCGACGACGACGCCGATCGCGTACGCCGAGACGAGGTAACCGGCGGTGGGCACGGACGTTCCCAGATCGTCCGCGACGTTGGGCAGCAGGCCCATCATCACGAACTCGGTGGTGCCGATGCCGAAGGCGCTCACAGCGAGGGCGAGCAGGGCCAGGGGCATGGAAAGAACCTTTCGGGCAGGGGCCGCCCGGACCGTACGGGGGCCGGGTGGCGGTGGTGTGAGTGCGGGAGCGTCGGCTTCATTGCCGGAACGGGTTATGTATCCCGTCGGAACAAAGTCTCTCAGACGTTTTATGCCCGGACGTGAACATGCCGTTGCGCTCGGGTGTGATCTGGGCGTCACTCGATGGGTACACCCGCCCCGGAGCGGGCCGTCACGACGCGCGACGACAGCGCCGGCACTCCGGCGCCCACGAGCGCCGCGCACATGAGCAGGGCGCTCACCCAGACCGGGGCGCGGAAGCCGAGGCCGGCGCCGAGGGCCAGTCCGCCCAGCCAAGGTCCGGTCGCGGCGCCCACGTTGAAGGCGGCCGTCGCGAAGGGCCCTGCCATGGTCGGCGCGTCCGGGGCCAGTTGGAAGACCCGGGTGATCAACGTGGTTCCCGTACCGAAGGCGAGCGCCCCCTGGAGCAGGACGAGGACGAGCGCCGCCACCGGGTCGGCGGCGGTCAGTGCCAGTGCCGCCCAGCCGGCGGCCAGCGCGGTCATGCCGATACCGATGACCGCTGCCGGGCGCGCGTCGGCCAGGCGTCCGGCCAGCGTGACGCCCACGAACGAGCCGACGCCGAACAGCGCCAGCACCACGGGCACCCAGCCGGCGCCGAAGCCGGTGACCCGGGTGAACAGCGGTTCCAAATACGAGAACGTGCAGAAGGTCGCGCCCTGCACGAGCGCCATGACCAGCAGCGTCAGCAGCAGCCGCGGCCGGGCGAGGGCGCGCAGTTCACTCCTGGCACTCACCGTCGGCGCGTCGCCGGGCCGGCCGCCCGGCACGGCCACCAGCAAGGCGACCGCGGCCGGTACGGACACGAGCGCCACCGCCCAGAACGCCGAGCGCCAGCCCCACAGTTCGCCGAGCGCGGCCCCCGCCGGAACGCCCACGACGCACGCGAGGGTGACCCCGCCGACGACCACGGCGGTGGCCCGCGCCCGCTGGTGCGGGCCCACCATCGCCAGAGCGGTGACCAACGCCACGGCCCAGAAGCCCGCGTTGGCCAGCGCCCCGACGACCCGGGTGGCGAGCAGCACGCCGTAGCTGGACGTCAGCGCGCCGACGACGTGGACGGCGACGAAGACGCCGAGGAAGGACAGCAGGGCCCCGCGCCGGGGCCAGGTGCGGCCGGCCAGAGCGGTGAGCGGCGCGCCGATCACCATCCCGACCGCGAAGGCCGAGGTCAGCAGCCCGGCGGCGCCGAGTGAGACGTGCAGGTCACCGGCGATGCCCGAGAGCAGGCCGGCCAGCATGAACTCCGAAGTGCCCTGGGCGAAGACGGCCAGCCCGAGCACGTGGACAGCGAATGGCATGAGAAGGGAACCCCTTGTACGGAACCGTCGGAGGAACGAGCGGTGTGCAGGGGATGCGGGCCGCGCCCGTCCTCACGCGTGGGAGCGCGAGGACGGCGACGCGGTGGAATGCCCGGTGTTCGTCACGGACATGGAAGTCGGCCCGCACCGCCGTGAGGATCCGGCGGTGGCCGACGGCGCGACGGGGAGAGCCCGGTGACCGCCGGGGTCAGAGGCTTTCGGCGTCGATGACCGGCCACCGGCGAACCGGCGGCCCGATTCTGTCGGACTCGGGGCTGGACATGGCTGCGAGCGTACCGCCTGCCGGAGGGGCAGCGCTCACCTTCGCGAGGCACTCACCACTGCACGCGGGCCGCGATCGGGAGGTGGTCGCTGTCCGTGGCGGGGAGGGTCCAGGATGCGCGGGGTTCGACGCCCCGCACCATGATCTGGTCGATCCGCGCCATCGGGAAGGACGCGGGCCAGCTGAAGCCGAAGCCGTCGCCCGCGGCGCCCTGGGTGGAGCGCATCTGGGCGGTGACCGCGTTCAGCGAGCGGTCGTTCATCGTGCCGTTCAGGTCGCCGAGCAGGACGACCCGCTCAACGGGGTCGTCGGCGATCGCCTCGCCCAGGGCGTCGGCGCTGTCGTCCCGCTGGTTGGCGGTGAAGCCGGCGTTCAGCTTGACCCGCACCGAGGGGAGGTGGGCGACGTACACCTTGATCGGGCCCTCGGGGGTGGTGACGGTGGCGCTCATCGCGCGGGTCCAGCCCAGCTTGATGTCCACAGGGCTGGAGTCCGTGACGGGGTACTTGCTCCACAGGCCCACGGTGCCCTGCACGGAGTGGTGCGGATAACGGTCGGCGAGGGCGTCCTCGTACGCCTCCACCTTGCCGCTCGGCAGTTCCTGCAGGGCCAGGATGTCCGCGCCGGAGCCGGCGACCTGCTGGGCGGTGCCCGCGGGGTCGGGGTTGCCCGCGTTGACGTTGTGCGTGGCGACGGTGAGGTTGCCGCCGGCCCCCGACTTGTCGGCGAACAGCAGGCCGCCGAAGAGGTTCAGCCAGACGGCGGCCGGCAGCACGAGGGCGATCACCGCCGTCGCCGAGCGCCTTACCAGTCCGAGGATCAGCAGCACCGGCACGAAGAGGCCGAACCAGGGCAGGAACGTCTCGATGAGGCTGCCCGTGTTGCCGATGGTGTTCGGGATGTCCGAGTGGAGGACCAGCACGACGGTCAGGAGGACCGAGCAGAGCGCCAGGAGAATGCCCCGCCGCCAGATACCCGGGTCCGAGACCAGTTTCCGGCGCATGGCCCGGAAACGGGAGACCGGCTGCGGACCCGCACCGGCGTTCTCGGTGTCCGCCCTGTACGCCTGCACCATTGCGCTCGTCCTCACTGCCTTGCCGTACACATCACCGCGCCTCCCGACCCTAGGCGATGGGTGACGCCGTTCTCGCCGTCGACGACGGCCGTTCTGCCATCAGGACGACCGGCGCGGCGTCGCAGGTTCCGGCCCGGAAGGCCCTTGTGGGGCTTGTGACAGAACAGTCACGCGGAGGCGGTCGTCGGTTCCACGGCTGTGACCTGCTGTTTCTGCGCGCGCGGCGCGAGGCCCTGGAGGAGGGTCGCGATGATGCGGTCGGCGAGGTCCTCCGGCAGGGGCGCCTCGGGACGGTGGACCGTGCGGACGAGCATGGGTCCCAGGAAAAGGTCGTCCATGAGCTCCACGTCGAGGTCGTCGCGCAACTCCCCCGCGTCCACCGCCCGCTGCACGGCGGCCACCATCGCGACGCGGCGGGGCGCGATGACGGTGTTCTGGTACTCCGTCCAGAGCCGGGGGTGCTTCTTCATCTGCACGAACACGTTGTGCAGGAGGGCGGAGGACCGCTGTGCGAGACCGCGCGTGCGCATCGACTCCAGCAGTACCCGCAGGTCGTCCAGGCCGGCGGTTCCGGAGAGTGCGGGATCGGGGGGCTCGATGTCGCGCAGGACGTCGACGAAGAGCTCCTCCTTGCCGCTCCAGCGGCGGTAGATGGTGGCCTTGCCGACGCCCGCCGTCCGGGCGATCCGCTCGATGGACAGCCCGTCCAGGGTCTCCCCCGCCTCCAGCAGCTGGACGACGGCGTCGAGGATCGCCCGCTCCACGGCCGCGCTGCGGGGACGGCCACGACGCGGCTCCTGGCCCTGGCAGGGCGGGCCCGCAGGGCCTGCGGCCGGGTCCTGCGCCGGGTTCTGTGCCGCCTGCCGCACCTGGTCCGCCTCTCGCCGCGCCGTCCGCCGCTCGCTGTGTCGCCGTACCTCTCGATTCTCGCCGACCGGCCGGGGGCGGAGCGACTTCCTCCCCGGCCGCAGGGGCGGATCAGGACTGGCGCACCGGTTCCCCGGTGTCCAGCGGGTCCGGGACCCGTTCGCCCCGCACCACCGGCCTGCCCGGCAGGAACAGGGCCACCACGGCAGCGCCGATCAGCGCGACCGCGGCGGAGCCGAGCGCGGTCACGTGCATCGCACCGATGAACGCGTCGTTCGCCGCGGCGACCAGCGGCTTCCCCGCCGGGCCCAGCTTCTCGGCGACACCGAGGGTCGCCTCGATGGACTCGCCCGCGACGTCCCGCGCGGCGGCCGGGACGCCGTCGAGGTGGCCCTCGATGTCACCCCGGTAGACGGTGGAGAGCACCGAGCCGAGCACGGCTATGCCGAGCGCACCGCCGACCTGGCGGAACGTGTTGTTGATCGCGGAGCCCGAGCCCGCCCGCTCGCGGGGCAGCGCCTGCATGACGGCGACGGTGACCGGCGGCATGATGTGCGCCATGCCGGTGCCCTGGACGAAGAAGACCAGGCACAGCACCCACAGCGGGGTGTCCGCGTCGAACAGGGCGAAGGCGGCGAGGCCCGCGGCGACGAGCAGCATGCCGACGGTGCAGACCGCCCGGGCCCCGAACCGGTCGACGACCAGCCGGGCGCGCGGCGCGAAGATCATCTGTGCGGCGGCGAGCGGCAGGATCAGCAGCCCGGACTCCAGCGCGGTGTAGCCGCGCACGCTCTGGAGGTAGAAGGCGGAGAAGAAGGTGACGCCCATCAGCGCGAAGAAGACCAGCGCGATGGCCGCGACGGCGGCGGAGAAGGCGGGCTCGCGGAAGTAGGCGATGTCGATGGACGGGTGGCTGCTGCGCTTCTCGTGCCACACGAAACCCGTCAGGACCAGCAGGCCGCCGATCAGCGGTGCGAGGACGGTGACGTCGGTGAAGGAGGCCAGCTCACCGCCCCGGATGATGCCGTAGACCAGCAGGACCAGGCCGATGACTGAAAGGACGACCCCGAGCGGGTCGACACGGCCGGGGGCAGGGTCCTTGGAGTCCGGCACGAGTACGGCCATGGCGATGAGCGCGAGGACCACCACGGGCACGTTGACCAGGAAGATCGAGCCCCACCAGAAGTGCTCCAGGAGCAGACCGCCGGTGATCGGGCCGATCGCGATGCCGAGGCCGACGCTGCCGGCCCAGATACCGATGGCCTTGGGCTGTTCGTCGCGCTCGAAGACGTTCATCAGGACGGCGAGTGTGGCGGGCATCACGAACGCCGCGCCGAAGCCCATCAGAGCGCGCCAGGTGATGAGTTCACCGGGGGACGAGGAGAGCGCGGCCAGGGCCGAGCCGATGCCGAAGACGAGGATTCCGGCCAGCAGGACCTTCTTGCGGCCGATGCGGTCGCCCAGCAGGCCGGCCGTGAACAGCAGGCCGGCGAAGACGAGCGTGTAGGAGTTGATCGCCCACTCCAGCTCGCTCTGGGTGGCGCCGATACCGGTCGGCGCGGGGCTGGCGATCGTCTTGACCGCGACGTTCAGGATCGAGTTGTCCAGAACGACGATGAGCAGGCTGAACATGAGGACGCCGAGGATGGCCCAGCGGCGGCGGTGGACCGCCTCCGGGACACGGGGCGCGGCGACGGGAGCGCCGGACGGTATGGACATGGCGACGACACTAGGCGAATTCCAATACGAGACCGTCTCGTATTGGAAAGACTTTACCCGGTTGCCGCGCAGGGTTCACCGGGCGCGGCGGGCCCACTTCCCGGGAACCGTTCCGGGATGCCACCATGGAAGGGATCCGGGGACGCCGTCAGGGCGCCTCGAGATGACGAAGGAGCCGTTGGCCATGTCGCTTCAGGCTGCGCAGAACCAGTCCGCCACACCCCCCGCGGGTCCGACCCCCGGCGCCGGCAAGGCGCTGTACGGGGGCAGCAGCACCCGCCGCATCAGCGTCCACGACATCGCCGCCGCCACTGAGCGCGGCGAGAAGTGGCCCATGCTCACCGCCTACGACGCGATGACCGCGTCCGTCTTCGACGAGGCCGGCATCCCGGTCATGCTCGTCGGTGACTCCATGGGCAACTGCCACCTCGGCTACGAGACCACCGTGCCCGTCACGATGGACGAGATGGCCATCCTCGCGGCCGCCGTCGTACGCGGCACCAAGCGCGCCCTCATCGTGGCCGACCTGCCGTTCGGGGCGTACCAGGAAGGCCCGGTCCAGGCTCTCCGCAACGCCACCAGGCTGATCAAGGACGCCGGTGTCGGCGCGGTCAAGCTGGAGGGCGGCGAGCGCTCCCACGAGCAGATCCGGCTCCTGGTCGAGGCGGGGATCCCGGTCATGGGGCACATCGGCCTGACCCCGCAGTCCGTCAACGCGATGGGCTACCGGGTCCAGGGCCGCGGCGAGGAGGCAGCCCAGCAGCTGCTGCGCGACGCGAAGGCGGTACAGGACGCGGGCGCGTTCGCCGTCGTCCTGGAGCTCGTGCCGGCCGAGCTCGCGGCCGAGGTCACCCGCACCCTGCACATCCCGACCGTCGGCATCGGCGCCGGGCCCGACACGGACGCGCAGGTGCTGGTCTACACCGACATGGTCGGACTGACCGGCGGCAAGGTCCCGCGCTTCACCAAGCAGTACGCGAATCTGCGTCAGGTGATGACCGACGCCGCCAGGGAGTTCGCCGAAGAGGTCGTCGGCGGCACCTTCCCGGCGGCGGAGCACACCTTCCACTGACGCCCACACGACCACTGCCGCACCACCGACAGCCCGCCGACTTCCCCCATCGGCGGGCTGTCGCCTTCTGTCGGTCCCCTGCCGATCCGCTGTCGGCGACATGTCGGTGAGTTGTCGGTGACGGCTGGTCTGATGATGTCCATGACGCGAAACGACAAGAACCTCAAGGGCGGCACGAACGCCGTCGAGGTACGGGGGCTGGTCAAGCACTACGGCGAGACCAAGGCGCTGGACGGGGTGGACCTCGACGTGCGCGAGGGCACCGTCCTCGGCGTGCTGGGACCCAACGGAGCCGGAAAGACCACCCTCGTACGCTGCCTGTCCACCCTGATCGTGCCCGACGCCGGTCACGCGGTCGTGGCCGGCTACGACGTGGTGAAGCAGCCCCGGCAGCTGCGCCGCACCATAGGCCTCACCGGGCAGTACGCCTCGGTCGACGAGAAGCTCTCCGGCTGGGAGAACCTCTACATGATCGGGCGGCTGCTCGACCTGCCGCGCAAGAAGGCCCGGTCCCGCGCCGACGAGCTGCTGGAGCGCTTCTCGCTCACCCCCGCGGCGAAGAAGGCCGCCATGGACTACTCCGGCGGTATGCGCAGGCGCCTGGACCTGGCCGCCTCCATGATCGGCAGCCCGGCCGTCCTCTATCTGGACGAGCCGACGACGGGGCTCGACCCGCGGACCCGCAACGAGGTCTGGGACGAGGTGCAGCGGATGGTCGCGGAGGGGGCGACCGTGCTGCTCACCACCCAGTACATGGAGGAGGCCGAGCAGCTGGCCAGCGAGCTCACCGTCATCGACCAGGGCAGGATCATCGCCCGGGGCGGGGTCGACGAGCTCAAGGCGAAGGTCGGCGGCCGCACCCTGCAGATCCGGCCCTCCGACCCGGCCGAACTGGCCGCGATGGCGCAGGCGCTGCGGGAGGCCGGTCTCGACGGCGTCGCCGGCGCCCAGGCGGTCCCGGACGAGGGACTGCTCCTGGTCCCGATCCTCAGCGACCAGCAGCTGACCGCCGTGATCGGGCTGCTCGGCACCCGGGGCTTCTCCCTGGCCCATGTGGCCACCGCGCTGCCCAGCCTGGACGAGGTCTTCCTGGCCATCACGGGCGACAAGGCCACCCACACCGACACGATCCCCCAGGAGGTCGCGGCATGAGCACGACGACTCTGACGCCCACCCCCACCGGCGCGGGCACGTCCGCACCGGCCGCGAAGCTCCACGACGAGGGCCGGATCGGTGTGCGCGGCAACCTGCGCCACATCGGGGCACTCGTGCGGCGCAACCTGCTCCAGATCAAGAAGGATCCGGAGTCGATGTTCGACGCGCTCCTGATGCCGATCATCTTCACGCTGCTGTTCGTGTACGTCTTCGGCGGCTCGGTCGGCGGCAGCATGGGCGGGGACCGGCAGGACTACCTCAACTACCTGATCCCCGGCCTGATGGCGATGATGGGCATGAACATCGCCATGGCGGTCGGTTCCGGTGTCAACGACGACTTCCGCAAGGGGGTCATGGACCGGTTCCGCACGATGCCGATCGCCCGCTCGTCGGTGCTCATCGCGAAGATCGTGGTCGAGCTCGGCCGGATGATGGTCGCCACGCTGATCCTGCTGGGCATGGGCTTCGCGCTCGGCATGGAACTCCAGGAGTCGGTGCTGGGGCTCATCGGGGCCGTCGCCCTGTCGGCCGCGTTCGGCGCCGCCGTCATGTGGATCTTCATCCTGCTCGGACTGACCATGAAGACGGCTCAGGCCGTCCAGGGGATGGGGATGCTCGTACTGATGCCGCTCCAGTTCGGGTCGTCCATCTTCGCCCCGACGCAGACCATGCCCGGCTGGCTCCAGACGTTCACCGACTACAACCCGCTGTCCAACCTGGCGGACGCGGCCCGCGCCCTGATGATGGGCGGCCCGCTCGCCCACTCGGTCTGGGTGACGCTCGGCTGGACCGTGGTCATCACCGCGGTGATGGCCCCGCTCGCGGTGTCGAGGTTCCGCAAGAAGTCCTGACGCTCACTCCCGGTGCGCTTCGACGAGGGCGGTGACCTCCTCCTGGGAGAGGCCGGCGCCCTCGGCGTACGCCGTCCTGTAGGCGGCGTCACCGAGGATGCCGCGGGCGAGTTCCTCGGCCGCGGCGTAGTCGTCCCGCTCCATCGGCGTCGGCACGTGCCCGTCCGGCAGCAGCGCCTGTCCGGCGGCCAGCAGCCGCGCCGCCAGGGTGGCCCGGTGCTCCCCGCCGAGTCCGCCGAGCGCCCGTGCCACGGTCACCAGGTGGAGCAGGTGCATCTGCGGCGCCACCATCTGCGACAACCGGTCGTCGGCCTGCGCCAGCGCCTCGCGGCCCCGGGCCAGGGCGTCCGCGTACAGCCCCTCCTGGTTGTCCAGCCATGCCATCCCGCCCAGCACGAACGCTTCGAAGACACCGATGGAGGCGGCCCTGAAGTCGTCGTACAGCACGGCGAGCTGCTCGCGCGCCTCGACGGTACGGCCGGACCTGCCCAGCCACATGGCCAGGAAGAACCGGGCGAACGCCGTGCCCTCGTGCCCGACGTGCCGTCCCTCGACGAGCACCTCCCGAAGGATCACCTCGCCCTCCGCGCCACGGCCGATCTCGATCAGTGCCGAGGCGTACCGGGTGCGCAGGACCAGCACCTGTGCCCGGGCGCCGAGCCTCTCCGCGTGCCCGATCGCCGCCAGGTAGTCCTCGGCCGCCCGGCTGTGGTCGCCCCTCTTCTCGTGGGCCTCGCCGCGTGAGGAGAGTGCCTCCGCCGCACCCCAGTCGTCGCCGAGACGCCGGACGATCTCCAGGCTCTCGTCGGAGTCCGCGAGAGCCGCGACCGCCCAGTCGGGCCGGTTGGCCAGCACGTTGGCGCGTGTCTGGAGCGCGGCGGCCAGATCCCAGTCGTGTCCGAGCTCCCGTGCGGCGCGGACCGACTCGTCCAGCAGTCCCCGCAGGTCCGAGGTCTCCCCGGTGAGCACGACGGCGAAGAGCCAGAGCGAGCCCGGGCTGCGGCAGGTCTGCGGCTGACCCGGCCGGTAGGTGGCGGCGATGGTCCGCAGCCGCGCCATGCCGGTCTCGTTCGCCCAGATGTCCATCGCGTGGTCCAGGCTGGCCATCCGGACCAGCGCCACCTGGCGCCTCGCCTCCTGGAGCATTTCCGGGCCAAGCGGCGGCGGCACGTCGGTGCAGCGTTCGGTGAGGGAGGGCGCCGGAGTCACGGGCACGGTGAAGGGGTCGGGGCCGAGCGCGGCGGCGGCTTCGGACCACTGCAGGGCGTCGCTGCGCAGATCGCGCATCTGCCAGTACCAGGCGAGCGAGAGCACCATGCTGAGTGACTCCTGCTCGTCGCGGGCGGCGACGGCGTGCCGGAGGGCGGTGCGCAGGTTCTCGTACTCCCGCTGGAACAGGTCGAGCGCGACGAGCTGTCCGGCGCCCCGGAGTTCGGGGTCGGTGGTGCGGGCCAGCTCCCGGTAGAACGTGAGGTGCCGCCGCTCGACGACCGCCCGCTCCCCCGCCTCGTCGAGCCGTTCGGCGGCGTACTCGCCGACCGTCTCCAGGAGGCGGTAGCGCATCGCCGAGTCGGCCGCGGGGGCAGCGACGACGAGGGACTTGTCGACGAGCGAACCGAGGGCGGCGGCGACGCCGTACGCGCCGCTCGGCAGGTCCGCGCAGATCGCCTCGGCGGCGGCGAGGGTGCAGCCGCCGGAGAAGACCGACAGCCTGCGCAGAGCGGTGCGTTCGTCCTCGTCCAGGAGGTCCCAGGACCAGTCGACGACCGCCCGCAGGGTCTGCTGGCGCGGCAGTACGGTGCGGCTGCCACTGGTCAGGAGGCGGAAGCGGTCGTCGAGACGGTCGGCGATCTGACGGGGGGTGAGCATGCGCAGCCGGGCCGCGGCGAGCTCGATCGCGAGCGGGAGCCCGTCGAGACGGTGGCAGATCTCGGCGCAGGCCGCGGCCGTCCCCTCGTCCGCGTCGACCCGGAAGCCGGGCAGCGCCGCGGCCCCCCGGTCGGCGAGCAGACGCAGCGCCATCGGGTCGGGCAGCGGGTCGACCGGCCGGACGAACTCCCCGGGTACGCCGAGGGGTTCACGGCTGGTCGCGAGGACGGTGAGCCCCGGGCAGCGGGCCAGCAGGTGGTCGGCGAGGGCCGCGGCCGCCTCGACGAGATGTTCGCAGTTGTCCAGGAGCAGCAGCATGCGGCGCCCGGAGCAGTGTTCGGTGAGCCGGGCGAGCGGTTCGCCCGCGCCCCGTTCGGCCGCTCGGAGCTCTTCCGCGCCGGCCCCCCGCAGCACGGTCTCACGCCCGCCGAGCGCGGTGAGTACGGCCTCCGGCACCGCTTCCGGGTCGTCGACCGGGGCGAGTTCCGCCAGCCACACCCCGTCCGGCCAGGCGGCGGAGTCCCGCTCGGCCGCCTCCTGGGACAGCCTGGTCTTGCCCGCGCCGCCGGGGCCGAGGAGGGTGACCAGCCGTGCCGTGGCCAGGTCCTGGCCGAGGTCGGCGAGGTCCGACTCACGTCCTACGAAGCTGGTGAGCCTGGCCCTCAGGTTGCCCCGCCGCGCGGGGACGGCGGCGGGTGCGGGGGCCGGGGCGGGCGGGTCCTGGTGCAGCAGCCCTTCGTACAGGGCACGCAGGGCGGGTCCCGGGTCGGTGCCGAGCCGGTCGGCGAGCAGGGTCCGCACCTCGTCGTAGGCGGCGAGGGCCTGCGCGGTGCGTCCGGCGTCCCGCAGCGCCCGGACGCGGAGTGCCTGCAGCGGTTCGTCGAGGGGGTGGTCGGCGCAGAGCCCGGCGAGTTCGGGCAGGGTGTCGTCGGCACGGTCCTGCGCGAGGAGGGCCTCGATCCGGGTCCGGCGGGCGTCCAGACGCCTGGCCTCCCAGCGGGCCGCCGCCACGGCGCGGTCCGGCAGGTCGGCGAGGGCGGGTCCACGCCAGAGGGCGAGTGCCTCGTCGAGGACCGTGGCCGCCTTCGGCGCGTCGCCGTCATCCAGCGCCCTGGCGCCCTCCCCCGCGAGCCGCTCGAAACGGTGCAGGTCGACGGCGTCGGGGTCGGCGGCGAGACGGTAGCCGCTCGTGACGGACTCGACCGCGTCCCGGCCGATCGCGCGCCTGAGACGGCCGACGAGCGCCTGAAGGGCTCCGGGGGCGTCGGCGGGCGGGTCGCCGTCCCACACCTCGTCGATGAGCGACCCCGCCGGGACGGTACGCCCCGGGCTCAGGGCGAGCACGGTGAGCAGGGCGCGCAGCCGCGCCCCGCCGAGGGCGACGGCCGTGCCGTCGGGGCGAAGGGCGCGGGTGGTGCCGAGGATGCCGTAGTGCACGGGCCCATTGTCCGTGACCGCCCCGCCCCGCGGGGAACTACCACCCTCCTGTGAGACGTTCCCGCCCTGTCACCCGTACGCTCGGGGGCTCACGTCGCCGTCCAGAAGCCCTCAGGAGTGCCGCCGATGACCACCGCGTTCCGCCGACCCAGCGACCGGCGGGTCAGCCCGATCTTCCTCGGGATCTTCGCCGTCATGGCCGTATCGGGCTGGGCGGTGTGGACGGACTTCGCCGAGCAGACCGGTTTCGCGGTCTTCCTCTTCGTCACCGCGGCCTGGATCGTCTCGCTCTGCCTCCACGAGTACGCGCACGCGCGCACCGCGCTGCACAGCGGTGACATCTCGATCGGGGCGAAGGGCTATCTGACGCTCAACCCCCTCAAGTACACCCATGCTCTGCTGAGCATCGTGCTGCCGGTCCTGTTCGTGATCATGGGCGGCATCGGTCTGCCGGGCGGGGCGGTCTACATCGAGCGGGGCCGCATCAGCGGACGCTGGAAGCACAGCCTGATCTCGGCGGCCGGCCCCCTGACGAACGTGCTGTTCGCCGTCGTCTGCACGGCCCCGTTCTGGCTGGGCGCCCTGGACGGCGTCCCGATGCCCTTCCGGCTCGCGCTGGCCTTCCTCGCCCTGCTCCAGGTGACGGCGGCGATCCTGAACTTCCTGCCGGTCCCGGGTCTCGACGGGTACGGCGTGATCGAGCCGTGGCTCTCGTACAAGGTCCGGCGCCAGGTGGAGCCGTTCGCGCCCTTCGGGCTGATCGCGGTCTTCGCGCTGCTCTGGATCCCGGAGCTCAACGGGGTCTTCTTCGACGCGGTGGACGCGCTGCTGCGGGGCCTGGGCGTCAGCGAGGTCGAGACGTACTGCGGGCTCGACACCTACCGCTTCTGGCAGGAGTGGTTCGGCGACCAGGACCCGGGCTGCGCGCTGATCCGTTAGGTCTCCCGCCCGGGTCGGACCGGGGTGCGGGCCGGCCCTCAGGCGGCGTCGGCGCGGGACTCCGCGCGGTGCCTGCGCACGTAGAACCACGCCATGTTCGAGGAGAGGCCGGCCAGCAGCACCCAGACGATGCCGAGGAAGCTGCCCTGGACGAAGGCGACCACGGCCGCGACGACGGCGAGGACGCAGACGGCCAGGGAGTAGAGAGCGAGGCGGGGCATGAGGGCTGGTGCTCCTGTCCGGGGATGGTGCGCGGTCCCGTCCAGTGTCCCTCATGCCCGATTCGGCTCCCTGCACGGGCTCACACGTCGGTGGTGCGCAGCCCCGCGTGTGCCTTGTAGCGGCGGTTGACGGAGATCAGGTTCGCCACCAGGGACTCGACCTGGTGCGCGTTGCGCAGACGGCCGGCGAAGACGCCACGCATGCCGGGGATGCGGCTCGCGAGCGCCTGCACGGTGTCGGTGTCGGCGCGCGCCTCGCCCAGCACCATGACGTCGGTGTCGATCTCCTCGATGGCCTCGTCCTGGAGGAGCACCGCCGAGAGGTGGTGGAAGGCCGCGGTGACCCGGGAGTCGGGCAGCAGGGCGGCGGCCTGCTCGGCGGCGCTGCCCTCCTCGGGCTTCAGGGCGTAGGCGCCCTTCTTGTCGAAGCCGAGCGGGTTGACGCAGTCCACGACGAGCTTCCCGGCGAGCTCCTCGCGCAGGGACTCGAGCGTCTTGGCGTGGCCGTCCCACGGCACGGCGACGATCACGATGTCGCTGCGGCGCGCGCACTCGGCGTTGTCCGCGCCCTCGACTCCGTGGCCCAGTTCGGCGGCGGCGGCCTCGGCCCGGTCGGCGGCGCGGGAGCCGATGACGACCTTCTGCCCGGCGCGGGCGAAGCGGTAGGCGAGACCTCGGCCCTGGGGGCCGGTACCGCCGAGTACGCCGACGGTCAGCCCGGACACGTCGGGGAGGTCCCAGGGGTCCTTGGCGGGGGGCTTGGGGGCGCTTCCACTGTCATTCGTTGTCATGGCGCCGACCCTACTGCGAGGTAGGGAGGGCGTTCCGGCACCTGCGTCGCTCTGCGACATCCGTCACGGCGTCGTCGTGACAGCGGCGGCCGGGAGCGGCGGTGCCGCGTCCCGGCGGTTCCCGTACGGGTGAACTGCCGCGTTCGGGCAGCCGCGGGTGGAGGGCCGGGGGCATGATGCCGGGCCATGGATGCTGTGCGTGTCGCGTTGCTGCGCGAAGTCCTGGCCGGTACCGAGTGGCCCACGGCGGCCCGTGGGTTCGCCCGGACCCTGCGGTCGTCGGTCGTCCCCCGGGGCGGCGGGCTGCTGCTGGTGGGGACCGAGGTCTACGAGCCGTGGCACATGGCCGCGCACCTGGTGGACGAGTCCACCTGGTCGGGCCTGCCGCAACTGCGGCCCACGCTCGTACGCCATCGGGTGGAGCCGGACGATCCCGCGCACCTGGCCGTCGGACTCGGCAGGATCGAGGCGGCGGGGCGTGGCGAGACGCTGCTGATGGTCGCGCCGGAGCGGCCGGACGCCGGGCTGCTGGAGCGCGTGCACGACGCACGCCGCGCGGGGGCGACCGTGCTGTCGCTGGACGGCGGCGACACGGAGGTGCGGGGCCTCGCGCACGAGGCGCTCACGGTCCCGGAGGACGGGGAGGTCGACCTGGACACCGTCCAGCACCTGGTGAGCGCGGCGGCCGGGGAGAACGTGGCGGTCGCACCGCAGGGCCGGAGGTCGTTCCGGGACCGGCTGTCCAGGATCGCCGACCAGCTGACGGCTCCTCCCCCGCCGCGCTGGTGAGGGGTACCGGGGAAATACGCTTGCCGCCGCCGGTGCGGCGACGGACCATGATCCCTCGTGACCTCCCGCCTGCTGCCCGACCTCTCCCCCTGGCGTTCCTCGGCCGACTTCAGGCTGCTGTGGATCCAGGGACTCGTGACCTACTTCGGCAGCTTCATGGCCCTGATCGCGCTGCCGCTGCAGATCAAGCACCTCACCGGTTCACCGCTCGCCGTGGGCGCGATGGGCGCGGTGGAACTCGTGCCGCTGGTCGTCTTCGGGCTGTACGGGGGCGCGCTGGCCGACTCGGCGGACCGCCGCCGGGTCATCCTGGGCACCGAGGCGGGGCTCGGGCTGCTGGCCGTGGTGCTGCTGGCCAACGCGCTCGCCCCGGAACCCGCGCTCTGGCCCCTGTACGTCGTGGCCGCCGGGGTGTCCGCGCTGGCCGGACTCCAGCGGCCCGCCCTGGACTCCCTGATGGCCAGGATCGTGCCGCACGACCAGCAGACGGCGGCGGCCGCGCTGAACTCGCTGCGGTGGCAGGTCGGCGCCATCGCGGGTCCTTCGCTCGCCGGGGTGGTGGTGGCGTACGCGGGGCACGCCACGGCCTACGGCGTCACCGTCGTGACGTTCGCCCTCTCGGTGCTGCTGTGTCTGCGGCTGTCGTCGGCGCCACCCGCCCACGACGCCGAGAAGCCGTCCCTGCGCGGGATCGCCGAGGGCGCCCGCTACGCGTGGAGCCGCCCGGTGCTGCTCGGGACGTACGCCGTCGACCTCGCCGCGATGTTCTTCGCCTTCCCGAACGCGGTCTTCCCCTTCCTCGCGGCCGATCTCGACGCCGAGTGGGCCCTGGGCCTGATGTACGCCGCGGGGTCGGTCGGCTCGCTCGCGCTGGGGCTGACCAGCGGCTGGACCTCACGGGTGCGCCGGCACGGGCTGTTCGTCGTGGGCGGTGCCGCGGGCTGGGGACTGGCGATCGCGGCGGCCGGATGGTTCCAGAACATCTGGCTGGTCCTGGTCTGCCTCGCCCTCGCCGGGGCGGGCGACATGCTCAGCGGTCTCGGCAGGTCGACGATCTGGAACCAGACCATCCCGGACGAGCTGCGGGGGCGGCTGGCCGGGATCGAGGTGCTGTCGTACAGCGTGGGCCCGCAGCTGGGCCAGGTACGGGCGGGTGCGATGGCCGGCTGGACGGGGACCCGCTCCGCCGTGTGGTCCGGCGGGGTGGCGTGCGTCGCCTCGGTGGCGCTGCTGGCCACGGCGCTGCCGAAGCTGCTCACGTACGACTCGGCGACGGACGAGGACGCGAGCCGCAGGCGGGGTGCGGGGGCCGGCCCCGCGGGGCCGGCCCGACGCGGAGCCCGGGGTCCTGCCGGGCGGCTAGCGTCCGTCGTCCGTGGTCCCGTCCTGGCGGTCGTGCCACTTCGGGTCGTTCTCCCACTCCAGGTTCCGCTCACGCGCCGTGTCCATCGCGCGCTGCGCCTCCCCCCGGGTGGCGTACGGGCCGAAACGGTCCTTCCCGGGGCACTCGGGACCCTCCTCGACCTTTTTGTGCTCCAGGCAGTAGTACCACTCGCCCGGTTTGCCCACCGTGCGCTTCTTGAACAGGGCCATTGCGGGATCCTTTCCTCGTTGCCATGGTGCCCCGAGCACGCTGGTTAGACTCGCTGACATGTCTGGCCAGTCGCTTCTCGTACCAGGGGAGATCACTCCCGTCCGTTCCGTTCCCGGAAAGATCCGGCGCCCCGAGTACGTGGGGAAGCCCGCGCCGACGCCGTACACCGGACCGGAGATCCAGGACTCCGACACCGTGGAACGCATGCGGATCGCGGGCCGCATCGCGGCGCAGGCGATGGAGGAGGCCGCCAAGCACATCGCCCCGGGGGTCACCACCGACGAACTCGACCGGGTCGCGCACGAGTTCATGGTCGACCACGGGGCCTACCCGTCGACCCTCGGCTACCGTGGCTTCCCGAAGTCGCTCTGCACCTCGCTCAACGAGGTCATCTGCCACGGCATCCCGGACTCCACCGTGCTGCGGGACGGCGACATCGTGAACCTCGACGTCACCGCCTTCATCGACGGCGTGCACGGCGACAACAACGCCACCTACCTCTGCGGCGACGTCGACGAGGAGTCACGGCTCCTCGTCGAGCGCACCCGGGAGTCGCTGAACCGCGCGATCAAGGCGGTGCGGCCCGGACGGCAGATCAACGTGATCGGCCGTGTCATCGAGTCGTACGCGAAGCGGTTCGGTTACGGCGTGGTGCGGGACTTCACGGGGCACGGGATCAATTCGTCGTTCCACTCCGGCCTGATCATCCCCCACTACGACAGCCCGCACGCGACGACCGTGATGCAGCCCGGGATGACGTTCACCATCGAGCCGATGCTGACGCTCGGGACCCATGACTACGACATGTGGGACGACGGCTGGACCGTGGTGACGAAGGACCGGAAGCGGACCGCGCAGTTCGAGCACACCCTGGTGGTGACCGGGACCGGGGCGGAGATCCTGACGCTTCCGTAAGGGGCGCCCCGGCGGCCGCCTCCCGGGAGCGCTTTTTACCGACAACCAGTCGGGAACCTGTTGACTTAGGTAAGCCTAAGTAGGAGGATCAGCCTACTGGTGCGCGGTTGCGTATGCCGCCGCTGCCGGAATGAGCATTTTTGTCCGGACTTCCCGTCCCCCTCGGTCCCCGGAGGCCCGCCTTGGACTCGACCGCCACCACCACGCCCTTCTCCACCCTGATCCGCACCGCTTCGCACGAGCAGCACACGGAGGCGGAGTCCTCGACCTTCATGAGCGACATGCTCGGCGGGCGGCTGGGCGTGGAGGCGTACACGCGCTACACCGAGCAGCTGTGGTTCGTCTACCGGGCGCTGGAGGACGGTGCGGGGGCCCTGCGTGAGGACCCCGTCGCCGGGCCCTTCGTCCAGCCGGAGCTGATGCGTACGGCCGAACTGGAGCGCGACCTCGCCCATCTGCGGGGCGAGGGGTGGCGCGAGGGCCTGGAGCCGCTGCCCGCCACCGCCGCCTACGCCGCACGGGTCGCCGAGTGCGCCCGCGACTGGCCGGCGGGATACGTGGCGCACCACTACACCCGCTACCTGGGTGACCTCTCGGGCGGCCAGATCATCCGAGGCACCGCCGAGAAGACCTGGGGCTTCGAGCGCAAGGGTGACGGCGTCCGGTTCTACGTGTTCGAGCAGATCTCGAATCCGGCGGCCTTCAAGCGGGAGTACCGGGAGCTGCTGGACGCGGTGGACGCCGACGATCTGGAGAAGCAGCGGATCGTCGACGAGTGCAAGCGCGCCTTCGCGCTGAACACCGCCGTCTTCCATGAGCTCGGCGAGGTCTTCCCGCTCAGCGCCTAGGGCCTCCCGTCCTGACGGGCCGGGCCCTCGGGTCCCGGCCCGTCAGGACGCGACCGCCAGGAGGACGCGGCCCCCCACCTCCATCGCGCCGTCCGGCGCGGGTGCGGTGAGGATCTGGGAGCCGCGCCCCTGGGTGATGTTGAGGGCCCGGCCGAGTTCGGCGCTCAGCAGCATGGCAGCCGCACCGGTCGCCTCGTCCTCCTCGATCCCCCCGGCGCGGGCCCCGGCTCCCCCGGAGCGGCTGTCGCCGCGCTCCTCATGGCGCCGGGGGAAGGCCCGCGCCCGCACCCGGCCGGCCGCCTCGTCCTCCCAGGCCCAGACGTAGAGCCACCCCTCGCCGTCCGGCGGCCCCGTCAGCGCCTCGACCTCGGCGACCGACGCGTACTGCTCCAGCGTCCTGGGCAATGCCCATTCGGGTCGGCCCGTGATCCAGGTGAACTCGCCGTCCTGGCGCGCCGTCACGTCCCCGATGGGCAGTTCGAGGACCTCCAGGTCGAGCAGCCAGGCGGCGCCCACGAGAGGGTGCCCCGCGAACGGCAGCCGCAGACCGGGGGTGCGGATGTCGACGGTTCCGCGCTCGGGGTCGTCCACGAACACGGTCTCACTGAAGCCGAGTTTGCGTGCGAGTGCCTGCCGGGAGTCGTTGTCGGGATACCTGCGCCCGTCGCGCACGACGCCGAGTGCGTTGCCGTTGCCGCCGTCCGGGCCGCAGAACACACGCAACACGTCGATGCCGTCGGGTACGTCGAAGTCGTTCACATGCGCATTCAAGCACCGCCAGGGGCCCCGGACGCCACGGGCCGCACCGGCTTGTGTGCCGGTACGGCCCGTGTACCGCGGGGACGGGGTCGGACGGTACGACGACGTACGGCGATCACCACTCCGGCGCCCGCCGCCGCGACGACGCCCGAGGCCGCGGCGGAGGCCGGGAGCAACGCCCCGAGCAGCACCGCGAGAAGCGCACGGCGAGCGCGCGGACGGATGGGGACGACGGCACGGGGACCCTTCCAGGACCAGAGAGTGAGGTAAGGCTAACCTAATATTCACGAGTACGTGTCGGACCCCCTCCGTCACTTCGCTGCCCCAACTGCCCCAGGACGGTGCCCCCGTGCGATTGCCCCAGTACTCCGCCCCGGCGGACCGAGGAGCCGTGCGACGGCGTACGGTCCGGCCCGGGGCCCTGGTCGCCGTCGTGCCCCTCACCCCGGCCCTCGGCGACTGCGGCACGGGAGCGGGTCCCGCCCCCGCGGAAGGCGGGAAGAGCGCGTGACGGCGACCTCGCACGACGGCTCCACCACGAGATCCGCCGGCGCTCCGGCACGGCGCGGCAAGGCGTTCGTCCTCACCGCCGCCCTGTCCACCGCACTCCTCGTGGGCTGTCTGCTCTCCGCGGGACTCGGCGCGTACAACATCCCGCTGGGCGACGTCCTCTCGTCCGTCCAGCACCGTGTCGGCCTCGGCGGTCAGGCGCTGGACCGGGTCGCCGAGAGCGTCCTGTGGAACGTACGGCTGCCGAGGGTCGTCCTCGCCCTGCTCGTCGGGTCCTCGCTCGGCTGCGCGGGTGCGCTGATGCAGGGAGTGTTCGGCAACCCCCTCGCCGAGCCCGGTGTCATCGGGATCTCCTCGGGGGCGGCGGTCGGAGCGGTCGCCTCGATCGCCCTGGGGCTGACGTTCCTCGGCAACTGGACGATCACCGTCTGCGCGTTCGTCTCCGGCCTCGCCACGGTCCTGCTGGTGTACGCGCTCTCCCGTTCCGGGGGCCGGACCGAGGTCGTGACGCTGATCCTGACCGGTATCGCCGTCAACGCCTTCGCGGGGGCCCTGATCGGTCTGTTCATCTTCTTCGCCGACAACGCGCAGATCACCCAGATCACGTTCTGGCAGCTCGGTTCGCTGTCCCAGGCGACCTGGCCGAAGGTACTCGCCGTGCTGCCGTGCGCGGCGCTGGGACTCCTCGTCGCCCCGTTCCACGCCAGGAAGCTGGATCTGCTCGCGCTCGGCGAGCGCCCCGCACGGCACCTGGGCGTCGACGTCGAACGGCTGCGGATCGCCCTCGTCCTCGTCGTGGCGCTGCTGACGGCAGCCGCGGTGGCCGTCGCCGGGATCATCTCCTTCGTAGGGCTGCTGGTTCCACATCTGCTGCGGATGGCGAACGGCCCCGGACACCGCTTCCTCATCCCCGGCAGCGCGCTCGGCGGTGCCCTCGTCCTGGTGGTGGGCGACCTCGCGGCGCGTACCGTCGCCGATCCCGCCGAGCTCCCGCTCGGCGTGCTGACCGCGCTCTTCGGCAGCCCGTTCTTCTTCTGGCTGCTGCGCAGGACCCGTCGCAGGCAAGGTGGTTGGGCATGAACCCGGTCAAGGCACTGAACCCGTTCAAGGCACTGCTCGCGCCCCGCGGCCGGGAGCTCCCCTCCCCGGTGCCGCCCGGCTCGACCGTCGCCGAGGCGGCCGGGGTGGGCGTCCGGCTCGGCGGACGCCCGGTCCTCGACTCCGTGGACCTGACCGTCCGGGCCGGCGAGGTGCTGGCCCTCGTCGGGCCGAACGGGGCCGGGAAGTCGACCCTGCTGGCGGCACTGGCAGCGGACCTGCCCGTGGACAGTGGCGAGGTACGCGTGGACGGCCGGCCTGCCACCAGTTGGACGACCGCCGAACTGGCCCTGCGCCGGGCGGTCCTGCCGCAGTCCGCCGCGCTCGCCTTCCCGTTCCCGGTCGAGGACGTCGTACGGATGGGCCGGGCCCCCTGGGCGGGCACGGCCCGGGAGGACGAGGACGACTCCGTGGTCGCCGCCGCGATGGCGGCGACAGAGGTCACCGGCTTCGCCGCCCGCCCCTTCTCCGCGCTGTCCGGCGGCGAACGCGCCAGGGTCGCCCTGGCCCGGGTCCTCGCGCAGAGCGCCCCGCTGCTGCTCCTGGACGAGCCGACGGCCGCACTGGATCTGCGGCACCAGGAGCTGGTCCTGCGGATCTGCCGCGAACGCGCCGCCGCCGGGGACGCCGTGGTCGTGGTGCTGCACGACCTCGGCCTGGCCGCGGCCTACGCGGACCGCGCCGTGGTGCTCCACGGCGGCCGGGTCGCGGTGGCCGGTCCCCCCGCCGAGGTGTTCACCGGAGAGCTGCTCGGCGAGGTCTACCGGCAGCCGGTCGAGGTGTTCCCGCACCCGCGGACCGGGGTGCCGCTCGTCGTACCGAAAAGGCTTGCTTGACCCTCGTTTGACCTTTCTGTGGGTTCCCCATGAGGGCACCGTGACCGGGCCGTTTCCGGCGCGGCCGAGTGAGACCTGAATCACCTGCCCGGCAGGTGGCGGCGCAGTGGGGCGCGGTTAAGTTAGGCCAGCCTCACCTGCTTTCGTCCCCGTCGTCCCCGCTGTTTCACCCCTGTGGAGCCCCCATGCGAGCCCTTCGTCCCTCCGTCGTCACCGCTGTCGCCGCGGTGGCCGCCCTGACCGCCGTCACGGGCTGCGCCGAGAAGAGCGACGGCAAGGGCGACGGTGCCGTCGAGGTGGTCGCCACGGACGACTCCTGCGAGGTGTCGTCGAAGAAGATTCCGGCCGGCCACGTCGAACTCGCCGTACAGAACAAGGGTTCCAAGGTCACCGAGGTCTACGTCCTCTTCCCGGACGACAGGATCGTCACCGAACGCGAGAACATCGGTCCGGGCACCAGGGCGAGGATCACCGCCGAGATCAAGGCCGGCACGTACGAGATCGCCTGCAAGCCCGGCATGAAGGGCAAGGGCATCCGGCAGACGGTCGAGGTCACCGGAGGCACCGCCGCCGCGCGCAGCCCCGAGATGGACAAGGCCGTGGCCGGCTACCGCACCTACGTGCAGGCGCAGGCCGACGAGACGCTGCCCAAGGTGAAGGTCTTCACGGACGCCGTCGCCGCGGGCGACATCGAGGCGGCGAAGAAGGCGTACGCCGGCTCCCGGATCGGCTGGGAGCGGACCGAGCCGGTCGCCGAGTCCTTCGGCGACATCGACCCGAAGGTCGACGTCCGCGAGGACGGCCTGGAGGACGGCCAGGAGTGGACCGGCTGGCACCGCCTGGAGAAGGCGCTGTGGCAGGACGGGAAACTGGGCGCCGAGGAGAAGGCGCTCGCGCCCACCCTCTACAAGGACCTTCAGGACTGGCAGAAGCGGGTCGGCCGGGCGGACATCACCCCGACGTCGATGGCGAACGGCGCCAAGGAGCTTCTCGACGAGGTGGCCACCGGCAAGGTCACCGGCGAGGAGGAGCGCTACAGCCACACCGACCTCGTCGACTTCAAGGCGAACGTCGAGGGCGCGGAGCGGTCGTACGAGCTCCTGAAGCCGGTCGCGTCGAAGAACGACGCAGCACTGACCGCCTCCCTGGACAAGCAGTTCGCGGCGCTGGACGCCCTCCTGGACAAGTACCGCGCGGACAAGGCCTCCTACGACTTCACCTCGTACGACAAGGTCGGCAAGGCGGACCGCAAGGAGCTCTCCGACGCGGTCAACGCGCTCGCGGAGCCGCTGTCCAAGCTGGCCGCCGCGGTCACGAAGTAGAGGAACGCGATCATGAGCGGGACCGGGAACCAGGGCGGGGAGCCGCCGGCGCCCCCGCCCCTTCGCGTCGTGCCCTGCTGGGCTGGGGCGGCGCCGGGCTGGCGCTGGGCGCGGTGGCGGCGGGCGGCGCGGTCGCCGCGGTGAGCCCCGGCGGGGACGCCGGGCCGGCCTCGGACGGCGGCGCGGCGGTGCCCTTCCACGGAGCGCACCAGGCGGGGATCGCCACCGCCGTCCAGGACAGGCTGCACTTCGCCGCGTTCGACGTGACCACGAAGGACAGGGCCGAACTGATCGCCCTCCTCCAGGAGTGGACCCGGGCCGCCGAGCGGATGACGGCCGGGCGGACCGTCGGCGGGGGAGCGTACGGAGGGCCCGCCGAGGCACCGCCGGACGACACGGGTGAGGCACTGGGCCTCAGGCCGTCCCGGCTGACGCTCACCATCGGCTTCGGCCCGTCCCTGTTCGCCGGGGACCGCTTCGGCCTGGAGGACCGGCGGCCCGAGGCGCTGGTGGACCTGCCGAAGTTCCCCGGCGACAACCTGGACGCCGCCCGCAGCGGCGGGGACCTGTGCGTGCAGGCCTGCGCCGACGACCCGCAGGTCGCCGTGCACGCCATCCGGAACCTCGCCAGGATCGGGATGGGGCGCACGGCCGTTCGGTGGTCGCAGCTGGGGTTCGGCAAGACGTCCTCCACGACGCCCGGTTCCCAGACCCCCCGCAACATGATGGGGTTCAAGGACGGCACCCGGAACATCCCGGGCACGGACGAGGCAGCCCTGACGAAGCACGTGTGGGCCGGCGCGACGGACGGCACCGATTGGATGGCCGGGGGTTCGTACCTGGTGGCCCGGCGCATCCGCATGCACATCGAGACGTGGGACCGCGCTCCGCTGCAGGAGCAGGAGGACATCTTCGGCCGTGACAAGGGCGAGGGGGCCCCGGTCGGCAAGGCGAAGGAGCGGGACGAGCCGTTCCTGAAGGCGATGCTGCCGACCGCGCACGTACGCCTGGCCCATCCGGACAGCAACGACGGGGCGGCGATCCTCCGCCGCGGCTACTCCTTCACCGACGGCACGGACGGACTGGGCAGGCTCGACGCGGGTCTGTTCTTCCTGGCCTACCAGCGGGACGTCCGCACGGGCTTCATCCCGGTGCAGCGGCGCCTCGCGGCCTCGGACGCGCTCAACGAATACATCCAGCACGTGGGTTCGGCGGTCTTCGCCGTTCCGCCCGGCGTCCGGGACACGGACGACTGGTGGGGCCGGGCGTTGTTCGCGTGACCCTGAGCCGCCCGCGTGGCCCGGGCGTCGTTCTCATGACCCTCACCGTGGAAGGACCGGCATGTTCGGCAACTATCTGATAGGCCTGCGCGAGGGGCTCGAGGCCGGCCTGGTCGTCTGCATCCTCGTCGCCTACCTGGTCAGGACCGGCCGCCGCGACGCGCTGCGCCCGGTGTGGGCCGGCATCGCCATCGCCTGCACCATCTCGCTGGCGTTCGGTGCCGCTCTCGAATTCGGTTCCCAGGAGCTGACGTTCGAGGCGCAGGAGATGCTCGGCGGCTCACTGTCGATCATCGCCGTCGGGCTCGTGACCTGGATGGTGTTCTGGATGCGGCGTACCGCGCGGCATCTGAGGAAGGAGCTGCACGGCAAGCTGGACTCGGCGCTCGCGATGGGCACCGGCGCCCTGGTGGCCACCGCTTTCCTGGCGGTGGGCCGTGAGGGCCTGGAGACCGCGCTGTTCGTGTGGGCGTCGGTGCGGGCCAGCGGTGAGGGTTCGTCGTCACCACTGATCGGCGTGCTGCTGGGCATCGGGACCGCGATCGTGCTGAGCTGGCTGTTCTACCGGGGCGCGTTGAGGATCAACCTGTCGAAGTTCTTCACCTGGACCGGCGGCATGCTCGTGGTGGTGGCGGCGGGAGTGCTGGCCTACGGCGTCCACGACCTGCAGGAGGCCCGCTTCCTCGACGGCCTGGAGAACAGGGCGTTCGACATCACGGGCACGATCCCGCCGGACAGCTGGTACGGCACCCTGCTCAAGGGCGTCTTCAACTTCCAGGCTGACCCGACCGTCCTTCAGGTCACGGTGTGGGCGCTGTATCTCATCCCCACGCTCGCGCTGTTCCTCGCCCCGGTAGGGTTCAGGCGGTCAGTGCGGACGACGGATCAGAAGGCGCAGAAGGCAACGGATGAGAAGGCTGGGTCGACTGGCGGCGGGGCTCGCGACGACGACGGTACTGGTCGTGACGGCGAGCGGCTGCGTGACGGTACACGGTGAACTGGAAGTGGTGCCGGGAGCGACGGAGGCCGAGGCCGCGCAGGCCCTCGAGGACTTCACCGTCGCCTACAACAAGGCGGACAAGGCCTACGATCCGGCGCTCGACGAGGACCGGGTCACCGGTTCGCTCGGTGCGATCAACCAGGCCGGTCTGACCGCGCGGCGGAAGAACAGCCCGGAGGGCAACGCCGGGCACGAGCCGCTGGAGCTGACCGACGCGTCGTACACCATCCCCAAGAAGGCGGGCTGGCCGCGCTGGTTCCTCGCGGACACCGACTCCAACCGTGACCAGGACAGCGGGAAGCTGGACACCCGCTGGCTGCTGGCGTTCGTCCGCACCGGACCGGACGCGCCGTGGAAGGCCGCCTATCTGGCGGTCACCGCACCGTCCGGGATCCCGAAGTTCCGCAAGGACGCGGACGGCTGGGCCGAGCCCGTGCCCTCCGCGGACACCGACGCCGCGCTGGCCACCCCGCCGGCGGACCTGAGCACCACGTACACGGACTACCTCACCGACGGCACACCGGACGTGTTCGCCCAGGGGTCGATGACCTCCGGCTGGCGCGACGCCCGGAAGAACACCCGCAGAGCGGGCTTCTCGTACCAGTACATCGACCAGAAGCTGGACTCCGGGACGTTCGCGCCGCTGGGCCTGACCACGGAGGACGGCGGAGCACTGGTCTTCTTCAGCAGCAAGCACTTCGAGCGGCAGACGGCGGCCGAGGGGCTGCGTCCGACGGTGACTGCGGACGTACGGGCGCTGCTGACCGGCGAGGTGAAGAGCACCCTCACCAAGGAGCGGGTCTCCAGCCAGCTCGTCTACGTGCCCACGAAGGGCGCGGACGGTGGCACCGACGGCAGGGTGCGCGTGCTGAACCGGCTGCCCGGGCTGGTCGCGGCGCAGGGATCCTGACCGCCGCGGACGGCCCGGCGGGGTCCCGCCGGGCCGGGCCGTCGCGCCCTCAGCGGCTGAGCGGCCAGGCCACCGAATCGTGGTCGAGATCACTCTCGTCGGCCGTGTCGGCGTACTGCGCGCAGGCGTCGGTGAGCGTCTCCAGCAGGGTCAGCGGATCGGGCAACGGGTTCTCCGGTCCGCGGATCCAGTGCACGTCCAGATCGCCGGGAAGCCTCGCGGGGGGCAGGAGGACGTAGCTGCCCCGGCAGTGCCAGCGGAGACCGGGATGCTCGTCCATGGTTTCGGGGTGGCAGTCCAGCTCGCACGGCCACCACTCGTCCTCGTCGTCCGGCGTGCCGCGGGTGGCGGTGAAGAAGAGCATCCGGTCGGCACCGGACCGGGCCACGGGCCCGACGTCGATGCCCGCGGCGGTGAGCCGGTCCAGCGCGGCCTGCCCTGCGGCGAGGGGGACGTCGAGGACGTCGTGGATCATGCCTGTGGCGGTGATGAAGTTGGCCAGCGGCTGGCCGGCCGCCCACCGCTCGATCTGTCCGCGGTCCGTCGTGGACTGCGTCTGCCAGGCGAAGGAGACCGGGTGCCGCGCGGGCGTGGGACAGCCGATGCGTTCGCAGGAACATCGGTACCCGGACGGATGCGCGGCGGGCGAGATCGGCATTCCTGCCTCCGCGACGGCCAGGAGCAGCTCCAGCCGCGCCGCGTCGTCGGCCTCCGGCTGCGGTTTGGGCCGCCTGCGCAGCCACTGGGAAATCCTGCCCTCTGTGCCGCGATAGCGGCCGGAATCGGCGCCCATCTATCCCCTCACCTGAGTGGTTACACGTCCATGGTCGCACCATCCTGCTCCTGGGGTGGCCGGAGTCGCCAAGCGGGTGCCCGGACGGTCACGCGGAGGGATCCACCCGTGTACGCACTGTCATGAAACGCGTGGCCGGATTCAGGTGCGGGCCGAGAGCCCCCGGAGGGCGTGGTCGACGACGGCGTCCGCGTACTCGTGCGTGAGCGGAAGCGTCCTGAGCAGCCAGCGGTGGGTGAGCGGGGCGACCAGGAGCTCCACCGCGATCCGTGGATCGACGTCCGCGCGCACCTCGCCGGCCTCCTGGCCGGCCCGCAGGCGTGTGACGTACAACTGGAGCTGCGGTTCGAGCAGACTCTCGACGAACTGGGCCCCGAGCACCGGATCGATGACGCCTTCGGCGGTCAGGGCACGGGTGGGCGCCTCGGTCTCGGGGTCGTTCAGTTCGTCGACCGTGGCCCGCACGACCAGCTTGAGGTCCGCCGCCAGATCACCGGTGTCCGGGATGCCGTCCTCACCGCCCCCGCCCGACGCGTCCGCCTCCGCCGCCTGCCTGGCGGCCATGTCGAGGAACGCGTCCATGAGCACCGCCGCCTTCGACGGCCACCAGCGGTAGATCGTCTGCTTGCCGACCCCGGCGCGGGCGGCGATACCCTCGATGGTCGTCCGGGCGTACCCCACCTCGCCGACGAGTGCGAGCGCGGCTTCGTGGATCGCGCGGCGGGAGCGGTCGCTCCGGCGGCTGGAGTCGGGGGTCCTGTGAGATGACATCCGGCCACCCTAGAGGGTCACGGCCCGATACGTATCGTCTTGTCCGCGGCCGTCGTACCCGCCTTTCCGTCCGCGTGAACCACCCGAACGGATCACAGCGCAACGGCCCGGTCGGGCGCACCATGAACTCACGCACACACCCCGTGCGCATCCCACCGTTCCGCGGCCGAGGCCGCCGTTCGTGAGGAGCCTTCATTGACCCGTGACGCCACCCCTCGTCGCTACCTGATGTGCGCCCCGGACCACTTCGAGGTCACGTACTCCATCAACCCGTGGATGGATCCGTCGAAACCCGTCGATCTGCCCCTGGCCACCACCCAGTGGGAGGACCTGCGCGACCGCTACCGGGCCCTCGGCCACACCGTGGAGCTCCTCACCCCCCGCCCGGACCTGCCCGACATGGTGTTCGCCGCCAACGGGGCCACCGTGATCGACGGGCGGGTGCTGGGCGCCCTGTTCGCCTACCGGGAGCGGTTCGCGGAGGCCGAGGCGCACCGGGAGTGGTTCCGGGCCGACGGCTTCACCGAGATCCACGAGCCGGCCCATGTCAACGAGGGCGAGGGCGACTTCGCGGTGACCGCCTCGTACCTGCTGGCCGGGCGGGGCTTCCGGTCCAGTCCGCTCTCCCACGGCGAGGCCCAGGAGTTCTTCGGCCGCCCGGTGATCGGCCTCGACCTGGTGGACCCGCGCTACTACCACCTGGACACGGCGCTCTGCGTCCTCGACGACGAGGCCGACGAGGTCATGTACTACCCCGGCGCCTTCTCGCCTGGCAGCCGGTCGGTACTGGCCCGGCTCTTCCCCGACGCGCTGCTGGCCGAGGAGGCGGACGCCGCCCGGCTGGGCCTCAACGCGGTCAGCGACGGCCGCCACGTGCTGCTCCCGCAGGCAGCGGTGGGCCTCCTCGCCCCGCTGCGGGACCGGGGCTTCGAACCGGTGCCGATGGATCTGGGCGAACTGCTCAAGGGCGGTGGAAGCGTGAAGTGCTGCACCCAGGAGCTGCGGACCTGAGGGGCACGTCCGGCTTCTTCCCGGCGGCGATGTCGAGAACGTGCCACCGGCTCCGTCCCAGGGCCGTCAGCGGCCACCACCGGCCGTACGAGGAAGAAGGAGAGACGGACATGGCCGTTCAGCGGATGGACAACGTGGGCATCGTGGTCGACGACCTGGATGCCGCCATCGCGTTCTTCGTGGAACTCGGTATGGAGCTGGAGGGCAGGGCGGAGGTCCAGGGCCCCTTCGCCGACGGGTGCACCGGACTCGAAGGAACACACTGCGACATCGCGATGGTCCGGACCCCGGACGGTCACAGCCGGCTCGAACTGGCGAAGTACCGCAGCCCCCGGGCGATCGACGCCGGGCCGCGTGACCGGCCGCACAACATTCTGGGCACGCACCGCGTCATGTTCGCGGTCGACGACCTGGAGGACACCATCGCCCGGCTGCGCCCTCACGGCGCCGAACTCGTGGGCGAGATCGCCCGTTTCGAGGACAGCTATCTCCTCTGCTACCTCCGCGGCCCGGAGGGCGTCATCGTCGGACTGGCCGAACAGCTGAGTTGAGAGGGAGGGACCCGGGCCCGTCCTCCGTGGCACCGCGGGCCGCGTGAGGGCCCGCGGCCACCCCTGCCGCGGAGGACCCGTCAGTCGTCCTCGGGCGGCGGCCAGGCGTCGCCCCACGCGGTGTCACGGGCGGCGCGGTAGAGCGTTCCGTGCCGCTTGGTGACCGTGGCACGTTGCAGGGCCTCGTCCTTCGTGCAGAGTTCCAGCAGCACCTGTCCCTTGCGGATCTGCGGCCTGCGGGTGACCCGGGCGGTGGCGGGAGCGGTGGCGAACCTGGTCGCCACGACGTAGCTGAACTTCTCGTCCTCGTGGCTGAGCGAGCCGCCCTTGACCTGGCGGTGCAGGGACGACCGGCTGACTCGGGCCGAGAAGTGGCACCAGTCCTTGCCCCGCTCGATGGGGCAGGTGTCGTCATGGGGACAGGGGGCCGCGACGCCCATCCCCGCGGCGATCAGCCGGTCGCGGGCCTCGATGACGCGGTCGTAGCCGTCGGGGGTGCCGGGCTCCACGATCACCACCGCCTGCGCGGCCGCCGCCGCGGCGTCCACGACCGTGGCCCGGTCCGCGGCCGTGAGCTCCTTGAGCACGTACGAGACGGTCACCAGGTCCGCGGACGCCGGAGCCGGTGAGGTGCCGATCGTCGCCCGCTCCCAGGTGGCGGCCCGCAGCGAGGGGATGCCGGACGCCTCGGCGAGTTCACGGCCGAGCGCGAGGGCGGGCTCCGACCAGTCCAGGACCGTCGTCCGCGGCCCGTCCCAGGCCCCGGCGACCGCCCAGCTCGCCGCGCCCGTGCCGCCCCCGATGTCGGTGTGGGTGGCGGGCACCCAGTCGGGCGCGGCCTCGCGGAGGGCGGCGAGGCAGGACCGTACCGCCTCGAATGTCGCGGGCATCCGGTACGCGGCGTAGGCGGCGACGTCCGAGCGGTCCCGCAGGATGGGGGCGTCGGTGGGGGTGGTCCCGCGGTAGCTTGCGATCAGCCGGTCGACGGCCTGCGTGGCCTGGGTCGGGGGCAGCCCGTCGAGCAGGGCGGCCAGCGCCGCACGCAGGGCTTCCGCGGTGGGGAGGGTGGCGTTCACCGCCGAATTGTAGGCGCAGCGGCCCCTCCCTCCGCAGCCCGGTGGCCCGGTGCGCAACCGGGACGCAGCGACTGCTGAACCGAACTGCCGCTCGCCATGGGCCCGTTGTTACGCTGACCGGCGCCGCGCCGGGATTGCCCGGGGTACGACTCATCGGGGGGACCATGAGGCAGAGGATCGTGCGCCTGGCTCTGGTGGGCGGGGTGCTGTTCCTCGCACTGCTGCTCCTGACGGCGACGTGCGGCGGCGTTGGTGGGGGCGGCGGGGACGGGGAGCCCGCGAAGCCCGCGAAGCCCGCGAGGAGGAGCACCGGCCCCGCGACACGGCTGGACGTCCCCCCGGAGTACACGACGGCTCGCGGCTGGGAGGTCGTCGGCGCCGGCCCCGAATACGCCGTCTCGCACACGACGGGCCGGCTGGCGTATCTGGTGCGGGCGCCTGGGAACCGCTACCGGCTGCGGACCCTGGACACGGCGACCGGCCGGGCGGGCTGGAGCGGCGAGGCCTGGCGGCCGCCGGACCCGTCGCGCTTCCCGAAGCTGCTCACCGTCGCCAAGGACGACCGGCAGTACTTCGTGACCTGGGCCTACGGACGCACCGGCGAGGGCCTCGAATCCTCGGGGTACTTCGTCTCCCTCGACGTGTACGACGTGGTGGACGGGGCGCGGCTGCGGGTCGAGGTCCCCTGGACGGGCGCACCGGTCGTCACGGCGACCGGCCCGGACATCCTGATCAGCGACGGCGGGGCGGACAGCGTGGCCGTGGACCCGGTCGACGGCGAGGTGACGGAGACCGCCGCGTCCGCGCTGACGTATCCGAAGGGGTGTACGGCCTGCAAGCAGCTCACCGAGGTACGCGGGCAGACGGCCGGGGGCCTGCTGCTGAGCGGTGCGCGCGAGTTCTGGGTGCGCGGAGGCTGGTTCAGCAGGAGGACCGCGCCGAAGGGCGCGGATCCGGCGACCGGGGTCCCGGCCGCCGTGGCGCCGGGGCTGGTCCTGGCGACGTGGCGGCTCGCCGAGGGGGCGGAGCGGGCCGCCACCCACCGGATGTGGACGGTCCACGACGCGGAGAGCGGGACGCCGGTCGTCTCCGTGGAGTGCCACGCACCGGAGATCGAGCCGGGCAGCCGTCCGCGGGCCGTCGTCTCGCCCTCGGGCGGGTACCTGGTCGCGGGGAACCTGGCCTTCGACCTGAAGGCGAGGAAGGGGTTCTGCTTCGAGGACGAGGGCGGGGCGGCCGACCTGACGCTCGTGTCGGTGACGGACGGGGGCAGCGCCTACGGCGTGGCGAGCGTGCGCGACGCGGACGAGGTGCTGGAGGACGGCGGGGGCGGCCCTGTGACGATGAGCTTCACGACCGGTGAGGTCGAGGCCCTGCCGCCGAACACCCGGCTGCCCGGCACGGAGACCTCGGACACCGGCGTGTTCCGCTGGACCGACCGCAAGGACCGGCTGCACCTGCTGGGCTACCCGCGGGTGGGCTGAGGGAGCCCGGCACGGTGCACGCGAGGGCCCGGGCGGATTCGCCCGGGCCCTCTCACACGTAAGGATCCGCTCAGCCCTCGGCGTGCGGTTACCGCACGGTGCCCGCGCCCCGCCACGGACGGCACAGCAGCAGGAAGAACACCACCGCGGACAGCGCGCAGACCACCTGCACCACGGCCATCGGCACGGCGGTCCGCTCACCGGCGATCCCGACGAGGGGCGAGGCGATGGCGCCGATCAGGAACTGGGACGTTCCCAGCAGCGCGGAGGCCGAGCCGGCCGCGTGCCTGGTGCGCATCAGGGCCTGAGTGTTGGTGTTCGGCATCGCCAGGCCCATCGCGGACATGAGCACGAACAGCCCGACGGCCACCGGCACCAGGCCGACCTCGCCGAAGACCCCGGAGGTCATCAGCAGCAGGGCGACCGCGGCGACGGAGATGACGGCGAGGCCGAGGCCGAGCGCCTTGTCCAGGCTGACCCTCCCGACGAGCAGCTTGCCGTTGATCTGGCCGACGGCGATCAGCCCGATGGAGTTGATCCCGAAGAGCAGGCTGAAGGTCTGGGGCGAGGCCCCGTAGATCTCCTGGACGACGAACGGGGACGCGGCCACATAGGCGAAGAGCGCGGCGAAGGCGAGGCTGCCCGCGATCATGTAGCCGGTGAACACCCGGTCGGCGAGCAGCCCGCGCATGGTGCGCAGCGCGTCCCCGACACCGCCGGTGTGCCGCTTTTCCGCGGGGAGTGTCTCGTGGAGCCACTTCCAGACGACGAGGGTGAGCAGCACGCCGACGAAGGTCAGGACGACGAAGATGCCGCGCCAGTCGGTGAACTGCAGTACCTGGCCGCCGATCACGGGTGCGATGACGGGCGCGACTCCCGAGATCAGCATCAGTGTGGAGAAGAACCGGGCCATCTCGTCGCCGTCGTACAGGTCGCGTACGACGGCCCGGGAGATCACGATGCCCGCGGCTCCGGCCAGGCCCTGCAGGAGGCGGAAGCCGATGAGGAGTTCCGCGGTGGGGGCGACGGCGCAGATCGCGGTGGCGATCACGTAGACGACCATGCCGAGGAGCAGTGGGGTGCGCCGGCCCCAGCGGTCGCTCATGGGGCCGACGACGAGCTGGCCGAGTGCCATGCCGGTGAGGCAGGCCGTCAGGGTGAGCTGGACCGTCGCGGCGGGGGCGTGCAGCGCGTCGGTGACCTCCGGGAGTGCCGGGAGGTACATGTCCATGGAGAGCGGCGGCAGGGCGGTGAGCCCGCCCAGCACCAGGGTGACCAGGAGGCCGGCCCGCCGTGCGGTGGTCGTGGAGGCGCCCGGAAGGCCTGGCGCGATGTCGGTGGAGATGGCCGGCACACCCGCAGCGGTGGGGGTGGCGGTGGCCTGGGCGCCGAGTGCGGCGCCCTCACTGTTCTTCGTCGGTATGTGCTCGTGCTCTTGCTGGGCCCGGCTCGCGCCGCTGTCCGGCATCCTCGTCTCCGCTTCGTTGAATCCGCATCTATGCTCTCAGGTCAGTCGTAGTGGTCGATACCTTTTTGTGAGGGCGGGCGGCATGAGCGGGACTGTGCGTTGGGGTGTACTGGCGACGGGCGGCATAGCCGCGAGGTTCACCGAGGACCTGCTGGCGATGCGGGACTCCGGGGCCGAGGTAGTGGCCGTCGCCTCCCGCACCGAGGCCTCCGCGCGGGCGTTCGCCGACAGGTTCGGCATCGGGCGGGCGTACGGCAGCTGGGCGGAGCTCGTCGCGGACGACTCCGTCGACGTCGTGTACGTCGCCACCCCGCACTCGGCGCACCGGGAGGCGGCCGGGCTCGCTCTGGAAGCCGGCAAGCACGTCCTGTGCGAGAAGGCGTTCACGCTCAACGCGCGTGAGGCGCGGGAGCTGGTCGATCTGGCCCGGGGGCGCGGGCTGTTCCTGATGGAGGCCATGTGGACGTACTGCAATCCGCTGGTCCGCCGGATCACGGAGCTGGTGCGGGACGGCGCGATCGGTGAGATCCGCACGGTGCAGGCCGACTTCGGCTTCGCGGGCACCTTCGGGGCCGAGCACCGGCTGCGTGACCCCGCGCTGGGCGGCGGCGCGCTGCTGGACCTCGGGGTCTACCCGGTGTCCTTCGCCCAGCTGCTGCTGGGTGAACCGGACCGGGTGCAGGCCGACGCGCTGCTGTCCCCGGAGGGTGTCGACCTGAACACCGGGATGCTGCTGGGCTGGGACTCCGGTGCGACGGCGCTGCTGAGCTGCTCGATCGTCGGCAACCTGCCGACCTCCGCGACCGTCACCGGCACGGAGGGGCGGATCGACCTCCCGCGGGACTTCTTCCACCCGGACCACTTCTTCCTGCACCGGTCGGGCCACGAGCCGGAGAAGGTCGTCACGGGCCCCGGCCCGCAGGGCCTCTCGGGCATGCAGTACGAGGCGGCCGAGGTGACGCGCGCGTTGCTGGCGGGCGAGACGGAGTCCCCGCTGGTGCCGCTGGAGGGTTCGCTCGCCGTGATGCGGACGCTCGACGCGGTGCGTGACCGGATCGGCGTCCGCTACCCGGCGGACGACCGCGCCTGACACACGGCGTCCGGCCCGGGTGCCGGGCGGCACCCGGGCGGTCGCGGTCACGCGGGGGTGAGCCCCGGGTTGCCGGCCTCGGTCACGAAGGAGCCCGCCGTGCCGACCGGCGCGCCGGGCGTGGTGACCGCCGCCACCGTGCGGAAGTCGGCACGTGCCTCCCGCGTGCCGAGGGTGACGAGCGCGTAGCCGCGGCGCCCGTCGTAGAACTTCATGTGCGGGTTGGCCCGGGTCAGGTTGTCCCAGTTGGACGGCTTCTCGGAGCCGTCCTTGCCGCTGGCGACCGAGGTGGCCACGATCTCCGTGCCGACGGTGCGGGAGGCCGGGTCGTCGAAGTCCTTCTTGAGGTCGAAGCCGTACCCGACGTGCACGTCACCGGTGAGGACCATCAGGTTCTCGACCCCGGCGGCCTCGGCACCGTCCATGATCCGCTGCCGGGAGGCGGGGTAGCCGTCCCACGAGTCCATGGACAGCTTGTAGGCGTCGGTCGGGACGTCGCGCCGCCGGGCGAAGGTGACCTGCTGGGGTACGACGTTCCACCGGGCGTCCGAGGTCTTCCAGCCGTCGATCAGCCAGCGTTCCTGGGCGGCGCCCGTCATGGTGCGCGCCGGGTCCTCGGACTCGGGGCCCGGGACCTTCCAGCCGTCGCCGTAGGCCTGGTTGCTGCGGTACTGGCGGGTGTCGAGGATGTCGAACTGGGCGAGCCGGCCGAAGCGGAGCCGGCGGTAGAGCCGCATGTCGGGGCCGGTGGGACGCTGCGGGGCGCGCAGCGGCTGGTTCTCCCAGTACGCCCGGTAGGCGGCGGCCCTGCGCAGCAGGAACTCCTCCGGGGGGACGCTGTTCTCCGGGGTGTCGCCCGCGTAGTTGTTCTCGGTCTCGTGGTCGTCCCAGGTGACGACGAAGGGGTGCGCGGCGTGTGCGGCCCGCAGGTCGGGGTCGGACTTGTAGAGGCCGTACCGCATGCGGTAGTCGTCCAGCGTGAGCGTCTCCCGGTTGAAGTGGCCGGGCAGGACGCGGTCGGTGTAGTTGCGGGCGCCCCCGACGGCCGTGACTGCGTACTCGTAGAGGTAGTCACCGAGGTGGAAGACCACGTCGACGTCCTCGTCGGCGAGGTGCCGGTAGGCGGTGAAGTAACCGTCGTGGTACGCCTGGCAGGAGACGGCGGCCAGCGTCAGGGAGCTGTTGCGCGCGCCGGGAGCGGGTGCGGTGCGGGTGCGGCCGACGGGGCTGGTCCAGTCGCCGGCCCGGAAGCGGTAGTAGAGGCCCTGGTCGGGTGCGAGACCTCGCACGTCCACGTGGACGCTGTGCCCGAACTCCGGGTGGGCTGTGGCGGTCCCGCGCCGGACGGTGCGGCGGAAGCGTTCGTCGCGGGCGATCTCCCAGCGGACCTCGACGCGCTCGGCGGGCAGCCCGCCGTCGGCCTCGTAGGGGCGGGGCGCGAGTCTGGTCCACAGGAGTACGGACGTCGGCAGGGGGTCCCCGGAGGCCACCCCGAGGGTGAACGGGTCCTCCGTGATCCTCCGGGCGTCGAGCTCGGCGGCCGCGGCGGTGCCCGCACCGGGCAGGCCGGTCGCGAAGGCGAGTGCGGCCGCGGCACCGGTGACGGTGAGGAAACGTCGGCGGCCCACTCCGGCTCCGAGCCTGCGCGCGGCCTCACGGAGCTCGGCGGAACGGCCGTCCTGGCCGGGCGTCCTGCTGATCTGTGCGGGTGTCATATGCCCCTCCCCTGCCGGATGCTGTCAGAGGCATTGGAGTGCGGGACGACGACTTTCCGTTGGCACGTACACAACATCCGTATGGCGGTGCGATGAGCACCGGGTGCCGGCCCACGCGAAACCTCCCGTACGCTGCCCGGCCATGAACGCTGAGCAGAAAATCGCCGTCGTCACGGGCGCCGGATCGGGAATCGGCAGGGCGGTCGCCCTCACCCTTACGAGTGCGGGCTGGACCGTGGCCCTGGCAGGGCGGAGGGCAGCGGCCCTGGAGGAGACGGCCGCAGCGGCCGGCCCGGGCACCGCGGTCTGCCTGCCCACCGATGTGAGCGATCCGGACGACGTGGCCGCGCTCTTCACCTCGGTACGGGACCGCTTCGGCAGGCTGGACCTGCTGTTCAACAACGCGGGGACGTTCGGGCCGCGTTCGACGCCCGTCGAGGACCTCGCGTACGAGGACTGGCGGACGGTGGTCGACGTCAATCTGACGGGGGCGTTCCTGTGCGCCCAGGCGGCGTACCGCCTGATGAAGGAGCAGGACCCGCAGGGCGGACGGATCATCAACAACGGGTCGGTCTCGGCCCACGCGCCGCGCCCGCACTCCCTCGCGTACACGGCGACGAAGCACGCGGTGACCGGGCTGACGAAGTCGCTGTCGCTGGACGGGCGGCCGTACCGGATCGCCTGCGGGCAGATCGACATCGGCAACGCGGCCACGGACATGACCGAGCGGATGAGCACGGGGATCCTCCAGGCCAACGGCGAGGTGGCCGCCGAACCGGTCATGGCGGCCGACGACGTGGCCCGGACGGTCCTGCACATGGCCGAACTGCCTCTGGAGGCCAACGTCCAGTTCGCGACGGTACTGGCGACAGCCATGCCGTACGTGGGCCGCGGCTGATTCACACCGGTCAACGTTTGCCCTGAACTGATCACCAGATGACAGAATTTGCGAATTTCTGCCTCCAAGTCCGGGCCGGCGTCTGCTGCCCGTATGCTGCTGACCTTCACCGAATGAACACAGAAGGACCACAAAGCATGCGCATACGTACCGCCGCGCCCCTCGCCCTGGCCGCCGCCACCGCACTGGCCGGCTCGCTCCTCGCCTCGGCCCCGGCCTCGGCGGCCTCCCATCAGGGCGGGCTGCACCTCGGCAAGATCCAGTACGACAGCCCCGGCAAGGACACCCGGACGAACGCGTCCCTCAACGCCGAGTACGTGGACATCCACAACAACGGCAGGTCCAAGCTGCAGCTCAGGGGCTACAAGCTGAAGGACGACACCGGCTACACGTACACCTTCCCGAGCTTCACCGTCGCCGCCGGCAAGACGGTCCGGGTCCACACCGGCAAGGGCGGGAACTCCGCGGCCCACGTGTACTGGAACCGCGGCTCGTACGTCTGGAACAACACCGGCGACAAGGCCAGGCTGATCAAGCCGAGCGGCACCCTCCTGGACTCCTGCTCCTGGGGCAGGGGCAACGGCGTGAAGGTCTGCCACTGACCGCAGTGAACGGGCCGCCACGGCCGGGGGGTCCGTGGGAGCGGCCAGGGGGTGGCCCGGGGAGTCAGGACCCGGACCACCCCCGTACGTCTCCCGGTTGCGCTCCGCGACGGGACCGGGAACGCGCGACACGGGGAATGCGGGGCCCCGGGCCCTGGTTGGCATGTGGCATGAGTACACACTCCGGCGCCGAGGTCCTCCGCTACACCGCGTTCTCCGCCGCCCCCGACGGGGGCAACCCCGCCGGGATCGTCCTGGACGCCTCCGGGCTCGACGACTCGGAGATGCTCGCCGTCGCCGCGGAGCTGGGCTACAGCGAGTCGGCCTTCCTCACCGACCCGGACGGGCGAGGCGGACACACCGTCCGCTACTTCAGCCCGAAGGCCGAGGTCCCCTTCTGCGGCCACGCCACGGTCGCCGCCGCCCTCGCGCTCGCCGAGCGGGACGGCCCGGGCGACCTGCTGTTCTCCACCCCCGCCGGACCGGTGCCGGTCACCGTCGTCCGCGAGGACGGTGAGCTCCGCGCCACCCTCACCAGCGTCGAGCCGCACATCGAGGACGCGGCCCCGGAGGATCTGGCGGAGGCCCTGGCCGCCCTGGACTGGCCGGCCGCCGATCTGGACCCGGCACTGCCGCCCCGGATCGCCTACGCGGGCGCCCGCCATCTGGTGCTGGCGGCGGGGAGCCGGGAACGGCTGGCGGACCTGGCGTACGACTTCGCCCGGCTGGAAGTCCTCATGCGGCGGCTCGACCTGACGACCGTGCAGCTGGTGTGGCGGGAGTCCGCCACCGTCTTCCACGTCCGCGACCCGTTCCCGGTCGGCGGCGTCGTCGAGGACCCGGCGACGGGCGCTGCGGCCGCCGCGTTCGGTGCGTACGCCCGGGAACTCGGCCTGGTCCCGGAGGACGCGGTCCTCACGCTGCACCAGGGCGCGGACATGGGGCGTCCCGGCACCCTCACGGTCGGACTGAGGCCGGGCGACGCCCGTATCCGGGTGACCGGCACGGGCACCCGGATCGGCTGACGGGCGGTGGCCGGGGCCGCCGGCCCCGACAGGTCGCGGAAGGGGGGCCACCCCGCCCCGTCCGCGCCCAACGCGCTTATGCTGCTGCCAGGTTGGTCGGTCACTCGGCATCCCGCCCCGGGCGGCGATGTCCGCATCGGAGAACGGGACGGCGATGGCGCCTGCAGACATCGACACCAGCAAGCCGCACCCGGCGCGGCTGTACGACTGGTACCTCGGTGGCAAGGACAACTACCCGGTGGACGAGGAGCTGGGCAGGCGGCTGACCGCTTACGCGCCCGTCATCCCCGTCATGGCGCGCATGAACCGGGCGTTCACCCACCGGGCCACCCGGTGGCTGGCCGAACAGGGGATCCGCCAGTTCCTGGACATAGGCACGGGGATTCCCACCGAACCCAACCTCCACCAGGTGGCCCAGACGATCGCTCCGGACGCCCGGGTCGTCTACTGCGACAACGACCCCGTCGTCCTCAGCCACGCCCAGGCCCTGCTGAACGGGACCCCCGAGGGGGCTCTCGGCTATGTGCAGGCCGACGCGCGGGAGACCGACCGCATCCTGGCCGAGGCGGCCGAGGTCCTCGACTTCGACCGCCCGATCGGTCTGTCACTGAACGCGCTGCTGCATTTCCTGAGCGACGAGATGGGTGCCTACGCGGTGGTGGAGCGGCTGACGGCCGCGCTGGTGCCCGGCAGCCACCTGGTGATCTCGCACCTCACTCCGGACTTCCATCCCGAGGAGGCGTCCCGGAAGGTCCGCGACATGTACAAGGCCAACGGCCTGACCCTGGACATGCGCGACCGCGACCGCTTCGCCCGATTCTTCGAGGGACTCGACCTGGTCGATCCCGGGATCCTGGCCGCCGAGGAGTGGCACCCGGAGCTCGGGGAACCTGTGGCCGGCCAGGAGAACGCGCACAGCGGGGAGTACGTGGGGGTGGCCCGCAAGGCCTGACCCCGGATCTCCACCGGTACGCCGGGCTTCAGGTGAGCAGGCCGGCGATCTCCTCGACCTGCTCGTGCCGCAGCGGGCCGTGGGTGAGGGCGGCCGCGTTCTCCTCGGCCTGCGCGACGGTGCGGAAGCCGGGGATCGGCACCGTCCGTCCGCTGCGTGCCCACAGCCAGCCGAGCGCCCCCTGCGCCAGGGTGCGGCCGTCGGCCGTCAGCACCTCGCGGACGGCCTCGACCCGCTTCGCCCAGTGCTCCGCCGGCACACCGCCCGCCTCGAACCAGCTCAGCCAGGCGGGCGGCGTGGACCGGATGTCCCCCGTGTCCGCCCGGGGACTCCGGTCTCCGGACCCGGCCAGGAGGCCCATGGCCAGCGGGCTCCGGATGACACTGAGCAGCCCTCGCTCCTCGCTGAGGTCCAGCATCCCGGGTGCGTCCTCCAGCACGTTGCAGGCGTGCTGGACCGCCGCGCAGTGCTCACCCGCGGCGAACAGCGCGGCGCGTTCCGGGTCGTCGGTGCTCCACCCGTAGGCCCTGATCAGCCCCTCGGCCACGAACTCCTCGCAGGCGTCGCGCAGTTCCGCCGCCTCGTCGAGCGGGGTGTCGCCGAGGTGCAGCTGGTACAGGTCGATCCGGTCGGTCCCCAGCCTGCGCAGCGAGGCGACGAGGGCCCGACGGGCGTACGCGGGAGAGCTGTCGGAGCCGTCCATCGTCCGGGTCCGCCCGTCGAAGAGGTTGCCCCATTTGGTGGCGACGACGACCTCGTCCCGCCTTCCCGCGATCGCCCTGCCCAGCACCCGCTCGCTGTGCCCGGCCCCGTACACGTCCGCGGTGTCGAAGAAGGTCACCCCGAGGTCGAGCGCCCGGCGGATCGCGGCCACCGACTCGTCGTCGTCCACCACTCCCCAGCCGAGCGGGCTCCCGTCGGGCGCCGACCACTCACCTCCGATCGCCCAGCACCCGAAGCCGAGCGCACCCACATCCGTTCCACTGCTGCCGAGCGTTCTCCGCTGCCACTGCGTTTCCGTCCTCATGCCGCAGAAGCTACGAGTTGGAGTGCACAAGAGGTCAAGCGCCGTTCTCCGGCCCGTTCCCCCGCGTCCGCGTCAGCTCACGTACACGCCCGCCCTCGCGGCCGCCGCCGCAGCCGCGGCCGCCCGGTCGGCGACCGTCTCGTCGAGTGGGTCACCGCTGGCCAGGAGCCGGTAGTAGAGCGGCGCCGACACCGCCCGGATCACTTCGTGGGGATCGGTGCCCGGAGGCAGTTCGCCGCGGCCGGCCGCCGCGTCGACACAGCCGGCCCACTCCTCGATGCGCACCGCGTAGAAGCGGTGCAGGGCCTCGGCCGTCCGGGGGTCGCAGGTCGCCGCCGCGACGACGGCAGCGAAGAGCGGGCCCTGGCGCGCGTCGGTCAACGTCCGCACCACCAGACGCGCGTTGGCCCGGAGGTCCCCGTCCAGTGATCCTGTGTCGCTGCGCGGCTCGGACTGCTCCGCCATGTCCGTCAGCAGGTCGGCCACGAGTCCCGCCGTGGTGGACCAGCGCCGGTAGACCGTGGTCTTGCCGACCTCGGCCCGGCGGGCGACATCGGCGAGATCGAGCCCGTCGAAACCTTGCTCGACCAGTGCGTCACCGGCCGCACGCAGCACGGACTCCCGCACCCGGGCCGTGCGCCCACCGGGCCGGACCGTGCCCGGCTCCCCATCGACCGCATCCATAACGGGCCTCCAGTTCCATTAGTTGACCGACCCCTGCTACGGTGAGTCCCATCTTAACGGAACTTCAGAACCGTTAATACCTTCGGGTCTCCAGGAAGGGCACCCCATGTCCACGTCCAGCACGGCATCCGTCACCGCGCCTCCCCGGAATCCGGCCCCGCGCATGACCGGCCGGCAGAAGCTCGCCCTCGTCCTCCTCCTCGGCGCGCAGTTCATGATCGCCGTCGACTTCTCGATCCTGAACGTCGCCCTGCCCACCGTCGGCGAAGGACTCGGATTCCCACTCGGCCACCTCCAGTGGATCGCCACCTCCTTCGCCCTCGCCGCCGCCGGATTCACCCTGCTGTTCGGGCGCGTCGCCGATCTCGTCGGCCGCAAGCGCCTGTTCGTCGGCGGCATGGTCGTCCTCGGACTCTCCTCGGCACTCGGCGGGCTGGCCACCTCCCCGCAGGTCCTGCTCACCGCACGCGTCCTGCAAGGGCTGGCCACCGCGGCGGTCACGCCGGCCGGGCTCGCGCTGCTGACGACGGCGTTCAAGGAGGGCCCGCTGCGCGAGCGCGCGCTCGGACTCAACGGCGCCCTGATGTCCGCCGGTTTCACGGCGGGAGCGATCCTCGGCGGTCTGCTGACCGACCTGCTCTCCTGGCGCTGGGCCTTCTTCGTGAACGTCCCCGTCGCCGTGCTCGTCGTCGCCCTCGCCCCGTCCGTGATCTCCGAGTCCCGGCCGGCCGAGCGCCCGAGGCTCGACCTGCCGGGCGCGGCGGCCGTCACCGGCGGTCTGCTCCTCCTCGTCCACGGACTGACGCAGGCCGGTGAATCCGGCTGGACCACACCCACCACACTGACCGCCCTCCTCGCGGGCGCCGCGCTCCTCACAGCGTTCTGGTTCATCGAGAAGCGGGCGGCGGCGCCCCTGGTGCCCGTGCACATCCTCCGGCGGCGCAGCGTCATCTGGGGGAACGTCACCGGGCTGATCGCCTTCGTCACCGAGACCTCCCTGGTCTTCCTGCTGACGCTCTACCTCCAGGAGGTCCTCGGCTACTCCCCGCTCGCCACCGGACTCGCCTTCGGCGTCCTCGGGGCCGGCACCGTGATCGGCGGTCTGCTCGGCGGCCGTGCCGTCGGCAGGTTCGGCAACCGGCGCACCATCGTCCTCGGCGGCGTCGTCCAGGCCGCCGCGACGCTCTCACTGGTGGCGCTCGGCACCTCGGGCGGCTGGATCGCGCTGCTGCTGGCCGCGACCTTCGTCGGCGGCGTCGGCAACATGCTGATGATCGTGGGCTTCATGGTCACCGCCACCTCCGGCCTCCCCGACACCGAACAGGGCCTGGCCACCGGGCTGGCCACGATGACGCAGCAGATCGGGATCACCCTGGGCATCCCGGTCATGAGCGCGGTCGTCACCGCCCGGACGGGCGCGGCCACCGGACCCGGGGCGGTGCTGTCCGGTGTCTCGGCGGCGGTCCTGGTCAACGCGGCTCTCGTCCTCGCGGGAGCGCTGCTCGCGGGGGCGTTCCTCGGCCGGTCCGGCAGCCGGACGTCCGCCAGGTGAGTCGGGCCCGTGCGGCAGGGCCCGGGCGCGGCAGGATGACGGGCATGGCACTACCGCTGACCGTCCCCAGCATGACCGCCGGAGCCGATTTCGTCCTGCGTCCATGGGAGATGAGCGACCTCCCCCTCGTCCGCGAGGCGGCGGCGGACGACTACATCCCGCTGATCACGACGATCCCCTCGCCGTACTCCGACGAGGCGGCCGAGGCCTTCGTCCGGCGCCAGTGGGACCGGGCCGCCACCGGAACCGGGTATCCGTTCGCCATCGCGCGCACCCGGGACCGGCGGCCGGTCGGTTCCATCGGGCTCCGGGTCACGGACTCGCCCGAGGGGCGGGCGACGATCGGCTACTGGATGACGGCCCCGGGGCGCGGCCAGGGGGTCGCGGGGGCGGCACTGCGCACGGTCACCACATGGGCCCTGCACGAGCTGCGCATCCCCAGGGTCCAGGTCCTGATCGAGCCCTGGAACACGGCCTCGGTACGGACCGCCGAGAGTGCCGGCTACCGGCGCGAGGGCCTGCTGCGCGGCTGGCGGGAGATCGGGGGCCGGCGCCGGGACATGCTGATCTACGCACGGTTGAACGGGGACCGTCATTCCGGTGACCGGGCGCCCACCAGGGGCTGAACGCGAGGCGTTACGATCACGGGCACCGCGGCGCAACCGCGGTCGCGCAGCCACCGGGAACCCAGGAGCCGAGCCTTGTCCGAACCACGCATCGGTGTATCCGTCGTGACCATGGGAGACCGCCCCGAGCAGGTGGAGGCACTGCTGGCGTCGGTGGCCATGCAGGACGTACGCCCCTCCCGCGTGGTCGTCGTGGGCAACGGCTCGCCGCTCCCCGACTACGGCTCCTTCCCCGGCCTGACCGACCTCGCGGGCGGCGTCACCATGCTCGAACTCGACGAGAACCTGGGCTGCCCCGGCGGCCGCAACGAGGCCCTGGACGCGCTCGCCGGCTTCGGCGACGTGGACGTGGTGATCGAACTGGACGACGACGGACTCCTGGTGGACAAGGACGTCTTCCGCAAGGTCCGGGATCTGTACGCCGCCGACCCCGGCCTCGGCATCGTCGGCTTCCGCATCGCGGACGAACTGGGCGAGACCCAGCGCCGGCACGTCCCGCGTCTGCGCGCCAAGGACCCGATGCGCGGCGGCCCGGTCACCGCGTTCCTCGGAGGCGGCCACGCCCTCTCGATGAGGATGCTCGCCGAAACCGGCCCCTGGCCCGCGGAGTTCTTCTTCACGCACGAGGAGACGGACCTGTCCTGGCGGGCCCTCGACGCGGGCTGGAAGATCCTCTACGAGCCCGGGCTGCTGCTCCAGCACCCCAGGACGTCCCCGGCCCGCCACGCGGTCTACTACCGCATGACCGCCCGCAACCGTGTCTGGCTGGCCCGCCGCAACCTCCCCGTCCTCCTGGTGCCCGCCTATCTCGGCACCTGGATCCTGCTCACCGTCGCCCGTACGCGCTCGGCCGCCGGACTACGGGCCTGGGCGGCCGGCTTCGCCGAGGGGACGCGCACCGAGTGCGGCGAACGCCGTCCGATGCGCTGGGGCACGGTGTGGCGCATGACGCGCCTGGGCCGCCCGCCGGTCATCTGACGTCAGGGCGGCGCCCGTCAGCGGGCCGCCGTCCACCGGTACAGCACGTCCGGCTCCTTCTCCTCGTTGCGGCTGCCGTCGTCGTACGCCTCGGCGACGAAGCCGTGCCGCTCGTAGAAGGCGCGTGCGCCGGAGTTGCGCTGGAAGGTGTACAGGCTCAGCTCCCCCCGCGATGCCTCCTTCACCCGCTCCAGCAGCCGCGTGCCGACGCCCTGCCGCACCGTGTCGGGCCGCAGGTAGAGCTGGTCGAGCTCGTCCCCGTCCAGCGAGGCGAAGCCCAGCAGTTCCCCCGCCTCCCCCTCGGCGACCCATGTCCTGCTGCCGGGCAGCAGGACATGGGTGATCCAGGCGAGCGTGTCCTCGTCGCTGTGCACCCGCCGCAGACCGGGCAGCGCGGCGGCCCGGGAGGCGAGGAAGACGGCGGTGATCTCCTCCGCGTCCCCGGCGCTCGCATCCCTCAGCCGTACGGACCTGTCCTGAGCCATCGTGTCGCTCCCCCTCGTCGGTGAACGCACAGGTATACCAGGGGCGTCCGCCGGCGCCGGCGGCCCGTCGGGGCCCGCGCCCCGCACGTCCGGGAGCCCTCGGCATCGTGGTGCGGGGCCCGCCCTTCCCGTGTGTCCGCCCGCGGCCCGGGGGCGTTCCGGCGGATAATGCGGCCCCGGCGCAACGTCCACCAACCGTAGGAGGAGTCCCGACTGTGGCCCTGACCCGCGAAGAACGTGAACAGTTCCTGGCCGAACCGCATGTGGCCACCGTGGCGGTGGACGCGGCGGAGGAGGGGCGGGCACCGCTCGCCGTCCCGATCTGGTACGCGTACGAGCCGGGCGGCGACCTTTGGATCATGACGGGCCGCGACTCGCGCAAGGGCGTCGCCATCGCGCGTGCGGGACGCTTCAGCATCGTGGTCGACCGTGTGACGCCGACCGTCCGCTACGTCTCCGTCGAGGGCCCGGTGGTCGCCACCCTCCCCGCCACCCGCGAACAGCTGGTGGAGATGTCGTCCCGCTACCTGCCCGCCGAGAAGGTCGAGGGCTATGTCGACTTCGCCTGGAGGGAGCACGGCGAGCAGGTGGTCGTCCGCATGCGTCCCCAGCACTGGCTGAGCTCGGATCTCGGCGAGGTCTGAGGCACGTGGCAGGGGTGGGGCCGCGTCGCGCCGCCCCCGGGGGCCCGGGGGCGTATCCGCGCAGGGCCCGGCCCCCGGGGCCGCGTCGCGCCGCCGGGAGGCGACGGCCGAAACGGCACCCCTCCCCCGCGTCCGGGAGGCGGACCACCGCCGGCCGCTCCGGCCGGGCGGCCTCCGCCTCCCCGTTCCCCGCGTCCGTGGCGTGTGTCCGGGTGACCGCGCCCTGACCTCCCCGTACTCCGTCGCGACCGGTTCGGGCGGGGAGGCCCGGCGCCGGGTGAAGCACGGATTCCGGAAAGCATTCTTCGAGCCGATCTTGTGGCATAGATCGTTTAGGGTCTGGGCAGCATCAGTGCGCACATGATGAGCCATCAAATCTGCGCTCAAAACGTGCACTTCAAGTCAATGGGCGTCAATCCCGATCGCCCGGTCACAGGGGCGGGGGCCTGTGAATCGTCTCAAGAGAGGACGCCAATGCCGCAGGACGTCACCTTCGACCTCCCCTTCGAGGCCCCGGTCAGCCAGCACCTCGCCCACGCACGGGAGCGCCACCTGCGCTGGGTGTGGGAGATGGGGCTGGTACGCAGCCAGGCCGGATTCGAGGAATACCAGTCCTGGGACCTGCCCCAGGCGGCGGCCCGGACCTACCCCTACGCCTCGGCCGAGGACATGGTCGTCCTGATGAACTGGTTCTCCCTGGCCTTCCTGTTCGACGACCAGTTCGACTCCGGGAGTCCCGACCGCGCGGACCGCATAGCGGAGGTCGCGCGGGAGCTGATAGCCACGCCGCTCCGCCCCGCGGGGACGGCCCCCCGTGTGGTCTGCCCGATCACCGTGGCCTGGGCAGAGGTGTGGGCCCATCTCTCGGATGGCATGTCCCTGACGTGGAAGACCCGGTTCGCCGCCTCCTGGGGGCGCTTCCTCGTGGCACACACCGAGGAGGTCGACCTGGCGGCCGAGGGCCGCGCCGGGACCCTCGGCATCGAGGAGTACGCGGACTTCCGGCGCCGCACCGTGGGCATCCACCACAGCATCGACGCGGGTGAACGCAGCCGGGGCTTCGAGGTCCCGGCCCAGGTGCAGGCGCACGACCTGATGGTCAGGATGCGGGACCTCGCCGCGGACACCATCGGCTTCATGAACGACATCCACTCCTTCGAGCGGGAGAAGCGCCGCGGCGACGGCCACAACCTCATCGCCGTGCTGCACCGCGAGCGCGGCGGCACCTGGGAGCAGGCCGCGGACGAGGCGTACCGCATGACCACGGAGTGCCTGGAGGAGTACCTCGAACTCGAGGCACGCGTACCGGTGATGTGCCAGGAGCTCGGGCTCGGCGCCGAGCAGCGGGACCAGGTGCGGATGGGCGTGGAGGCCATCCAGCACTGGATCAGCGGCAACTACGAGTGGGCGCTGACCTCGGGCCGGTACGCCGCCGCCAAGGAGGGCCCCGCCGCCACGGCCGAACTGGCGGGCCGGGGCTCGCTGGACGATCTGCTCGCCGTCTGAGACGACGACACCGCCCGGCCGGAAGGACCGGCCGGGCGGGGACGTCGAGCGGGGACGGGGGCGCGGTCAGGCCGGGGCGAACTCGACCGGGAGGGTGTCCAGACGCGCTTCCCAGGTGGAGGCGGTCGCGGTGAGTTCGTCGGCCGGCACCGACAGGCGCAGCCCCGGCAGCCGGTGCAGCAGGACGTCGACGGCGATCTCGATGATGGCCTGGCCGATGTTCTGCGCGGGGCACTCGTGCGGACCACCGCTGAACGCGAGGTGCGACTGGTTGCCGTGTACGGAGACGCCGGAGTCGGGCCGGATGTCCGGGTCGGCGTTGCCCGCGGCGAGCCCCAGCACCAGCAGGTCGCCCTCCTTGATCTGCGTACCGCCGAGCTCGAGGTCCGCCGTGGCGAAACGCCCCGGGAGGACCGCCAGGGGCGGGGTGTTCCACATGACTTCCTCGACGACCTCGGAGACGGACCGCTGTCCGCTGACGAGCCCGGCGAGCCGCGAGCCGTCGGTGAGGACCATCTCCAGCACCCGGGCCAGCAGGTTGCTGGTCGTGGTGTGGGCGGTGATCAGCACCAGGCGCAGATGGCTGAGGATCTCGCCCTCGTCGAGGCCCGCGGCGTGTGCGAGCAGCCCGGTGGTGAAGTCGGGGCCGGGCTCGGCACGCTTGCGCTCGGCGAGGCCCCCGAGGATCTCCATGATGCGGTCGTTGTGCTCGAGGGCGTCCGGGCCGCCCTTGATGACCTGGGCGCATGATTCCGCCAGGCTGCGTCCCCCGGCCGCCGGGAGCCCGAACAGCCGTGTCAGCACGAGCATCGGCAGGTACTCGGCGTACTCGCCAACCAGGTCGGCGCTGCCCTTCCCGGCGAACGCGTCGATCTGCTTGTTCGCGAAGTGCGTGACGTGGCGCCGGATGCCGCGTCCCGCGAGCGTGTCCAGGTTGTCGGTGACGGCCCTGCGCAGTCTGCGGTGCGGCTCGCCGTCCTGGGACACGCAGTCGGGGCGCCAGCCGAGCATCTGGATGAGCGGCGACGTCTCCTCGACGCCCCCTTCCTTCCAGTCCCGCCAGATGCGCGAGTCCCGGCTGAACTGGAGGGGATTGTCGAGCACGCGCCGGCTCTCCCGGTAACCGAGGACCAGCCAGGCACGGACGTCCCCCTCCAGGAGTACCGGCGCAACCGCCCCGTGCTCCTTGCGGAGCCGCCCGTAGATGCCCTGCGGATCGATCGCCGCTTCCGGCCCGTACAGCCGGGTGAGGTCGTCCCCGCCACCGTGCATGACGGGGCATCCGCCGCGGGTGGCGCCCGCGTCGTTCGCGGGGTGATCGGTCATCGGGGCTCCAGGGCGGCGTCGGAGCGTGCCTTGAGATGGCGGATCAGGGCGATCAGCACGTCACGGCTGGAGTTGCGGTCACGGGCGTCGCAGGTCACCACCGGGGTGTGTTCGGGGATGTCGAGGGCGTCGCGGATCTCCTCGACCGGGTGGTTCTTGGAGTCGGGGAAGACGTTCAGGGCGATGACGAAGGGCACGTCCTGCCGCTCCATCTCCTCGATCGCCCGGAAGCTGGAGGCCAGTCGCCGGGTGTCCACCAGCACGACGGCTCCGAGGGCTCCCTTGAACAGGCCGTTCCACAGGAACCAGAACCGTTCCTGCCCGGGTGTCCCGAACAGGTACAGCACCAGCTCGTCGTTGATGCCGATCTTGCCGAAGTCGAGGCTGACGGTGGTCTCCTGCTTGTCCGCCACCCCGATCAGGTCGTCGACGTCCACGCTGGCCTGGGTCAGCGTCTCCTCGGTGGTGAGGGGCTTGATGTCGCTGACCGAACGCACCAGGGTGGTTTTCCCGGTACCGAATCCGCCCGCGATCATCACCTTCACCGAGCGGGTGCCCCCGGCCGTCTGCCGGTCGGGATGGTCAAAGCCTTTGAAGTCCACTGAGTACCTCCTCAAGGAGCGCTAGGTCGGGCCCGCGGCCGGCGCCTGACGCCGGGATCGGATCACGGGCCTCGACACGGCCTGCGTCCAGCAGATCGGCCAGGAGTACCGCGAGAATGTTGAAGGGCAATCCGAGATGGGCGCCGAGTTCGGCCACCGACAGCGGATCACGGCAGCGCCGCAGAATCTCCTCGTGCTCGTGCTGCAGGCCCGTCTCGGCCGCGGCACGGGAGATGATGAGGGTCGCCACGTCGAGAGTCGACGCCGAACCCCCCGGTCCGCTGCGTCCTCCGGTGAGGACGTAGTAGCGCTCGAGACCGGGCGGGTCCGTCGGTCGGCGGGGACCACTCATCCAGAGTGCTCCTCCAGGCGCGGGCTGGTGCCGAGAAGCTCACCCATCCTGCGCGCCAGGTCCCTCATCTGATGTCCGAGCAGGCCCTGGTCGAGCCCCTCCTTGGCGAGAACCCCGAGGTACGTCTCCACACCGGCCCGCACCACGAAGAGGTGACCGCCGTCGACCTCGATCATCGCCAGGCGCAACTGCCCCGCATAACTGGGGAATTGCTCGGCCACCGGCTGCGCGAGCGCCTGGAGGCCGGCGACCACGGCCGCGAAGCGGTCGACGTCGTCCGGGTCGTCGGCGCCGTAGGAGGTGATGGCCTTCCCGTCGCTGGAGGCCACGAGGGCGAAGCGGATCTCCCGGATGCTCTCCGTCAGATCACGGAGCGCCCAGCTCACGTCGGTTCCCTGTTGCGTCATGTGGACTAGTCGCTCTCTTCAGTGCGGTTGGTCTCGCGGCCGGCAGTCGTCTCACGGGCGTCCGGTCCGGCGTGCGCGGCCGTCGCTGCGGGCGGCACGCTCTCGCGTCCGGCCGTGGCGAAGGCGGCGAGGCCGGCGAACGAGGCATCCGGCGGCACGGCGGCCACGGACTCCACGGCCCGGTCGGCGGTGGCCGGGCGGGCGCTCGGCGCGTCCGCCCGCCTGCTCCTGCGTCGCGGCAGGCCGCCGGGTGTGGTGTCCATGGTCCCGGTGGGCTCGGTGCTCTCCACGGGCACGGCGTACGCGGCCGGCTCGGGGACCGGCGCGGTCCGTACCGGGAGGCCGGTGGACGACTCGGCCCTTCCCACGACGGGCCTGGCGGGCTCGGTCACGGGGGCGGACAGGTGGCTGAAGTACTTGTGGGGAACCACCACGACCACCGAGGTGCCGAGCCAGGGCGAGTCCGCGAAGGTGACCCGGATGCCGTAGCGGCGCGCCAGGGCGCCCACCACGCGCAGGCCCAGGTTGGCGTCCTCCGAGATACCTCCGAGGCCGGGGCCCTTCGAGGTGCCCGCGATGGACTGCTCAGCCTCGCGCTTGCGCTCGTCGCTCAGTCCCTTGCCCGCGTCCTGGATCTCGATGCCGACGCCGTTGGGGACCTCCTTGCCGGAGACGACCACGGGTTCGGTGGGCGGCGAGTAGCGCGCCGCGTTGTCGAGAAGGTGGGCGAAGATCAGCGTGAGGTGATCCACCAGCCCGCCGTCGACGCCGAGTTCGGGCAGGTGACGGACCTGGATGCGGTTGAAGTCCTTGATGCGTCCGATACCGCCCCGCACCACGCTGAGGAGTCGCTGGGGCTCCTGCCACTGGCGTCCGGGCCGGTCCGAGCCGCCGAGCACTCCGATGCTGGCCGCGAGACAGTCGGCGGGGCCGATCTCCTGGTCCAGCTCCATGAGTCCCTGGGCCACCGCGGGCAGCCGCCCGTGTTCGCCCTGCATCTCGTGCAGTCGGCCTCGCAGACGGCCCGTCAGCACGTGGATCCGGCTGCCGATTCCGACCACGGCCTGTTCGGCCGACGTGGAACGATTCAGCTCTTCTTCCACGCCGAGCAGCGCGGTTCTGAGGACCTTGCGCTGCGCGGCGCGCAGCTCCGGGCTCACGTCGGCGTCCTGCGCGGCCTCGTCCAGGATGTCGTCGATGGCCTCGCCTTCGCGCAGCCGCTTGATCGCCCCGGGGAGCTCACTGTCGCCGAGCCTGGCGACGGCGGCCTGCTGGCGTGCGAGGTGCTCCTGCATGGCGCCGGTCCGCGAGGCGATTCCGGTCTCGTACGCGTGGGCCTGCTCCGCGAGCCGGGCCTCGAAGGCCGCAGTCTGCTCGCCGAGCTGCGCCTCGATGGCGGAGCGCTCGGCCGCGAATCTCTGTTCCCGGCTGCGCACATCCGCGTAGCGCTGCTGGGAGTGCTCGGTCTGGGCCGAGAGGAAGTCGTCCTTCGCGCGGCCCAGTTGGGTCCGGGTCCGGACGAGGAGACGTACACAGGCAGCGCCTGCGACGGTGACCGCGGCACCGGCGAACGTCGCGGGTATCTGGACCTGATCAGGTCCCGCCACTGCGGTGGCGACGGTTCCGGCTCCTAAGGCCAGCGGCATCAGCCACCAGCCGTACCAGGCGACGGGTGCACGTGCCGCTGGTGGTGGAGTGGCAAGTTCCATCTGCATCCTTCGAGAGCAACACAATCGAACAGGGGGGTCGTGCGGGCGCCGCACATGTCGAGCGGGCAGCGCGGCAGCGGCCGAGTGAGTTCGAGTCAACTCGCCGCGCCGCGACGGAGCCTATCGGGTTTGGGGTGCAAGTGATCAACTTGCCTCCGCATACCGGAAGCATTCGTTCACGTTGTGGCTGGAACCTTCCGGCCACTCCGACGCGGTCCGGACACGGGTCGCCGATGCCGGGGCACCACGGTCGGGATGCGGGGGCAGGGGCCACCGGGAGCCGCTTGGAATCCGAAGACCGCAGAACGGCCGGAAAGGGCCTTTGCGGCGCACCGGAGGCCCTTGCGGAAGGTGGAGCGGCAGACGAGTCGGGCTGTACGCCGGGTTCTGTCGCCCGGTCGCCTCGCGGCGGCCGGGGAGACGGCCATCCATCTAGGACCGGCATTGCTGCCGGTCTCGTGCGGTCTACCCGCGAACTCGGGCGGGCAGCCCTCGGACGTTCGCGCAGGAGCACCGGGGTGCTCCCTCTTGACCTTGCTCCGGGTGGGGTTTACCTAGCCGTCCGAGTCGCCTCGGACGCTGGTGGTCTCTTACACCACCGTTTCACCCTTACCGGGGACCGAGGTCCCCGGCGGTCTGTTTTCTGTGGCACTGTCCCGCGGGTCACCCCGGGTGGCCGTTAGCCATCACCCTGCCCTGTGGAGCCCGGACGTTCCTCGGGAGGATCCGGAGATCCTCACGCGGCCGTCCGCCCGGCTCGTCTGCCGTGGTGACCATGCTACCCGGCGGGGCCGGGGGTGAAGGCCTCGATGCCGGCCTCCCAGGCCGCGGAGAGGTCGGCGCCCGGAGGGAAGCGGCCGTTGAGCTCCAGGACGACCATCCCGTGGGCGAAGGCCCAGGCCGCCCGGGCCCGGTCCTCGTCGCCGCCGGCGGCACGGAACAGCGGTGCGGCCGCCGCGTCCGCCGCTCCTCCGGCGGGCAGGGCGCGGCCCATCGTGAGGAGGTAGAGGTGCGGGTGCGCCAGGGCGTAGGCGCGGTAGGCGGTGGCGAGCGCGGAGAAGGAGCCGGGCGCCGCAGCCTCGGCGGCCGTGAGGACCCCGGCGGTCTCACGGAGCATCTCGGCGGCCAGTGCCGCCACCACGGAGGACTTGTCCGGGAAGTGTTTGTAGAGGGAAGGCGCCTTGACGCCCACCCGGTCGGCCAGCCGGCGCATGGTGAGCGCTTCGGGGCCCTCCGCCTCCAGCAGGGCGCGCGCGGCGGCGACGATCTGCCGGGGCCTGCCGGCCGTGGGGGCGATGGCGAGGTCACTCACGCATGAGACCTTCCCTGGTACGGAGTCGGTACGCAGTCCGCGGCCGAGGACGTGATCGTACGAGATGCGGACAAGCCGGTCGTCACGGACCTCGTCCCGGGTACGCGGCACACTCGGCAGGCGTCCGTGGACAAGGTGTACCCGGCGCCGGTCTCCGGCGGGGCGGGCGCGGACCGGACCGTACCCTTGCGGGAGGGCTTCCCGCGTGTGAGGGGCCCTGTTCCACGCATGAAGGAGAACGCCCGTGCTCGTGCTGTTGCCGCCGTCCGAAGGTAAGGCCGCCTCGGGGCGCGGGGCACCGCTGAAGCCGGAGTCCCTGTCCCTGCCGGGTCTCGCGGACGCCCGGGCGGCGATCCTCGACGAGCTGGTCGAGCTGTGCGTGGCGGACGAGGAGAAGGCCCGTGAGGTGCTCGGCCTGAGCGAGGGTCTGCGGGGCGAGGTCGCGAAGAACGCGGAGCTTCGGACTGCCGGGACCCGGCCCGCCGGGGAGATCTACACCGGGGTGCTGTACGACGCCCTCGGCCTGGGAACGCTGGACGCGGCGGCCAAGCGGCGCGCCGGGACGTCCCTACTGGTGTTCTCGGGGCTGTGGGGCGCGGTGCGGGTGGGCGACCGGATTCCCTCGTACCGCTGCTCGATGGGGGTGAAACTGCCGGGCCTGGGCGCCCTGAACGCGTACTGGCGCACTCCGATGGCCTCGGTCATGCCGGAGGCGGCCGAGGGCGGGCCGGTCCTCGATCTGCGTTCGTCCGCGTACGCCGGGGCGTGGAAGCCCTCGGGCGAGGTCGCGGAGCGCACGGTGAGCGTGCGGGTGCTCCAGTCCCGGGTGGTGGACGGGGTGGAGAAGCGGTCCGTGGTCAGCCACTTCAACAAGGCCACCAAGGGCCGGATGGTGCGCGACCTGCTGCTGGCCGGGGCCCGGCCGAAGGGCCCGGCGGAGCTGGTGGAGGTGCTGCGCGACCTCGGATACACGGTGGAGGCGCAGGCCCCCGCGCGGGCCGGACGGCCCTGGGCGCTCGACGTGGTGGTCACGGAGATCCACTGACCGGCCCGGAGGCGTTGCATCATACGCAACGCTCGTTGCGCAGTGTGCGGTTCTCGCGGCAGGATGAGTCCATGACCTCCTCCGCGCCCGCCGCCGTGTCCGCTTCCGTGCTGGACCTCGCCCCCGTCGTCCCCGTCGTCGTCCTGGAGGACGCGGCCGACGCCGTGCCGCTGGCCCGCGCGCTCGTCGCGGGCGGGCTGCCCGCCATCGAGGTCACGCTGCGTACGGCGGCCGCCCTCGACGCGATCCGGGCGATCGCCTCGGAGGTCCCGGACGCCGTGGTCGGCGCGGGCACCGTGATCTCCCCGGCACACGTGACGGACACCGTCACCGCGGGGGCCCGCTTCCTGGTCAGCCCCGGCTGGACGGACGCACTGCTGGACGCGATGAAGGCCTCGGGCGTGCCGTTCCTGCCGGGCGTCTCGACGACCTCCGAGGTCGTGGCGCTGCTGGAGCGCGGGATCACGGAGATGAAGTTCTTCCCCGCCGAGGCCGCGGGCGGCACCGCCTATCTGAAGGCCCTGGCGTCCCCGCTCCCCCAGGCCCGGTTCTGCCCGACGGGCGGCGTCTCCCTGGCCTCGGCGCCGTCGTACCTGGCCCTGCCCAACGTCGGCTGCGTCGGCGGCAGCTGGATGGTGCCCGGTGACGCGGTCGCGGCGAAGGACTGGGGACGTGTGGAGCGGCTGGCCGCCGAGGCGTCGGCACTGGGCCGCGGCTGAGCCCCGGGCAGGCTCAGCTCGCCGTCCGGACCGCGTACAGCAGGCCGATGCCCTGGGCCCCGACCGCAGGCAGGCCGATGCCCTGGGCCCCTACCGCAGGTGCGAGGTGTCGTTGAGGAGTCTCAGCGACGGGTTCCCGTCGGCGTAGTAAGCCACCGTCGAGACGGAGGCGGGCGAGAGTTCCATGCGGAACAGCGACTCCGGAGGGGCACCCAGCGCGAGCCGGACCAGGGTCTTGATCGGGGTGACGTGCGTGACCAGCAGCGCCGTGCGGCCCGCGTGAAGGGCGATCAGCCGGTCCCGCGCCGCCGAGACCCGCTCGGCCACCTCGGCGAAGCTCTCGCCGCCACCCGTGGGTGCCACGTCGGGGGAGGCCAGCCAGGCGGTGAGGTCCGCGCCGTGGCGCTCCCGCACCTCGGCGAAGGTGAGGCCCTCCCAGGCACCGAAGTCCGTCTCGCGCAGGCCGTCCTCGATACGGACCTCCAGGCCGAGCCGTCCGGCCACGGCTTCCGCCGTCTCACGGCAGCGTCGCAGCGGGGAGCTCACGATCTCCTGGACCGTGCCCCGGGCGGCGAACGCCTCCGCCGCGCGGGCTGCCTGCTGACGGCCCGTCGCCGACAGCTCGGGGTCGCTGCCGCCGCTCCCCGAGAAACGCTTCTCGGGGGTGAGCGCGGTCTCGCCGTGCCGGAGCAGGACGAAGGTGGCGGGCGCGCCCAGGTCCGGCGCACTCCCCCAGCCCACTTGCGGTGCGTCCGCGGAGTCCGCCTGGGGGGCGGCCGTCGCCGGGCGGGCGGCGGCCAGGGCGGCACGGACCCTGGCCGCACCGGCTGCCGCGTCACCGGGCGGTCCTGACGGAGGCTGCTGCTCGTGGAGGACGCGCGTGCGGGTCGTCTCCATGTCGGCCGTCGAGGCCCCCGGGTCCCACTGCTCGCCCCGTCCACCGGCGTCCATCGCCTCGTTGGCGAGCCGGTCCGCGTGCTTGTTCTCCGCGCGCGGGATCCACTCGTACGTGACCGAGGAGGCGGGCAGGATGCGCGCGGCCTCCTCGGCGAGCGGCTTCATGTCGGGGTGCTTGATCTTCCAGCGCCCCGACATCTGCTCGACCACCAGCTTGGAGTCCATCCGGACGCGCACCTGCACAGGGGTGTCCGGGAACAGGTCCCTGACCGCCTTGAGACCGGCGATCAGGCCGCGGTACTCCGCCACGTTGTTCGTCGCGACCCCGATGTACTCGGCCGCCTCGGCGAGCGTGGCGGTGTCGAGCGGGTCGAGGACGACGGCGCCGTAACCGGCGGGCCCCGGGTTGCCCCGGGAGCCGCCGTCCGCCTCGACGACCAGCCGGCGGGGAGCGGGCATTACAGGCCCGACTCCGAGGTGCGGACCAGGATGCGGTGGCAGTTCTCGCAGCGCAGCACCGTCTCGGGCGACGCGGCCTTCACGTCGTTGACCTCGGTGATGTTCAGCTCCAGGCGGCAGCCCTCGCAGCGACGCTGGTAGAGCCGGGCAGCGCCGACGCCGCCCTGCTGGGCGCGCAGCTTGTCGTAGAGCTTCAGCAGGTCGGCGGGGACCGCGCCCGCGACGACCTCGCGGTCCTTGGCCACGGTGGCGGCCTCGGCGTCGAGTTCCCGCGTCGCGGCGTCCCGGCGGGCGGTCGCGTCGTCGACCTTGGCCTGCACCGCACCGACGCGCTCGGTCAGTTCGGCGACGCGCTCCTGGGCGGACTCGCGGCGCTCCATGATCTCGAGGACGACGTCCTCCAGGTCACCCTGGCGCTTGGCGAGCGAGGTGATCTCGCGCTGCAGGTTCTCGAGGTCCTTCGGCGAGGAGACCGCGCCGGAGTCGAGCCGCTGCTGGTCGCGGACGGCACGCTGGCGCACCTGGTCGACGTCCTGCTCCGCCTTGGTCTGCTCGCGGGTGGTGTCGCTCTCCTCGGTCTGCGAGGCGACGAGCAGGTCGCGCAGCTGTGCGAGGTCACTGTTGAGCGAGTCCAGCTCGGCGTGCTCGGGCAGCGACGTGCGCTTGTGGGAGAGCTGCGACAGACGTACGTCGAGTGCCTGGACTTCGAGGAGTCGGATCTGGTCGGCGGGCGCGGCGTTCAGTTGGGGGCTCCAGAAGAGTGGTGGGTGGTCCAGGGGTCGGTGACCTGCTTCGAGACGTGGACCCGGAGGTCCCATCCGTGGCGGTCGGAAATCGCGTCGAGCTGCGCGGCGGCCTGCTCGCACCAGGGCCATTCGGTGGCCCAGTGTGCGGCATCGACGAGGCAGAGCGGCGAGTGCTGGACGGCCTCGGAGGCCGGGTGGTGGCGCAGGTCGGCGGTGAGGAAGGCGTCCACACCGGCGGCGCGTACGTCGTCGAAGAGGCTGTCGCCGGAGCCGCCGCTCACCGCGACCCGGCGCACGAGGGCGTCCGGGTCACCGGCCAGCCGGATGCCCTGCGCGGTGGCGGGGAGCCGGGCGGCGGCGCGGGCGGCGAAGTCGCGGAGGGTCTCGGGGTGGTCGAGCTCGCAGACCCGGCCGAGCCCGCGGCGGCCCGTGGCATCGGCGGGGTCGGGCACGAGGGGGCCGGTGACCCGCAGGTCGAGGGCGGCGGCGAGGGCGTCGGAGACCCCGGGGTCCGCGGTGTCGGCGTTGGTGTGGGCGACGTGCAGGGCGATGTCGTGCTTGATCAGCCCGTGCACGACCCGGCCCTTGAAGGTGGTGGCCGCGACCGTCGTCGTGCCGCGCAGATAGAGCGGGTGGTGGGTGACGATCAGCTGGGCGCCGAGGGTACGGGCCTCGTCGGCGATCTGCTGTACGGGGTCGACGGCGAAGAGGACCCGGTCGATCTCCGCTCCGGGATCGCCGCAGACCGTGCCGACGGCGTCCCATCCCTCGGCCCGCTCGGGAGGCCAGAGGGCGTCGAGCTCGGCGATGACTTCAGACAGACGGGGCACGGAGGAAAGGCTACCTGTCCCCCGTGCCCAGCCGCCCCTGGCCGCCGGGGCCCGTTCGGTGGGACCCGCGGCCGGTGCGAATCGTTACTTGACGAGGTCGGCGCGGAGGTCGTCGAGGACCAGGTTCGCGGAGGTGACTCCGAGACCGAGGTACCAGGTCTCGTCGGAGACGTCCTTGGCCTGTCCGGCCTTCACCGCGGCGAGGTTCTTCCACAGCGGGTTGGCGCGTGCGGTGTCACGCTTGGTGGCCTTCGCGTCGCCGTAGACACCGGTGAAGATCCAGTCGGCGTCCGCCTGGTCGATGTTCTCGGGGCTGATCTCAGCGGCGAGATCGTCGATCTGCTGGTTCTCGGGCCGCGGCAGGCCCACGTCCTGGAGGATCGTGCCGATGAAGGACGCCTTGGCGTAGAGACGGATCTTGTCCGGCAGGTAGCGGACCATGGAGATGGTCGGCTTGTCGGGACCGATCTCCTCGCCGAGCTTCTTCGCGTTCGCCTCGTAGGCGGCGAGTTCGGACTTCGCCTTCGCGGTCCTGTCGAGCGCGGCGGCGTTCAGGAGGTAGTTCTCCTTCCAGGTGAAGCCCGGGCGGATGGAGAACACGGTCGGCGCGATCTTCGAGAGCTCGTCGTACGTGTCCGCGGCGCGCAGCTGGCTGCCGAGGATCAGGTCCGGCTTCAGGCCGGCGATCGCCTCCAGGTTGAGGCTGTTGATCGTCCCGACGCTCACCGGGTTCCCCGCGTCCTTCTTCAGGTACGACGGAATGGCCTCGTCGCCCTCGGAGGGCGCGTAGCCGACGGGCTTCACGCCGAGCGAGACGACGTTGTCGAACTCGCCGACGTCGAGCACGACCACGCGCTCGGGCGCGGCCTGGATCGAGGTGCTGCCCATGGCGTGGGTGACCGTACGGGGGAACTCGCCGGCCTCGGCGTCGGTCCCGTACTCCGCCGTCTTCTTCGCCGCGTCGGCGAAGTCCTTGCCGCCCGTGGCGACGGCCGCCCTCTTGTCGCCGCCGGTGTCGCCGGCCGGACCGCCCGCCGTGTCGTCGCCCCCGCACGCCGAGAGGGAGAGTGCGGCCGCGACCGCGAGACCGATCGCGGCGGTGCCGCGGCGTCTGAAGGACATGTTCTGCTCCGGTTCGGGGAAGACACAGGAAATTCTTAGGAAAGCCTCACCTTAGATGTGCACAGACGGGACAGCACAGGCACCCCCACCTCCGCAGGCGAATCCGGACATCGACACCCTTATGTGTGAAGAGGGGTGGCTGATGTTGTCCGGTGGGTAGTCCGAAACCTAGCTTCTGTTGCCGGAGGTGACCGGACCATGACTGCCTGTGCCATCGAGGACAAGACCGCCGGAGTCGCAGGGGCTGCCGCGACGGCAGAGCCCGCGCCCGAACCCGCTGATCCGGACGGACCGGCGGAGCCGGTGAAACCCCGCGTGGCGGGCGCTGCGGACGAGGGCGCGGACCCGGTCAGAACGGGTGCGACGGACCGGGACACCGATCCGGCCACGGCGGCGATGCCGGGCCTGACCGCCGGTCCGGCCGTCGCGAGGACGGCGGGTCCGGGCGCCGGTCCGGCGGCGGGGACGGGGGGTCCGGCCGCTGCGGGAACGCATGATCCGGACACGGGCCTGCGTGGCGCGGGGGCGCCCCACGCCGGCACCGGCGTCGTCCCCGTCGTCGCCATCGGCCCCGGCAGTGCCGACCCCGGGCGGCTCGGTCCGGGGAGCCTGGGCGTCGGAGGCATCGGCCTCGGAAGCCTCGGGCGCCGGGCCCCGTCCGGAGTTCCGCGCGAGGCCGGCACGGCGGGCGAGCCCGTGAGGACCGTCGCCCCCGCGCCGCCCCTCCCTGCCGGCGTGCCCTCCGCACCGCCGGTTCCGCCGATGCCGCCGTTCCTCGCAGCCGTGGCCGGACCGGCGCCGCAGGCCCCGGCGCCCGCGGCCTCCGTACCGCTCGTGCGGACCGGCTCCCCCCTGCCCCCCGCACCTCCCGCGCGGACCGCGCCTCCCGTCGGCACCGGCGCGGCGCCCCTCCCCCCGAGCCAGTCGCGCCTCCCGGCGCCGCAGCCCCTCGCACTGTCCGCCGACCACGCGTACGCGGCGCGGCTCGCGACGGCCGGGACGGCGGGCGGACCCGCCTGGTTCGCCGAGCGCTGGACGCTGGACGGCCCCGAGCCCTACTCCGTGCCCCTCCCCCTCGACCAGCCGGAGGAGCCCGAGGCCGACGTGGTGCCTCTATCGGACGGGCGGGTCCTGATCCGGCGACGGGTGGGCGGCGACCGGCACACGTTCTCACTGCTCTATCCGACCGGACCCGGCACGGGTGAACTCCTGCTGGGCGCCCTCGACTGCGCGGACCTCGCGCTGCTCCCCCCGTCACCGGACGGCGCGAGCGTCCTCGCCCTGCTCCCCGGTGAACGCTCCACCGCCGTATGGCTGGTGGCCGGCGGCGGGTTCGGCCCCGAGCACGTGGCGGACGTCCCGGGCCGATGTTCCGGCGGTGTCTGGCTGGACCGGGAGGGCCGGCTGCTCGCCGTGGACCGGCAGATGCCCGGCGGCGGGCCCGTGAAGGCGGTCGTTCTCGACCTGGAACGCGGCGGGGAGGTGACCCCCCTCCTGCAGATCGCGCCGGAGAGCAACGACCGGCTGCTGATGGCGGACGCCGACAGCGGCCTGCTGCTGGTCAGGTCGGACGCTCCCGGCCACGACCGGCTCGGCTGGGGGGTGCTCGGCAGCTGCCTGCCGGTGCGGTTCCCGGAGTGCCTGCGCGCGGCGGACGCGACCTTGACGCCGTTCGCCGTGCAGCCCGGCCAGATGCTGATGCCGGAGAGCTGTGCGGTGGCCCTGAGGATCGACGGGGCCGCGGGCAGCTGGGTGGGGCTGTGGCGTCCGACGGGCCGCCGGCTGCACCAGTTCGCGGCACCTGACGGGTGGCCCGCCGGGTCCGGTTTCTGGACCCGGGAAGGCGTGCTGCACCTGCCGTACGCGCAGGAGGGAGCGCCCTGTTCCGTGGCGCTGCTGGAGGCTCCCGTGGACGAGCCCCGCCGGGTCACCACGTCCGGAACGGGCGCGTCCGGGAGCACGCCGGCTTTCGGTGTGTGCAAACCCGTTCCGTTGGGGCAGGCGCCTCTCACCGGGCGCACCTCACCTGGATAAACTCTCGACGGGGCTACGCAGCCGTTCCGTGCGGGCGCCGACGGTGACCGTGCCGGGGGCGGCGGGGCTGCGACACATACGTAAGCGATTGCAACGGGGAGATCTCCCACATGTCTGAAGCCCGAACCGACACGACCCAGAGCCGTCCGCCCGAGGCGGACACGGACCGGGGCGAAGCCGGCGGCTACGGAAAGCACCGAGGAGGCGCGTCCGCACAGAGCGTTACCGCGCAGCCGCACGGCCGTCACCGCCGTCCCTCCGAAGGGGGTGGCAGCGCGGCGGCATGAGGCCGCTCCGCGGAACACGAGGGCCGTCGCAGCCGTCCGGCTGCGGCGGCCCTCGGCCATGCGGGGGCCGCCACTACGGAGAAGCCTCAACAGCCCGCTGCCCCAGGACATTTGTCACCGCCGACTGCGTACATCCACGCCTGCCGCCGGGTACGTCCGGATCCGTAAGGTCGTCGCCATGACACAGGCGACGGGGACTCCATGGACGGCACGGACACAGGGGACGACGGATACGGCTGACGCGACGGGGACGTCGAGGACGGGCCCGGCGGAAGCCGTGGGCGCGGGGCCCGCGGTGGAGTTCGCCGCGGCGGTGAAGACGTTCAGGACGCGGGGGCGCACCGTACGGGCGGTCGACGGCCTCGGCCTCACGGTCGCCCGAGGCGAGACCGTCGCCCTGCTGGGCCGCAACGGGGCGGGCAAGTCCACCGCCATCAGCCTCCTCCTCGGGCTGGACGACCCGGACTCCGGCACGGTGCGTCTCCTGGGCCGCACCCCTGAACGGGCGGTGCGGGCAGGGCTGGTCGGCGCGATGCTCCAGGACGGGCGCCCGATTCCCCGGGTGACGGTGGGTGAGCTGGTCCGCTTCGTCGCGGCGCTCCACCCGCGCCCGCTGCCCGTGGCCGAGACACTCGGCCTCGCCGGGTTGGCGGAGTACGCGGACCGGCGCGTCGACAAGTTGTCCGGCGGGCAGATCCAGCGTGTCCGGTTCGCCGTGGCGCTGGCCGGTGATCCCGAACTGATCGTGCTGGACGAGCCGACGGTGGCCCTGGACGTCGAGGCGCGGCGCGCCTTCTGGGTCTCGATCCGGTCCTGCGCGGAGCGCGGCACCACCGTGCTGTTCTCCACGCACCATCTGGAGGAGGCCGACGCGAACGCCGGCCGGATCGTCGTCCTGGACCGCGGCAGGATCGTCGCGGACGGCAGCGGCGAGGACATCAAGCGGTCGGCGGGTGGCGGCGTGGTCTCCTTCGACCTGGCCGGCCCGCCGCGGGGCTGGACGCGCTGCCCGGTGTCGCGGTCGTCGAGGTGCACGGGGACCGGGCGTCGCTGCGCACGGACGACCCGGACGCGACGGTGGTCGAACTGGCCCGGATGGGCGCCGTACGCGGTCTCGAGGTCAGCAGAGCCACCCTGGAGGACGCGTTCCTGTCCCTGACCTCACCCGGGTCGCCGGCCACGGGCTCGGCGGACGGTCACGGGAAGGAGGCCGCGTGATGTTCCCCTACATCGCTCTGGAGATCCGCCGGACCCTGCGCGACCCCGCGTTCCTGATCTTCGGGACGGGCATGCCGGTGATGATGTATCTGCTCCTCACGAACCTCGGAGGGGGCGGCACGTACGGCGACTGGAAGGCCGCGTCGATGGTCGGCATGGCGGCTTACGGGGCGCTCGGCTCGTCCATGTCGGTCGGTACGGGTATCGCGTCGGACAAGTCCCTCGGCTGGCTGCGGCAGTTGAGGATCACTCCGCTGACCCCGGGGCGTGCGGTGGCCGGACGCGCGATCAGCGGTTCGGTGACGGTCCTGCCGACCGTACTGACCGTCCTGCTGGCGGGGGCGCTCGTCAACGGGGTCCGGATGGCGCTCTGGCAGTGGGGTGCGCTGGTGCTGCTGCTGTGGATCGGCGCGCTGCCGTTCACCCTGCTCGGCATCGGCAACGGCTACCGGCTCACCCCCCAGGGCACGGGGGTGGTCAACGTGGCCTGCCTGATGGGCTTCGCGATCGTCGGAGGGCTGTGGTTCCCCCTCGACATGTTCCCTGGATGGCTGGCCGCCGTGGGCGGGGTCACCCCGGCGCACGGTTTCGCGGACCTGGGCTGGGCGACGATCGCGGGGCACGCCCCGGCGGCCGGGTCGGTGGGAGTGCTCGGGGCGTGGCTGCTGCTGTTCGGCGGCTACGCGGTGCTGTCCTACCGCCGGTCGGCGAGGACCCTGTGAGGGGGAAGGCTGCGAGGAGGAGAAGCGGACGGCCCGGCCCGCCCGGCCCGTACGCCCTGCTGCCCACACTGCTGATGGGGCTCGGCGCGTTCTCCAACCTCTGGCAGGGCGAGACGCCCAACCCCTGGGTCGGCGGACTGGGGCTGCTGGCCTTCAACTCCCTCTACGTCTCCGTGGTGTTCCGGGGCTTCGACAGGAAGAGGCGGGAGAGCGTCACGTCCTGGGTGCTGCTCGCCGCGATGGGTGCCGTCACCTTCGGTCTCTCGATCGGCTACGGCGGCAACTGGCTGCTGTTCTTCCCGTTGTTCTCGCTGGCCTGCGGAACGATCCTGCGGGGCCGGTGGCTGGGCGCCGGGCTGGTCGTCCTGGCCGGATCCGCCTGCGCGGTGGCCGTGTGGCGCGGTGACCACGTGTCGGAGCCGTGGACGATCGGGTACGGAACGTTCATCTCCGGGGCGGTGACGGCGGCGATCCTCACGCTCTCCGAGACGGTGACGGCTCTGCGCGCGACCAGGGAGGAGCTGGCGCGCAGAGCAGTGGAGCAGGAACGGCTGCGCTTCTCGCGCGATCTGCACGACCTGCTCGGTCACACCCTGTCGGTCGTCGTCGTCAAGTCGGAGGCGGCGCGCAGGCTCGCCCCGCACGACGTCGACGCCGCGGTCGCCCAGGTCGCCGACATCGAGTCCGTGGGCCGCCAGGCCCTCAACGAGATCCGGGAGGCGGTCACGGGATACCGCGAGGGCAGCCTTGCCACCGAGCTGGAGAGGGCGGCGCCGGTGCTGGCCGCCGCCGGTATCGGGACTGCCGTCCACCGCTCGGGGCCGGCCCCGGCACCGCAGGCCGATGCGCTGCTGGGCTGGGTGGCACGGGAGGCCGTCACCAACGCCGTGCGCCACAGCGGCGCGACCCTCTGTGTGTTCGCACTCGACTCCACATCCGAACGGGTCCGGCTGACGGTGACGGACGACGGCACCGGGCCAGGACGCGCGGTGGTCGCCACGCCCGGCGGTACGGGTCTGAAGGGCCTGGCCGAGCGGCTGGCCGCCGCGGGTGGATCCCTGGAGTCGGGCCCCGGGCCGGACGGAGGCTTCGTCGTGACGGCGGAGCTGCCGGCCGGGACGTGGGAGCCGGCCGGAGGACGGAACTGCGGCTGAGGGGTGTTCCACGGACGACGTGGTGGCGTCGGGCCCTGCGCGCGGGTCCCGGCGGCCTACTCTGAGCCCGTGAACGAGATGCCGGAGGACCACCGCCCCGCGGTTTCGGTACGCATCCTGCTCGCCGAGGACCAGGGCATGATGCGCAGCGCGCTCGCCCTGCTGCTCGGGATGGAGCCGGACTTCGAAGTGGTCGCCCAGGTGGCGGCCGGCGACGAGATCGTCGACGCGGCGCATCTCTCCCGCCCGGACGTGGCGCTGCTGGACATCGAACTGCCGGGCCGCAGCGGCCTGGACGCTGCCGCCGATCTGCGGACGGAGGTGCCTGACTGCCGGGTGCTGATCCTGACGACCTTCGGCAGGCCGGGCTATCTGCGTCGGGCCATGGAGGCCGGGGCTTCGGGCTTCCTGGTGAAGGACGGACCGGTCGGGGATCTGGCGAAGGCGATCCAGCGAGTACTGGGCGGTGAGACCGTGATCGATCCGGCGCTCGCCGCCGCCGCGCTGGGAGCCGGCCCGAGCCCGCTGACCCCGCGGGAGCGGGACGCGCTGAACGCGTCGGTGGACGGGGCGACGGTCTCCGACATCGCCGTGAAGCTGAGCCTGTCGGAATCCACGGTCCGCAACTACCTCTCCTCCGCGATCGGCAAGACGGGCACCCGTAACCGCATGGAGGCGATGCGCGCGGCACGTCAGCAGGGCTGGCTCTAGACCGCGGGCCGTGCGGCCTCGGACGTCCGGCGCACCGCTCCGGGAACCGGGCTTCGCGCGGCCGTCTTCACCCGTTCGCGCTACGCCTCGGGTGAGTGCAGCGCCGGTGCGGTTTCCTTCCCCGGCCGTCCCGCCCCGCTCCCGGCCCTGGTGGCCGGGCTGCCGCCGGATCCGGTGGCTCCGCGGCCCGGCAGCCAGAGCAGCATCATCACCGCGCTGGCGACCAGCACCAGGGCGGACGTACGGAAGGCCAGGGCGTATCCGGCCGTGATCTCCGCCGCGTCCCCCGATCCCGCGGTGCGGGCCGCGGCGACCGTGGAGAGCACGGCGAGGCCCAGCGCACCGCCCATCGTCCGGGAGGTGTTGACCAGTCCGGAGACGAGTCCGGCGTCGCCGGGGGCCGCACCGGAGGTGGCGAGTGTGGCCAGCGGGGTGGAGGCAAGTCCGGCCCCGGCCATCATGAGGACACCGGGGAGGCAGACCGAGGTGAGGTAGGAGCCGTCCACGTCCATGGTGGACTGCCAGCCGAACCCGGCGGCGGCGACCAGGACACCCGTCACGGCCAGGGTCTTGGCGCCGGTCCGGGCCATGATCCTGGGGGCGGCCTTCGATCCGGCGAAGACGGCGACGGACGTCGGCAGGAGGGCGAGGCCGGCCTGCAGTGGCGTGTAGCCCAGGACGTTCTGGGCGTAGACGGTCATGAAGTACCACATGCCGAACGTCGCCGAGCCGAGCAGCAGCATCGACACGTTCGCCGCGGAGACGGCGCGCACCCCGAGCACCCGCAGCGGCATCAGCGGCGCCGCCGCCCTCGCCTCCACCAGGACGAAGAGGCCGAGCAGTGCCAGGCCGCCCAGCAGGGGCACCAGGGTGGCGGCTGCGGTCCAGCCCTCGGCCTCGGTCTGCACGATGCCGTACGCCGTCGTCGCCAGGCCGGCCGTGACGAGAACCGCGCCCAGCAGGTCCACGCGGCGCCGGTCACCGGCCCGGCCCTCGGCCAGCCACACCGCCGCGCCCGCGATGACGAGAGCGCCGATCGGTACGTTGATCAGCAGGACCCACCGCCAGGACAGGGTGTCGGTGAGCACCCCGCCGATGAGCCCGCCGGCCGCTCCGCCGCCCGCGCCGACCGCCATCCACGTACCGATGGCCCTGGTCCGCGCGGGGCCCTCGGGGACGGCGGCGGTGAGAATGGTGAGCGTCGCGGGGGACAGCACGGCCGCGCCGAGCCCCTGTCCGGCGCGGGCGGCGAGGAGCTGCCAGCCCTCCTGCGCGAACCCGCCGGCCAGGGAGGCGACGGTGAAGAGGCCGATCCCGGTCAGGAACATCCTCTTGCGGCCGTATATGTCCGCGGCCCGCCCGCCGAGCAGCATGAAGCCGGCGAAGGCGATCGAGTAGGCGTTGACCACCCACTGCAGTCCGGGTGCGCTCAGGCCCAGGTCGGTGCGCATGGACGGCAGCGCCACGTTGACCACGGACACGTCGAGGACGACGAGGAACTGGCCGGTGCAGGCGGCCGCGACCACGGCCCACGTACGGGTCCGGGACCGGGACCGGGCGGGGGGCTGCTCGTGCGGGGAGGCGTCGACCATGGGTGTCATCCTCTCAGGCCCCTCGCACCCCGTACATCGGTTTCCGGTCCGGCCGGTTCTCCACCCCTGGGCCTAGGACCCGTGCCGACTTCACTGTTTTTACGCCCCGTTCACCGGAATAACGCGGGCGTACGAAAGCGTTCAGCATGCACACACTTGGCGGTGGGCGCTGCCCGCGGGCGCGCCACCGCACGCTCCACCCCGCTCGAACTTCCGCTTCTTCCCCCTGCCCGGAGGCCATACGTATGCGACGGACGACGAACGAACAGCACGCAGGGAAGCTCCCCGACCCGCGCAGGGGCAGGGGCGGCGGCGTCGTTCCCGTGCTCGCGTTCGCGGGGATCACCGTCGCGGTGATGCAGACCCTGCTCGTCCCCGTCATCAAGGACCTGCCGTCCCTGCTGGGCACCGACCCGGCCAACGCGACCTGGGTGATGACGGCGACCCTGCTCGCCGGGGCCGTCGCGACGCCGATCATGGGGCGGCTCGGTGATCTGAACGGCAAGCGGCGGATGCTGCTGGCCAGCCTCGCCGTGATGGTGGTCGGTTCGCTGATCTGCGCCTCCACCGACGATCTCGTGGTCATGATCGTCGGCAGGGCGCTCCAGGGCTTCGCCATGGGGGCCATTCCGCTGGGCATCGGCATCATGCGCGATGTGCTGCCGCGCGAGAAGCTCGGCTCGGCGATGGCCCTGATGAGCTCCTCCATAGGCGTGGGCGGCGGACTCGCGCTGCCCGCCGCCGCGATCGTCGCCCAGCACGCCGACTGGCACGCCCTCTTCCTGGCCTCGGCCGGGCTGGGAGTGCTGGCCATGACCCTGACCGTCCTCGTGGTGCCGGAGCCCCCGCTGCGCGCGCCGGGGCGTTTCGACCTCGTCGGAGCACTGGGGCTCTCCCTCGGCCTGGTCTGCCTGCTGCTGCCGGTCACCAAGGGCAGCGACTGGGGCTGGACCTCCCCCCTCACGCTCGGCCTGATCGCCGCGTCCCTGGTGATCCTGGTGCTGTGGGGCCTCTTCGAGCTGCGCTCCTCGGCGCCGCTGGTCGATCTGCGGACCAGCGCACGCCGTGAGGTGCTGCTGACCAACCTCGTCTCGATCATGGTCGGGGTCGCCTTCTACGCCGTCTCGCTGGTCCTGCCGCAGCTGCTCCAGCTGCCCACGTCGACGGGGTACGGCCTGGGGCAGTCGATGGTGGTGGCCGGGCTCTGCGTGGCGCCGCTGGGCCTGACGATGATGTTCGTCGCCCCGCTCTACGCCAGGCTCTCCGCCCGCCGCGGCCCCAAGACCACACTGATCCTGGGCATGCTGATCATCGCCGTCGGTTACGGGGCCGGGCTCGGCCTGATGAGCGCCGCCTGGCAGACCGTGGTGATCGCGGTGGTCCTCGGGGCGGGCATCGGGCTCGCGTACTCCTCGTTGCCCGCCCTGATCATCGGGGCCGTCGACGCCTCCGAGACCGGTGCGGCCAACGGACTGAACACGCTGATGCGGTCGATCGGCACCTCGCTGTCGAGCGCGGTGATCGGCATGGTGCTGGCGAACACCGCGGTGCGGACGGGCCCGGTGGACGTCCCCAGCATGGAGGGCTTCCGTACCTCGTTCATGATCGCCACGGGGGCGGTGCTGATCGGTCTCGTGCTGGCCGCGTTCCTGCCGGCGCAGCGGAAGGCGCGTCCGGTGCTGCTGGCAAGCAGCGCCGGAGACGCACTCGCCGCCGCGGAGTCCGTCCCCGTGGCGGTGCCGGTCAGCGCTCCGGAGCGTCGAACCTCGGCTCCGTAGCCAGCAGCCGCGACACGTCGGTTCCGGCCGCGAGCTCCTGCGGCCGGGCACCGCGGGTGAACAACCGGGCGGGGCGGGCCCCCTGGACCGTCGCCCCACCGTCGTGGACGCGGAGCCAGGAACCCTCGCGCAGACCGAGCACGGGGACGTCGTTCTCCTCCAGGAACTCGGTGAGCCGCTCCTCCCGGGTCTCGCCCTTGTGGGTGCTGGCGGGGTCCGGGTCCAGGTAGTGCGGGTTGATCTGGAACGGGACCAGGCCCAGCGCGTCGAAGGACGGCGGCTGCACGATGGGCATGTCGTTGGAGGTCCGGAGGGTCGGCGCGGCCATGTTGGTGCCGGCGCTGGCGCCCATGTACGGCAGCCCCTTCCGTGCGGCGTCCCGCACGGCCTCGCGCAGGCCGGTGCGGTACAGGGCGTCCAGCAGCCGGAAGGAGTTGCCCCCTCCGACGAACACGGCGTCCGAGGCGGCGAGTTCCGCGACGGGGTCGGCGTTCTCGTGGACGCCGCGCACGGTGATGCCGGACGGTTCGAGGGCCGCTCGGACGCGCGCGGTGTACGCGGCGTGGTCGGCCAGCGCGTACGGCACGAAGGCCAGCCTGGCGTTCGCCGGGAGGAACGCGGTGACGGTGTCCAGAGCGTGCTCCAGGTAACCGCGGCCGTACTGGGTGGAGTTGGAGAGCAGCAGCAGATTCACGGGTGTTCCTCGTGCGGGTAGGACCGGCGGCAGCAGACGGAGGCCGGCCGGGCGGTGTACGGGCGGGGGTCAGGTGCTACGGGGGCGGCCGGCCCGGGACTTCGGCCGCTGGGGCGGGTGGGTGAGCCGCTGCTCCAGCAGGTGGGCGGCGTGCCGCAGTGCGTCGAGCCGGTCCTCGGGCGCCCCCCGGAAGCGGTCCTCTCCCCCGCCGAGGCTGAGGCTGCCGTAGGGCTCGCGTCCCAGGAACACGGGGACCGCGACGGTGGCGATCCCGGTGTCGTACTCGCCGACGGTCCATGCGTACCCCTGGGCACGGACCTTCAGGAACTCCTGCTCCAGCAGGTCCGGGTCGGTGACCGTCCGGTCGGTGAAGCGTGCCATGGGGCGGCCCCGGAACAGCCGGTGGCGCTGGTCGTCGGGCATGTAGGCGTAGAAGGACTTGCTGGTGGCCCCGGCGTGCGCCGGGTAGAGCTCGCCGACCAGCGGGTAGTAGCGCAGGGGCCCGGTCTCCCCCTCCTCGGCGGCCACGCACCGCATGTGGAAGCTGTCCGGCAGGCAGAACAGCACGGTGTCGCCGGTGGTCCGGCGCAGCTCCTCCAGTACCGGCGCGGCCAGCAGCTCCAGCGATCCGGAGCGCTCCCAGAGCCGGCCGAGCCGCAGCACCGCCGGTCCGATGCGGTAGCGGCGGGTGACCGGGTCGGACACCAGGAAGCCGCGGCCGGCGAGCGTGGCCAGCAGGCGCTGGGCGACCGAGGTGTCCCAGCCGAACTCCTCGGCGACCTCGGTGACGCCCCAGTCGGGCCGGGTGCGCTCGAAGGCGAGCAGCACCAGGAGCGCACGGTCGACGGTTTGCAGGGCCCCGGTGGGGGTGCGCCGGTCCAGATCGAAGTCGGCCATCAGCATCTCACCATTCAGACCTGAATTGCAGATAACGGGAAAGAGTTGCGTTCCACGGTAGCCGATCCCGAATGTTGCTCCAGCACCCCGCCCCGCGCTTCCCCGCAGAAGCGCCGGGCGGGTGTCCCGCTCCGGAGAAAGGCCCCCCATGCTGAAGTACGTACTGGACATCGTCGAGCTGCTGGACGACCCGCAGGTCAGCGGCAAGTCGGTCGTCGGATACCTCGACTCCGTCGCCGGGGCCGAGGGCTCGTCCGCGCAGGTCACGACGGTCACCGGCGACCGGGGGGCGACGGACTTCGTACTCGTCCGCATCCCCGGCACCCATGGGCGCACGGCCGGCGGCAGCGCCCGGACCCTCGGCGTGGTCGGCCGTCTGGGGGGCGTCGGCGCGCGGCCGGAGGTGACCGGGCTGGTGTCCGACGCCGACGGCGCTGCCTCGGCGATCGCCACCGCCGCCAAGCTGCTGGACATGCGCCGCCGGGGTGACGCGCTTCCCGGCGACGTGATCGTCGCGACGCACATCTGCCCGAGCGCCCCGACCGAGCCGCACGATCCGGTGCCCTTCATGGGGTCCCCGGTGGACATCGCGACGATGAACCGGCACGAGGTCACCGGCGAGATGGAGGCCGTGCTCTCCATCGACACCACCAAGGGCAACCGGATCATCAACCACAAGGGCCTGGCCCTGTCGCCCACCGTCAAGGAGGGCTGGGTGCTCCGGGTGTCCGAGCAGCTCGGGGAGCTGCTCGCCGTGGTGACCGGTGAGCCGTTGGTCACGTACCCGGTGACCACGCAGGACATCACCCCGTACGGTAACGGTGCACACCACATCAATTCGATCCTCCAGCCCTCCACCGCGACCGCCGCCCCGGTCGTCGGTCTCGCGGTCACCTCGGCCGCCGCGGTGCCGGGCTGCCAGACGGGCGCGAGCCACGAGTCGGACATCGCCTCCGCCGCCCGCTACGCCGTCGAGGTCGCCAAGGCCTTCGGCGCCGGAACCCTGGACTTCCACGACGCGGTGGAGTTCGACAACCTCGTCAACCGCTACGGGTCGCTGACTCACCTGCAGACCTTCGGCCGCACACCCCAGGAGTCCTGATGGCTTCCGACAGCCGGGCCGCCGCCACGGCCCCCGAGACCAAGACCATCGGCAGCGACGACTACTCGCTCTCACGGGTGCCGCGCGACAAGCGCTTCGGCTTCTGGTCGATGCTCCTGCAGTGGCTGGCCCAGTCCGGGTCGATCTCCCAGTTCACGCTCGGCGCCACCATCGGCGTGGGGATGACCTTCGGGAACGCGTTCCTCGCCTTCACGCTCGGCGCGGTGATCCTGGAGATCGTCATCTTCGCGATCGGCCTGGCCGGGATGCGCGAGGGTCTGGCGACCCCGATGCTGACCCGCTGGGTGGGCTTCGGCCGCAACGGTTCGGCCCTGGTCAGCTTCGTCATCGCGGTCAGCCTGGTCGGCTGGTTCGGCGTCCAGAACACGATCTTCGGCAACAGCGTCTCGGCGCTCGTCGGCGGACCGTCCTGGATGTGGTGCGTGATCGCGGGCGCCGCCATCACCGCCCTGGTGATCTTCGGCTTCCGCTACATGGCGCTCTTCGCGAAGATCGTCACTCCGCTCTTCTTCGGCATGGTCGCCTGGTCGGTGATCACCACGCTGAACGACCACTCGCTCGGCGATCTGGTCAGCTCGCCGCCGCCCGGTGAGACGATCCCGCTGGCGGTGGCCGCCACCGCCATCGCGGGCGGCTACATGACGGGTGCGATCGTCTCCCCCGAGATGACCCGCTACAACAGGAAGGGCTCGCACGTCTTCGTGCAGAGCGCGTCCTCGATGATCCTCTCCGAGTACATCGTCGGCATGACCGGTGTGCTCCTCGGACATCTGGTGAAGTCCAGCGAGGTCTCGCACATCGTGCTCTCCACCTCGGGCGCCTTCGGCGTGATCGTGGTCCTGATGTCCACCGCCAAGATCAACGACTGGAACCTGTACGGCTCCTCGCTCGGCGTCGTCAACTTCTTCCAGGTCGTCTTCGGCAGGCGCCTGCACCGCGGGGTGGTCACCGTCGCCCTCGGCGTCGCCGGCACACTCCTCTCCGCGGTCGGCATCATGACCCACTTCACGGAGTTCCTCTCCCTGCTGGGCGTGATGATCCCGCCGATCGGCGGGATCATCGTCGCGGAGTACTGGGTCGTGAAGCGGATGCGGCGGCCCCTGGACGAGACCCGCGAGGCGCAGACACTGCCCGCGACCTCGCCCAGCTGGGTGCCGATGTCCCTGGCCATCTGGGTCGTCGCGTTCTGCGTCGGCAAGTTCTACGACGGCGGCATCCCGGCACTCAACTCGCTGGCCACCGCCTTCCTGCTGTACTGCGTGCTCGGCCTGCTGGGCTGGATCAGGCCGTACGGCACCTCCACCCTGGACGACGACGCGCACACCCCCGCCCCCGCCGCCCACGTCACCACCCCGGCAGGAGCAGCATGAGCATCGTCCCCGCGTCCGAACAGGCCCAGGAGGAGGCCGTCGGCCTCTGCGCCGAGCTGATCCGCTTCGACACCTCCAACCCGACCAGCGACGAACGCGCCGCTGCGGACTGGGTGGTCGCCCGCCTCGCCGAGGCCGGCATCGAGTCCGTGCTGGTGGAGTCGGCGCCCGGCCGGGCCAACGTCATCGCCCGGATCGCGGGGGCCGACCCCTCCCGGGGCGCCCTGCTGGTCCACGGCCACCTCGACGTCGTACCCGCCGACGCCTCCGAGTGGCAGGTGCCGCCGTTCTCCGGGGAGATCCGCGACGGCTACCTGTGGGGGCGCGGCGCGATCGACATGAAGGACACGGTCGCGGTCATGCTGGCCACCGCCCGGCACTTCGCACGGACGGGTACGCGGCCGGCCCGCGATCTGGTCCTCGCCTTCCTCGCCGACGAGGAGGCGGGCGGGAAGTTCGGCGCGCACTGGCTGGTCGAGCACCGTCCCGAGCTCTTCGCCGGGGCCACCGAGGCGATCGGCGAGGGGGGCGGGTTCTCCTTCGCGATCGACGACACCCGGCGGCTGTACCCCATCGAGAACGCCCAGCGCGGCATGGCCTGGATGGAGCTCACCGCCACCGGCCGGGCCGGCCACGGCTCGTCCCCCAACGACGAGAACGCGGTCACCGATCTCGCCGAGTCCCTCACCCGCATCGGCCGTGAGACCTTCCCCGTGCGGCTGATCGAACCGGTCCGCGCCCTGCTGGAGGAGGCCGCGCGCCTCTACGGCGTCGAGTTCGACGAGGACGACATCGAGGGCACGCTGTCCCGGCTGGGGCCGGTGGCGGACTTCATGCAGGTGGTGCTGCGCAACTCCGCCAACCCCACCATGTTCAGCGCGGGTTACCAGACCAACGTGATCCCGGGGAAGGCCACCGCCCGGGTCGACGGGCGTTTCCTGCCGGGCCACGAGCAGGAACTGCTCGACACGATCGACCGGCTGCTGCTGCCCTCCGTCAGCAGGGAGTGGGTCAACCACGACATCGCGCTGGAGACGACGTTCGACGGCCCGCTGGTCGACGCGATGTGCGCGGCGGTCCGCGCGGAGGACCCGGACGGCCACCCCGTCCCGTACTGCAACCCCGGCGGCACGGATGCCAAGGCGTTCACCCACCTGGGGATCCGCTGCTTCGGCTTCAAGGGGCTGAAGCTCCCGCACGACCTGGACTACGGCCGCCTCTTCCACGGCGTGGACGAGCGCGTCCCGCTGGAGGGCCTGCGCTTCGGCGTCCGGGTCATGACCCGACTCTGGCAGAGCTGCTGACCTGACCCGGTTGCCCTGCCAGGGGCCTGCCCCGACCCGGGCCCACCCCGCCCGTACGCCCCCGCCGCTCCCCGCGACGGGGGCGTACGGCACGATGGGACGCCGTCCGATCCGCCGCCCCACCAGGAGGAACCCCGTGGCCGCCGAGTCGTCCGCCCGTCCCGACCCGGAGGTTCTCGCCGCCTTCGAGGCTGCCAAGGGCTTCATGCCGGTCCACGAGGGGCTCGCGCTGTACGCCGCCGCGGTCGAGGCCGCCGCGCTGGGGCTGCCTCTCCTGGAGGTCGGCACCTACTGCGGGCGGTCCGCGATCCTGCTGGCGGACGCCGCGCGGGCGGCCGGGGTGACCGCCCTGACCGTCGACCACCACCGGGGCAGCGAGGAGCAGCAGCCGGGGTGGGAGTACCACGACCCGTCGGTGGTGGACCCGGAGATCGGTCTGATGGACACGCTCCCGACCTTCCGGCGCACGCTGCACAGGGCGGGTCTGGAGGAGCACGTGGTGGCACTCGTCGGACGGTCCCCCCAGGTGGCGGCCGTCTGGGGCGGTTCGCTCGGCCTGGTCTTCATCGACGGCGGGCACACCGACGAGCACGCGAACGGCGACTACGAGGGCTGGGCCCCGAAGGTCGCCGACGGCGGTCTGCTGGTGATCCACGACGTGTTCCCGGACCCGGCTGACGGCGGCCAGGCCCCCTACCGGGTCCACCGACGCGCCCTGGAATCGGGGGCGTTCACCGAGATCTCGGTGACGGACTCCCTGCGCGTCCTGCGGCGTACGGGGCCGGGGATCTGAAGGTCACGGATAGCATCGCGACGTGCGTCACCATGACTTCGTTCCCCCCACATGCCGCCCGTGGCCGCGCCACCGGCCCGTGTTCGCCGCAGCGGCCCTGGCGGGTGTCTGCCTGACCGCCTCGGGGTGTGCGGGGGACGGCGGGCCCGGCCCCGGCGCGGGCCCCGAATCCGCGACCCGGCCGGCCTCGTCCTCGGCGTCCGCCTCAGCCCCGCCAGGGACGCCGAGCGCGTCCACGAGTCCCTCCGGCGGGTCCACGTCCCCCGAGCCGCTGCCCCGGGGCCCGCTCACCGGCCGCACCGTGGTGATCGACCCCGGGCACAACCCCGGGAACCGGGATCACACACGGGAGATCAACGGCCAGGTGGACATCGGGACCGGCCGCAAGGAGTGCGACACCACCGGCACCGCCACCGACGCGGGGTACGCGGAGGCCCGGTTCACCCTCGACGTGTCCCGGAGGCTGCGGACGCTGCTGGAGGAGCAGGGGGCCGAGGTCGTCCTGACCCAGGACGGCGACCGCCCCTGGGGTCCGTGCGTCGACGAGCGTGCGCGGATCGGCAACAAGGCGAAGGCCGACGCGGTCGTCTCCATCCACGCGGACGGTTCCGCAACCGGCAACCGGGGATTCCACGTCATTCTTCCCGCGGCGGTGAACGGCGGCGCGGCGGACACCTCGAACATCGTGGTCCCTTCGCGCGAACTGGGAGTGCGGATTGCCGGGAATTTCGTACGCGTCACCGGAAGCGCCCCTTCCAATTACATCGGTGGCAGCACCGGGCTGGACACCCGTGACGATCTCGGCGGCCTGAATCTGTCGACCGTGCCCAAAGTGTTCATCGAATGCGGCAATATGCGTGATCCGAAGGACGCAGCCCTGCTCACCAGTGCGGGCTGGCGCCAGAAGGCCGCTCTCGGCATCGCCGGGGGCATCGGCAGCTATCTGAAGAGGTAGTTCTGCGGTGATAGTGGCGACATTGGGGGGATAGCCGGTCCGAGGTCCGGGCAGCATCACAACGCGCCCGGGCAGACGATAGATTCATCCGTACGATGGGGAGCCGCCCCCGAGCTTCGCGCCGTACCCGCCGTTCAGGCGGCATCGACGACCGCCCCGACGAGACGACCGACTAAGGACCTTCACGTGAATATCCGCTCCCTCACTCGAGGCGACGGCGTGGTGATCGGAGCAGCGGTCGTGCTGTTCATCGCCTCTTTCCTCGACCTCTCCGGCTACGACTGCCCCTCGGGCGTGGACTGCTCGGGCTACAGCGCGAACGCCTGGGACTCGCTGTCCGTCCTGATGGGCATCTACCTCGCCGGCATCATCGGCGCCGCGCTGCTGATCGTCAGCCGTGCGCTGCCGGGCCGCAAGGTGGTCGGCTTCGAACTCGGCCAGTTCGGCGCCGCGTTCACCGTCTACTCCCTGTGGACCATGTTCTGGACGATCATCGACGCCGGTGACGCGGGCGCCGGTCTGATCCTCGGCCTGCTGGCGACGCTGGCTCTGGCCGGCGGCGCCGTGGCGACTCCGCTGGTTCCCGCGCTGAAGGCTCCGCTCATGGGAGCGCCCCGCCCGGCGCAGGCCGTGCAGCCGGCCTACGGCCAGCAGCCGAGCCAGGGCTACGGCTACCCCGGTGCCCAGCAGCCGTTCGGCGCCCAGCCCGGGCAGCAGCAGCCCTACGGGGCGCAGCCCGGCCAGCAGCAGCCGGAGCCGCAGGCCGCCCAGCAGGCTCCGCAGGGAGGCGGGGCACCGGCCGGTGACTTCACGCCCTTCTGGTTCGCGGTGCCGGTGGCCCGTCCGCTGTACGGCGAGGACGGCGCCCCGAACCCGATCGCCGAACTGGCGCCCGGCACCTGGTACCTCGCGGTCGAGCAGCGTGGTCCCGGGCTCATCGCCCAGACGCAGGACGGCCGTCGTGGCGTCCTCCAGGACACCACGGGCATCCAGCGCGGCTGATCCCGTCATGCGCACAGGTGGCCCCTGCCCCTCCGGGCGGGGGCCACTGCCGTGTCCGGGGCCGTGTCCGGTGGCCTCCGTCGGCAGGGCGCACGCCGTACGGGTTTCACTCACGGTAAAGCGGCAATCCGGAGAGCATGTCTCCCAGAACAGGCTCAGGAAGCAGCACCGCCGCACGTGTCATAGCCGTCGTCGCGGACATCATGGCATTCATCATCATCCTGTGGATCCTGATGTACCTGCTCGACGCCAACCGGGGCAACGACCTGGTCCAGTGGGTCCAGGACTCGGCCCACTGGCTGGCCGGCTGGTCGTACGACCTGTTCACCTTCGACGAAGCGTGGGCCCGGGTCGTCGCCGGTTACGGTCTGGCCGCCGTCGTCTATCTGTTCATCGGTCACGCCGTGGCGGGCAGGGTCCGCCGCTTCTGACCGACCGCCGACGCCGTGGCCTCTCGTCGGGACCGAGCCCCCGCTCGCTCCCGGCCAGGGGCCACGGCCGTTCGCTGCCGGGGCGCAGCCCCTCTCGTCGGGACCGAGCCCCCGCTCGCTCCCGGCCAGGGGCCACGGCCGTTCGCTGCCGGGGCGCAGCCGGTTGCGGCGGACGCGTGACGGGCGGTGTGCCCGGGAGCGGAGCGGAGCGGGCCCGGCCCCCGGCTCAGCGGCAGCAGTCCGGTTCGAGTCCCTCCGGAAGCCGCTCGCCGCCGAACACCGCCGTGGTCGCCTCGTCGCCCCCGAGCGCGGCCACCGCGAGCAGCAGGGAGCCGGCGGTCCAGGTGGTGAGCTCCTCGGGCCATATGGCCCGCTCGCCCTCGAAGACGTACCCCGTCCAGTACAGGCCGCCCTCGGCCCGCAGGTGCTGGACGGACTGGAGGATCTCCAGGGCGCGGTCGGACTCGCCCGTCACCCAGAGGGCCAGGGCGAGTTCGCAGCTCTCGCCGCCCGTCACCCAGGGGTTGGGGAGCACGCAGCGCACCCCGAGGCCGGGGACCACGAAGCTGTCCCAGCCCTCCTCGATACGCCGCGTGGCGTCGGCGCCGGTCACGGCGCCGCCGAGGACCGGGTAGTACCAGTCCATCGAGTAGCGGCTCTTGTCCAGGAAGCGCTCCGGGTGGTGGCGGATCGCGTGTCCGAGCGCTCCGGTCGCGAGCTCCCAGTCCGGCTGCGCCTCCTCACGCTGCTCCGCCAGTGCCAGCGCGCAGCGCAGTGCCTGGTGGACGGAGGAGGAACCGGTCAGCAGGGCGTCGGTCACCGGAGTGCCGTCGGGTTCCCGCTTCCAGCCGATCTCACCGCCGGGCTGCTGGAGCCGCAGCACGAATTCGATCGCCGCGTAGACCGTGGGCCACATCCGGTCGGCGAACGCGTCGTCGCCGGTGGCGAGGTAGTGGTGCCAGACGCCGACGGCCACGTAGGCGCAGAAGTTGCTCTCGCGCCCCAGGTCGGTCGGCCGCCCGTGGTCGCCGTCGTGGTAGGCGGCGTACCAGGAGCCGTCCTCGTTCTGATGGCGGGCCAGCCACGCGTAGGCGCGTGCGGCGGCCTCGTGCTCACCGGCCGCGTCCAGCGCCATCGCGGCCTCGGTGTGGTCCCACGGGTCGAGGTGGTGGCCGCGGAACCAGGGCAGCGCCCCGTCCTCGCGCTGCACCGCGAGCAGCGCGGCCACGGTCTCGGCGGCCTGTCCCGCCGTCAGGACGCCCGGCAGGACGAGGTGTTCGGTCTGCTCCGGCGTGCTCACGCCTCGGCCTTCGGCAGGTGCGGCTTGGTCGCGTACGCCACGAAGCTCTTGCCGACGACCGGGTTGAGCAGCTGCTCGGCGACCCTGGTGGCCAGGGGCTTCTTCATGATGTCCCAGACGAGCAGCTTGTGGTAGGCGCGCACCGGCAGCGCCTTCTCGTTGTCGACCCCGAAGGCGCACTTCAGCCACCAGTAAGGACTGTGCAGCGCGTGCGCGTGGTGGGTGCCGTAGGGCTTGAGTCCGGCCTCACGGATCTTGCCGAGGAGCTCGTCGGCCTTGTAGATGCGGATGTGCCCGCCCTCGACCTCGTGGTACGCGTCGGAGAGCGTCCAGCAGACCTTCTCGGGGCCGTAGCGGGGCACGGTGACCGCGATGCGGCCGCCGGGCTTCAGCACGCGCACCATCTCGGCGAGCACGCCCTTGTCGTCGGGGATGTGCTCCATCACCTCGGAGATGATGACGACGTCGAAGGAGGCGTCGGGGAAGGGCAGGTTGAGGGCGTCGCCCTCCATCGCGGTGGCGGTCGCACCGGCGGGGGCCTCACCGGCCTCCTTCATCGCGGCGAACCACTTCGCGACCTCGCGGATCTCCTCGGCGTTCTGGTCGAGGGCCACGACCTGGGCGCCGCGCCGGTAGCACTCGAAGGCGTGCCGGCCGGCGCCGCAGCCCAGATCGAGCACCCGGTCGCCTGCGGCGAGCGGGAAGCGGGTGAAGTCGACGGTCAGCACGGGGGCCTGCCTTCGAGGTCGGAGGTACGGGTTCCGGGAGCCGTGGGGGCGCTCACCTTCGGGCTCCCCGGGCGGCGATCGACTGACGGTACAGCTCGACGGTGCCGACGGCGGCCCTGGCCCAGGTGAAGTTGGCGAGCACCCGGGCGCGGCCGGCCTCGCCGAGGCGGGCGCGCAGTTCGCCGTCACCGAGGAGCCGGCCGAGTGCGGCGGCCAGCGCCCCCGCGTCGCCGGGCGGCACCGCGAGACAGGTCTCCCCGTCGGGCCCGGTGACCTCGGGGATGGCGCCGCCGGTGGTGGCCACCAGCGGGGTCCCGGTGGCCATGGCCTCGGCGGCGGGCAGCGAGAAGCCCTCGTACAGCGAGGGGACGCAGGAGACCTGGGCGCTGCGGACCAGGTCGACGAGCTCGGCGTCGCTGATGCCCTTGACGAACTCGACGGCCTCCTGGAGCCCGTAGCGCTCGATGGCCTGGGCGACGGGTCCGTCCTCGGCCCGCTTGCCGACGACCACGAGGTGCGCCGCCGGGTTCTCGGTGCGGAGCTTGGCGAGGGCCTCCACGAGGTGGACGAGGCCCTTGAGCGGGACGTCGGCGCTGGAGGTGGTGACTATCCGCCCGGGGACCTCGGCGACCGAGGGGTCCGGCGACCAGAGGTCGGTGTCGGCTCCGATGTGCACGACCCGGACACGGTCCCGGCGCACCCCGAGGTGCTCGACGATCTCCTGCTGCGACGAGCCGGAGACGGTGAGCACGGACGGCAGGCGGCGCGCGACCCGCTTCTGCATCCGGGTGAAGCCGTACCAGCGGCGGACGGAGAGCCGGCGGCGCGTCGACTCCGCCGCGTCCAGGTCGAGTCGGCGGTCGACGGTGATCGGGTGGTGGATCGTGGTGACGAGGGGGGCACCGAGGTCCCCGAGCAGGCCGTAGCCGAGCGTCTGGTTGTCGTGCACGACGTCGAAGTCACCGCGCCTGGCGCGGAGATGACGCCGCGCCCGCAGGCTGAAGGTGAGCGGTTCCGGGAAGCCGCCGGTCCACATGGTGGCGACCTCGGCGAGGTCGATCCAGTCGCGGTACTCGCCGCGCCCCGGGGTGCGGAACGGGTCGGGCTGGCGGTAGAGGTCGAGGCTCGGCAGTTCGGTGAGCGGGACGCCCTCGTCGAGCACGGCGTAGGGCTGGGCACCGATCACCTCGACGCTGTGGCCGAGCCTGGCCAGCTCACGGCCGAGGTGGCGGACGTAGACGCCCTGGCCTCCGCAGAAGGGGTTGCCCTTGTAGGTGAGGAGTGCGATGCGCAACGGCCGGTCACCGTCGGTGGCCGACGTGCTGTCGCCCTCGAAGGGACCCGTCTCTATGGCCTCAGCGGTCACACTCGGCCCCCTTCTCACTGCGTTTTCGCCGGAGCGTAACCGGTCGCGCTAATCTAGAACAAGTTTCAGACTCGTTCGTTCAAACACGCACCGAATCTACCGGCAGGTAGCGTCGGTGTGACGGCCGGATCAGGTGATTCGCGCCACGGTGGAGGCCCTGGCATGCTGTGCCCGCCCGTGAACCGGCGTCCGGCCGGACAGGGAACCGGTTCTCCCTTTGTGGATGGGGACAGATGACAGCTGAAGCCAGGCCGGCGGCCCCGTCCCTGACGGAACGCCAGGAGGCCCGTCGCCGCGGCATCCTGCAGGCCGGCGCGCAGCTCGCCGGGCGGGGCGGTTTCGAGGCGGTGCAGATGCGTGAGGTGGCGGACGCCGCCGGGGTCGCCCTGGGCACGCTCTACCGCTACTTCCCCTCCAAGGTCCATCTGCTCGTCGCGATCATGCAGGACCAGCTCCAGCACCTCCAGGTCACGCTCCGCAGGAGGCCTCCGGCGGGGGACGACGCCGCCCAGCGGGTCGCCGAGACCTTGATGCGGGCCTTCCGGGCGCTCCAGCGCGACCCCCATCTCGCGGACGCCATGGTGCGGGCCCTGACCTTCGCCGACCGCGGGGTGAGCCCCGAGGTGGACGCCGTCTCCCGGCTGACGACGGCGATCGTGCTGGACGCGATGGGTCTGGAGGACCCCACGCAGGAGCAGCTGTCCGTGGTGCGCGTCATCGAGCACACCTGGCACTCGGCGCTGATCACCTGGCTGTCGGGGCGGGAATCGATCGCGCAGGTGAAGCGGGACATCGAGACCGTGTGCGGACTGATCGACCTGCCGGCGGACCCGGGCTGAGACCTGCCCGTGCGCGGTGTCCGCCGGCCTGTCCGCGGACCCACGCCGAGGTCTGCCCACGTGCGGTGCCCACACCGGCACCGGCGCATGTGAGGGTGCCTGCACCATGTCGACGGTCCCAACGGGGCCGGCAAGACATCCCTGTTCAACCTGATCAGCGGCATCGTCCCGGCCACCGCGGGCGGCCTCGCACTCGACGGCGCGGATCTGACCGGCCTGCCGGTGCACACCCGCGCGCGGCTCGGGATCGGGCGGACGTTCCAGACCTCCAGCCTCTGGCCGCGGATGACGGTGGCCGAGCACGTCCGGCTGGCCGCGCAGGCCAGGCACGGCGGTTCGCACCGGCTCTGGCGGCGCGCCTCCCGGTACGCCTCGGAGGTGGCGGGCGTGCTGGAGCGCACCGGGCTCGGGCATCGCGCGGCGGCCACGGCCGCCGAGCTCTCCCACGGCGAGAAACGCAAGCTGGAGCTGGCCGTCCTGCTGGTGGGCGAGCCCAGGCTCATGCTGCTCGACGAACCGATGGCCGGGGTGAGCGCCGAGGAGGTCCCCGCGCTCACCGAACTGATCCGCGCGCTGCACCGCGAGGAGGGCCGCACCGTGCTCATGGTCGAGCACCACATGGACGTCCTGCTGGGACTCGCGGACCGGCTGGCCGTGATGCACCACGGCCGGCTGCTCGCCCTGGACACCCCGGGCGCCGTGACCGCCGACCCCGTCGTCCAGCAGGCCTATCTCGGGGAGGGGCTGTGACCGCGTCCCCGCTGCTCACCGTGCGGGACCTGCGCGTCCTCGTCGGCGGCCGGCACATCCTGCACGGGGTCGACCTCGACGTGGCGCCCCAGGGCGTGACCGCGCTGCTCGGCCGCAACGGGGCGGGCAAGACCACGACCGTGCGCGGTGTCCTCGGGCTCGTACCGCGCACCGGCAGTGTGCTCCTCGACGGCGAGGAGACGGTCGGCCTGCCCACCCACACCCTGGTCCGCAGGGGCATCGGTTACGCCCCCGAGGACCGGGGGATCTTCGCCGGTCTCACCGTCGCGGAGAACCTGCGCCTGGCCGAACGCCGGGGCGCGGACGGGCCCGCGTACGGCCTGGTCCATGAGCTCTTCCCCGAACTCAGGCGCCGTGAGCGGCAGTCGGCGGGGACCCTGTCCGGCGGCCAGCAGCAGATGGTGGCCATCGGGCGCACCCTGCTCAACGGCAACCGGCTGATCATCGCCGACGAGCCCACCAAGGGCCTGGCCCCCAAGGTCGTCACCGAGGTCGCCCAGGTGCTGGAGCGCGCCGCCGAGGCGGTGCCCGTGCTCCTGGTCGAGCAGAACCTCGCCGTCGTACGCCGGCTGGCCCGGCACTGCGTGGTGCTTGCCGACGGACGCACCGCCCACCAGGGCGAGGCGGACGGGCTGCTGGGCGACGCGGAGGCCACCCGCCGGCTGCTCGGCGTCGGCCGGGGCCCGCTCGCCCCCCACACCGCGGAGGCGGATTCCTGATGTCCACGATCGTGCTGCTCACCATGACCGGACTCGGTCTGGGGGCGCTCTACTTCCTCGTCGCGTCCGGGCTCTCGCTGATCTTCGGCCTGATGGACGTGCTCAACTTCGCCCACGGGGCGCTGCTCTCCATCGGCGCGTACGGCACCTGGTGGGCGGCCTCGGGCCGTCTACCGGGCGCCGGCCCGGGCGGCTGGGGCTTCGCGCTGGCGGTCCTGTTCGGTACGGCGGTGGGCACACTGGCCGCCGTGGTGCTCGAACTGGCCGTCGTACGGCCCCTGTACACCCGGCCGCGGGAGCAGGTGCTCGCGACGGTCGGCGTGGGGCTGGCCGTGCCCGCCCTGCTGTCGGGCATCTGGGGTCCGGACGCCCGGACCTTTCCCGGCCCCGAGGCGCTGTCCGGCACCTTCGCGCTGCTCGGCGCGGACGTCCCGGTCGACCGGCTCGTGCTCGTCGCGGCGGCGGTCGCCGTCCTGGTCGCGCTGCGGCTGTTCCTGGGCCGGACCCGGCACGGCCTGGTCGTGCGCGCCGGGGTCGAGGACCGGGCGATGGTCACCGCCCTGGGCATCGACGTCCGCAAGGCGTTCACGCTGGTCTTCGCGATCGGCGGCTGCGCCGCGGCGCTGGGCGGGGCGCTCGGCGGGCTGTACTTCGGCTCGGTCGACCCCCACCAGGGCACCTCGCTGCTGATCTTCGCCTTCGTCGTCGTGGTCACGGGCGGCATGGGGTCGGTGACCGGCGCGGCCGTGGCGGCCGTGGTCATCGGTCTGGTCCAGCAGTTCGCCAACTACTACACCGCAGCGGGCCTCGGCGACCTCGCCGTCGTCGTCCTGCTCGCCGCGCTGCTGCTCGTCCGGCCGCGCGGACTGACCGGGAGGCTCGCGTGAGCACCGCCACCACACCCGCACCCACCTCCGTGAGCACAGCGCCGGGGGGCGACAGGAACCGGCTGCTGCGCTGGTGGCCGGCCGCGGTCCTCGTGCTCCTGATCGTCGCGCCCTGGAGCGCGCTGCCACTGCCAGGACTGCTGGACGGTCCGGTCGGCAGCCCCGGCAGTCTGCAACTCCTGGCGACCTGCCTGCTGTTCGGCGCGCTCGCCACCGGTTACGACCTGCTGCTGGGGCGTACGGGGCTGCTGTCCTTCGGGCACGCCCTGTACTTCGCGGCGGGCAGCTACGCCACGAACATGTTCCTGCTGGAGGCGGGCCTGCCGTTCGCCGCGGCGGCGGTCCTCGGTGTGTGCTCCGGCGCCGCGCTCGCCCTGGTGCTGGGCTCGGTGAGCCTGCGGGTCACCGGAATCGGCTTCTCCATGGTGACGCTCGCCTTCGCGCAGGCCGGCTCGATCCTCGTCTCCCGCGACCCCGGCGGGTTCACCGGCGGCGAGGAGGGCCGGGCGGCCCCGGCGGAGCTGCTGCCCTCCTGGCTGGTCGGCATCGACCACACCGCCAACCTCTACTGGATCGCGCTGGCCTATCTCGTCCTGACCCTCGCCGTCGTCCACCGGGCGGTGCGCTCCCCCACCGGCCGGGTCTGGGAGGGCATCAAGGAGAACGAGCGCCGGGTCGAGGTGCTGGGCCTGAAGCCGTACGGGTTCAAGCTGACGGCCTTCGTCCTGGCCGGGGCGCTGGCGGCGGCGGGCGGACTCGTCCATCTGCTGCTGACCGGCGGTTCCACGCCCCGGACGACGACCTCGGACTTCACCCTGTCGTTGCTCGTGATGGTGGTGCTGGGCGGTACGGGCACCCGCTGGGGCCCGATGGTCGGCGGCATCCTCTACACCTGGGCCGACCACCGGCTGGGCGACCTCGCCGGGTCGGGTGCGGTCGCCGGCCTGCCCGCGGTGCTGCGTGTGCCGCTCTCCCAGCCGCTGTTCCTGCTCGGGGTGCTGTTCGTGGCCGTGGTTCACCTGCTGCCCGGCGGCCTGGCCCGGCTGCCGTCCCGTCTGCGCAGGACCCGTGAGGAGAACCGATGATCCCGTACGAGGAGATACGCGTCCCCGTCACCGGCGGTGAACTGGCCGCCCTGCGCTGGCCGGCCCGGGACGCCGGGGCGCCGGTCGTGGTGGCCCTGCACGGGATCACGGCCAACGCGCTGTCCTGGGGTGCGGTGGCCAGGCTGCTCGCCGGCCGGGTCACCCTGGTCGCCCCGGACCTGCGGGGAAGGGCCGGCAGTTCCGGGCTGCCCGGCCCGTACGGCATCGCCGCCCACGCGGACGACGCCGCCGCCGTGGCCGGGGCGCTGGGCCGGAACGGGGTGGTGCTGGCGGGCCATTCGATGGGCGCCTTCGTGGCGGCGCTCGCGGCCGTGCGCCACCCGGACCGCTTCGGCCCGGTGGTACTGGTCGACGGCGGTTTCGGCTTCCCCGCGCCCACGCATCTGTCGGCGGACGAGCTGATGACGGCGGTGATCGGGCCGGCCATGGACCGGCTGTCCATGACCTTCCCCGACCGGGACGCCTACCGCTCCTTCTGGCGGGCCCATCCCGCGTTCGCGGGCGACGCCTGGTCGCCGGAGGTGGACGCGTACATCCAGCGTGACCTGACCGGTGAGGAACCCGCGCTGCGCTCCGGCTGCCGGCTGGAGGCGGTCCGCACGGACGGGGTGGGCCTGTTCACGGACGAGGTGCTCGCGGCGGCCGGCGAACTCCCAGGGCCGGCGACTCTGTTGTGGGCGCGGCGGGGGCTGATGGACGAGGAGCAGGGGCTGTACGACGAGTCCCGGCTGGCGGCCGCGGGGCAGCCGGGCACGAACGTCACGGCCGTACGCGTCGAGGACGTCAACCACTACACGGTGCTGACGGGAGACAAGGGGGCCGGCGAGATCGCCGGCGCCCTGCTGCGGGCGGTGGTCGTCCCGCGGTGAGGCAGGCGGGCGGCCCGGGGCTCAGCGGTCCCGGGCGCCCGACAGCAGGTGCAGCCGCAGGGCGAGCTGGAGCTCCAGGGCGCGGTCGGGCTCGTTCCAGTCGCGGCCCAGCAGCACCTGGATCCGGTCGAGGCGCTGGACGACGGTGTTCACGTGCACGTGCAGTTCGTCCTTGGCCCTGATCAGGCTGCCGCCCGCGCCGAAGTACGCCCGCAGCGTGCGTACGAGCTGGGTGCCGCGCCGCTCGTCGTAGCGCAGCAGGGGTCCCAGCACCGCCGTCACGAAGCCGTCCACGTCCTTCGCGTTGCCCAGGACGACGCCCAGGAAGCCGAGTTCGTCGACGCAGGCCCCTTCTCCCTCCCGGCCCAGGACCCGCATGGCACGCAGGCAGCGCGCGGCTTCCGCGTAGGCGGCGGCGAGTTCACGGGCGCCGCGGGCGGGTCCCGTGCCGGAGACGGTGACGGGGGCCTGGACCAGGTGACCGAGCTGCGTGGCCGCGGCTCGTGCGGCGTCGCCCGGGGGCGTGCCGCCGCCGTCGACCAGCAGCACGACGGTGCCGGCGTGTTCGGCGCTGACCCCGTGGATGTCCCCGCCGAACAGGTAGCGCATCGCGGCGCCGCCGAGCTTCTCCCGGGCCGCCGCCTCCGCCACCAGCAGGACGTGGGGCCGGTCCAGGTCGATGCCCAGCCTCCGGCCACGCTCGGCGAGGCCGGCGGGATCGCGCTCCGGGTCGCTGAGCAGATCGCTGATCAGCTCGCCCCGTATCCGGTTCTCGGTCTCGGCGACCGTGCGGCGCAGCAGCAGCAGGAGGCCCGTGACGACGGCGGCGCGTTCGTAGAGCCGCCGGTCGGAGTCGTCGAGCCGGCCCGGCCGGTGCAGCACCAGGCTGGCGAGGAGTTCGTGGCCGGCGAGCACCGCGCAGATCCACCGGCCGTCGCGGTGGACGGCGCGGGCCCCGTGGCGGGACTCCTCGGCGGTGCCGGCGAGCCAGCCGGCGTCCATGCTGTCGGCGGCGAAGCCGGTGCCGCCGGGGCGTACGGCCGCCAGCGGGCGCCCGCCGGGGTCGTGGATGGTCAGGGGGCTGTCCAGGAGCCCGGCGACGGACAGGGCGACGTCCTTCACGTCGCCGCCGCGCAGGACCAGGTCGGTGAGCCGGTCGTGGGCCTCCTCGGCCCGCTGCATGGCGGCCGAGTGCGCGCGTACGGCGGCGTTGGCCTCGGCCAGTTCCGCGTTGGCGCCCGCGAGTTCCGCGAGGGCGGTGCGGGTGTCGTCCAGGGCCCGGGCGGTGTCGATCGCGATCGCGGCGTGCGCGGCGAGCGAGCAGAGCAGGGCCACTTCGTCGGGGCTGAAGACCCGCGCGGCGCGGTCGGCCGCGAAGAGGACCCCGATGACCTTGCCCGTACCGCCCCGGCTGGAGCCGAGCAGCAGGGGGACGCCGAGGATCGCCACCAGTCCTTCGTCCAGCACACCGGCGTTGATGTTGCGGGTGTGGCGGAAGCGTTCGTCGGTGCGGTAGTCGGGGGTGGCGTAGGGGCTCGCGGTCTGGGCGACCAGTCCGCCGAGCCCTTCGCCCAGTTCGAGCCGGAGCCGCTGGAAGAGGACGGACACCGATCCGTCGGTCACCCGCATGTAGGTGTCCCCGGCCTCCTCGTCGGGGAGCGTGAGGTAGGCGGTGTCGGTGCCCAGCAGCATCCGGGCGCGCCGCACGATCGCCTTGAGCACGTCGTCCAGGTCCCGGGAGGCCGCCAGGTCGCCCGCCGTGTCGAAGAGGGCGGTGAGCTGGAGCTCCCTGCGCCGGTGCTGGCGCAGGGCGCCCCGGATGCGCAGTGCGGTGGCGGCCGCCCGCTCCACCTCGGCCAGTTCGGCCGCGGGCACACCCGCGGCCCTGGCCTGCGAGGTGACGGCGCCCAGGGCCTCGGCGGGGGCGTCGTCGGCCAGCAGGTCGAGGAGGCCGGCCAGGAGGGGCGCGGCGGAGGGGGACGGTTCAGACATGGGCGGTCATCGTTCTTCCGGCTCGCACGGGTGGTGGGTGGTCGGTCGGCGGTCCGGTCACGTCAGTTGGCGGTCCAGCCGCCGTCCATCGTGAGGGAGCTCCCGGTGATGTGCGCCGTGCCAGGTCCGCACAGCCACAGGACGGCCCCGGCCACGTCACCGGGCTCGATCAGCGACTTGAGGGCGCTGCGTTCCAGCAGCACCCGGCCCACGACCTCCTGTTCGGAGATGCCGTGGCTGCGGGCCTGGTCGGCGATCTGGTCCTCGACCAGGGGCGTGCGGACGTAGCCGGGGCTGACGCAGTTGCTCGTCACGCCGTGCGGCGCCGCTTCGAGTGCGACCACCTTGCTGAGACCCTCCAGTGCGTGCTTTGCCGAGACGTAGGCCGACTTGTAGGGACTCGCGCGCAGCCCGTGCACGGACGAGATGTTGACGACGCGGCCCCAGCCGCGTTCGTACATGCCGGGGAGCGTGCGGCGCAAGATGCGGAACGGGGCTTCCACCATGACGCGGTGGATCAGGGCGAAGCGGTCCGGCGGGAACTCGTGCACGGGGGCCACGTGCTGGAGCCCCGCGTTGTTGACCACGATGTCCACGTCGGCGGGCAGCCCGTCCACCGCCTCGGCCACGGAGAGGTCGGCCACCCAGGCCGTGCCGCCGATGCGTGACGCCAGGCTCTCTGCGGCGTCGCCCGCCTTGTCCACCACGTGCACATGGGCTCCCGCGGCGGCGAGTGCCTGCGCGCAGGCCAGTCCGATGCCGCTCGCGGCGCCGGTGACCAGGGCCGTGCGTCCGGCGAGGGCGCGGGGGTCGTGCTCGGGGGTCCGGGAAGTCTGCATGGGCGTCACCGTAAGGACGTCGCCGCGCGCTTCACACGGGGTCGGTGCACACACCCTGGGGAGCCCGCATGGTGGCGGCGTACATGGCGCGGGCCGGCGGGGGCGGCGGGCGGCCGGAGGTCCGGAGCGTGCGCAAGAGGAGCGCCGCACACAGCGGTGGGCGGCGGATGTCCCCCTGCCACATGGGCGGCCCGGCCCTCGGCCCATAGGTTCCGGCAGCAGTTCCGCACGTCCGACGAGGAGGCCCCACCGTGCGCCCATCGACCCTGCGACGCCTGCTCCGCCGCGTCACCTCTGCCTCCGCCTGTGTCCTGCTCGCCGTGCTCGGCGCGCACCCGGCCCCCGCCGTCGCCACCCCCACGGCCGCGGCGGCCGCCGGACTCCAGCAGGTCACCGGCTTCGGCTCGAACCCCGGCGGTCTCCAGATGTTCGCCTACACCCCCGACGACGTGCCGGCGGGCGCGCCCCTGGTGGTCGCTCTGCACGGCTGCACGCAGTCGGCGAACGCCTACTACACCAACTCGGGCTGGACCGAGTACGCCGACCTGTGGGGCTTCGACGTCGTCTTCCCGCAGACCACCTCGGCGAACAACGCCCTCTCGTGCTTCGGCTGGTTCGACCCGGCGGACAGCACGCGGGGCAGGGGCGAGGCGGCGTCCGTGGTGCAGATGGTCGAGTACGCGAAGCAGACGTACGGCTCCGACGGCCGCCGGGTGTTCGTCACCGGGCTGTCCGCGGGCGGCGGGATGACCGCCGATCTGCTGGCCGCCTACCCGGACGTCTTCGCGGGCGGGTCGGTCGCCTCCGGTCTCCCCGCGCAGTGCGCCACCAGTCAGGCCGCCGCCTCCGGCTGCCAGACGGGCCCGCAGCAGCTCTCGCCCGCCCGGTGGGGCGACAAGGTCCGCGGTTCCCACCCGGGCTGGACCGGGCCCTGGCCCCGGGTGGCGATCTGGCAGGGCACGTCCGACTACACGGTCCGCCCCGCCAACGCCACCGCGCTGCGCGACCAGTGGACCGACGTCTGGGGCATCGGCCAGACCCCGTCCCGCACGGAGAGCCTGCCGGGCAGCACCACCCGGAGCGTCTACGACGACGCGTCCGGGCAGCCCGCCGTGGAGACCTTCTCGGTGTCCGGCATGGGACACGGTCTGCCGGTGGACCCCGGATCGGGCGCCGGGCAGTGCGGTTCGACGGCCGCGTACTTCCTGGACACCATCTGCTCGGCCTACCACACGGGCGTGTTCTGGGGCCTGGACAAGGCGGCACCGGGCGGTGGGGACGGGCTGCCCGCCCCGGCCGGTCTGAAGGTCACCGGGGTCACGGACAGCAGCGCGTCACTGACGTGGAGCGCGGTCACGGGCGCGGCCTCCTACACGGTGTACCGCGACGGCGCGAAGGTGACCACGACCGCGTCCACGTCGTTCACGGACACCGGCCTGACCGCGGGCACCGCCTACCGCTACTCGGTGACCGCGGCCGACTCCTCGGGGGCCGCCGGGGCGGGCTCGTCCGCCGTGACCGCGACCACCTCGGGCGGCGCGGCCCCCGCCAGGTGCTTCACCGCGACGAACTACGCACATGTGACGGCCGGCCGGGCGCACACCTCGGGCGGCCACGCCTACGCGAACGGTTCGGACCAGGACATGGGGCTGTACAACGTGTTCGTCACCCACACCCTCCGGGAGGCCCCGGCGGGCCACTTCGTGATCGCGGACTCCGGCTGTCAGACCGGGTCCTCGTAGTCGCCCAGGACCTTCCCGGGCAGTCGGCAGCTGTCCTCGACCGCGTTGAGCGACACGGTCCGCAAGGTGCCGGAGCCGTCACCGTCGTGGTAGCGGGCGTACAGCATCCAGCCCCGCTTGCTGAGGGTGCGGTAGGTGATGTCCTGCTCGGCGTGGCTGGAGACGATCTCCCAGTCGTGCTGCCGCAGGCGTGTCACCGTCGCGTCGAAGGCGTCGGCGGCTCCGGCCGCCGGCGCGTCGCCGGTCCAGGGCGCCACGCATGCCCGCCAGTCGCCCTTCGCGGGGCCGGATGCCGAGGTGTCCCCCTCGGGGAGTCCTCCGGCCCGGGCGAAGCCGGCTATCTCGTCGGCGACCGTCTGCGCCGTGAACGGCGGGGTGGGCTCCGGGGAGGGGGCCGGGGCGCTCCCGGCGTCCCCGACGAGGCCGCAGCCCGCCGTCAGCGTGATGAGTCCGGCCGCCATGACGGCGACCGTCGCCGTGCCTCTTCTGGTTCCGCGCACTGGATGCTTCCCGCCCCGGTCGTTCCTCCCCCACGGGCACGCGCCCATGTGACCCCCGCCGGAGTCTCGCACGGGCTCTGACCTGCTGGGAAGGCCCTCGGACGTCCGGGTGCGGCTGTCCGCCCGGAGGGGGTCGGGAGCGCCCCGGTAGAGTGGGCTGGTCGTCATCATGCCCGTACAGGGGAAGCCGGTGCGAATCCGGTGCCGACCCGATCCCTACGCGCTCGGCCCAGCTCGAGCGGGGGAAGACCCCATTCGAGAGGCCCGGCCCGCCATGTCCGTACGCCGTCGCGCGGCAGCGCTCGCGATCACCGCCGTGCTCTGTGGAGCGGCCGCCCCGGCGGCCCTCGCCGCGCCGAGTCCGTCCCCGTCCCCCTCCGCACCGGACCTTCCGGAGGGGCTGTACGGCACCAAGGACCCGACGTACGACGGGGTGTGGCGCCAGTCGCTGGCCTTCCTCGCCCAGAAGATCGAGCTGGTCACGCCCGCCACGAAGTCGGTGGACTGGCTCGTCGGCCAGCAGTGCGACAGCGGGGCCTTCGCCTCGTACCGCGACGCCTCCCGTCCCTGCGACGACAAGACGGTCGCGGACACCAACGCGACGGCGGCGGCTGTCCAGGCCGTGGTCGAGCTCGGTGTGCACCGCGAGGTCGTGGACAACGGAGTCGCCTGGCTCAAGTCCGTGCAGAACGACGACGGCGGCTGGGGCTACAACCCTGGCAGCCCGAGCGACGCCAACTCCACCGCCGTCGTGAACGGCGCCCTGGCCCGGGCGGGCGTGCCGCTCGCCGACATCACCAAGGCGGGCGGGAAGACTCCGTACACGGCGCTGCAGACCTTCGCGCTGCCCTGCGGCGGCGAGGACGGCGGGGCGTTCGCCTACCAGCCGGACAAGGCGGGCAAGCTGGCCGCGAACGCGGACGCCACGGCGGCCGCGGTGCTCGGCTCGATGGGCAAGGGCATGGCCGCGGGGAACTACAACGCGGTGAAGGCCCCCGTCTGCACCGAGGGCAGCGACCTCACCCCCGAGCAGTCCGCGCAGAACGGCGCCTCCTACCTGGCGAAGGCTCTGGCCGGGAAGGGGTATCTGGATCTGCCTCCGATGCCGGGCGCCGAGGAGTCGGCCCCGCAGCCGGACTTCGGCAACACGGCGGACGCCGTCGTGGCGCTGGCGGCAGCCGGGCACAAGGACGAGGCGGCCGACTCCGTCGCGTATCTGGAGAAGCACGCCCAGGGCTGGGCGAAGGAGGGCGGTCCCGCCGCCACCGCCCAGCTGGTCCTCGCCGCCCACGCGACCGGCACCGACGCCCGGGACTTCGGGGGCGTCGACCTCGTCAGGCAGCTCAACGCCACGGGCCCGGCGCCCGCAGCCACGGCGGTGCCCTCGCCGACCGCGACGACGCCCTCCAAGCCCGCGGACACGAGCAGCGACGACGAGGGTCTCGGCCTCTGGTGGATCATCGGCATCGGTCTCGCCTTCGGCGCGGGCATCGGTTTCCTCCTCAGCGGCCGCCGGAAGAACCAGCAGCTGTGAGGCGCCCGCCGGGCAGGGCGACGCTGCTTCTCGTCGTCGCCGCCCTGCTGGCCCTGCTGGGCGCCGGAAACGCGTATGCGGCCGGCTACCGCTACTGGTCGTTCTGGGAGGGCGACGGCGGAAAGGGCTGGACGTACGCCACGCAGGGGCCCTCCTCGGTCCGGCCGGACGACGGCACGGTGCAGGGTTTCCGCTTCTCGGTGAGCGAGGACTCACAGGATTCGGCCCAGCCGCGCCGCGCTCCGGACTTCGGGACGGTCTGCGCGGGCACCCCGGCGGAGGACGGCCTCAAGCGGATCGCGCTGGTCATCGATCCGGGCACGGCGGCGGACGCGCCGGACGGAGAGGAACCGCCGGCTCCGCGCACCGCCTGCGCCCTGGTCGCACCTGACGCGAGCACGGCGGAAGCCCTCGCCTCGGTGGCGAAGCCGCTGCGGTACGACAGCGCCGCGATGCTCTGCGCGATCTCGGGCTACCCGCGCTCGGGCTGCGGTGAGCAGGTGGGCGCGCGGCCGGAGACCGCGAAGCCGGACGGCGCGGCCACAGCATCCGCCACGGAGGGTGCGCAGGACGCGTCCGGCGACGGCGGCCCGTCGGTGGGTGTGCTCGCCGGTATCGGCGCGGTGCTCGTCCTGGGTGTCGCCGCCGTACTGCGGGCCCGCCGCCGCCGATGACCCGCTCCACCGGCCCGGCCCGGCTCCGCCCTGCCCTGCGCGCGCCCGCGGCGACGCGCGGCAACGCGCTTCCGGCGGGGGCCTGGTGGCTGTGGGCCCTCGGGCTGGCGACCGCCGCGTCCCGGACCACCAACCCGCTGCTGCTCGGACTGCTGGTGGGGGTGGCCGGTTACGTGGTGGCGGCGCGCCGTACGGACGCGCCGTGGGCCCGTTCGTACGGGGCGTTCATCAGGCTCGGGCTGTTCGTCGTCGCGGTGCGGCTGGTGTTCACCGTCTTCCTCGGCTCGCCGCTGCCCGGTACGCACACCCTGTTCACGGTGCCCGAGGTGCCGTTGCCCGACTGGGCGCAGGGGGTCAGGATCGGCGGCCGGGTCACCGCGGAGCAGGTGGTCTTCGCCCTGTACGAGGGCGCGAAGCTGGCCACACTGCTGATCTGCGTCGGTGCGGCGAACTCGCTGGCCAATCCGGCCCGGCTGCTGAAGTCCCTGCCCGGCGCCCTGTACGAGGTGGGGGTCGCCGTCGTCGTCGCGATGACGTTCGCGCCGAACATGGTCGCCGACGTGGCACGGCTGCGGACGGCCCGCCGGCTGCGCGGCCGCCCGACCGGCGGGGTCCGGGCGGTGCTCCAGATCGGGCTGCCGGTGCTGGAGGGCGCGCTGGAGCGTTCGGTGGCCGTGGCGGCTTCGATGGACGCGCGGGGGTACGGGCGCACCGCTCAGGTCCCGCCCGCCGTCCGGCGCACCACGCACGTGCTGACGCTCGGCGGGCTGCTCGGCGTGTGCGCGGGGACGTACGGGCTGCTGGCCGCGCAGGGCGCGGTGCACGGGCTGCCGTTGCTGCTGGCCGGTCTGGCCGCCGCGGGGGCCGGGCTCAGGCTGGGCGGCCGCCGCTCGGTCCGTACCCGCTACCGGCCGGACCGCTGGGGCGTACGCGCCTGGCTCGTCGCGGGCTCGGGCGCGGCGGTCGCCGCGGTGATGATCCGGGCGGGCGCCGCCGACCCGGAGGCCCTGCGCCCCGGTGTCCTGCCGCTCACCGCTCCCGTGCTGCCGCTGTGGCCCGCCGCCGCCGTGCTGATCGGTCTGCTGCCCGCCGCGGTGGCTCCGCTTCCCCTCTCTTCCTCGGACTCCAAGGAGCGCGCATGATCCGGTTCGAGCAGGTCTCGGTACGGTACGAGGGCGCCGGGCGCCCCACTCTGTCCGGGGTGGACCTCACGATCCCCGAGGGCGAACTGGTGCTGGCCGTCGGCCCATCCGGTGTCGGTAAGTCGACTCTGCTGGGTGCGGTGTCCGGTCTGGTGCCGCACTTCACCGGCGGGGTGCTGTCCGGCCGGGTCACCGTGGGCGGACGCGACACCCGCACCCACAAACCGCGTGAACTCGCCGATCTGGTGGGCACGGTGGGCCAGGACCCGCTCGCCCACTTCGTGACGGACACCGTCGAGGACGAGCTGGCGTACGGCATGGAGTCGCTGGGCCTCGCCCCGGACGTGATGCGACGCAGGGTCGAGGAGACGCTGGATCTGCTGGGGCTCGCCGAGTTGCGTGACCGGCCGATCGCCACGCTCTCCGGGGGCCAGCGGCAGCGGGTCGCGATCGGCTCGGTCCTCACCCCGCACCCCAGGGTCCTGGTCCTCGACGAGCCGACGTCCGCCCTGGACCCGGCGGCGGCCGAGGACGTGCTGGCGGTGCTCCAGCGCCTGGTGCACGACCTGGGCACGACGGTGCTCATGGCCGAGCACCGGCTGGAGCGTGTGGTCCAGTACGCGGACCAGGTCCTCCTGCTGCCCGCCCCCGGTGCCGCGCCGGTGATGGGCGCGCCCGCGGACATCATGGCGCTGTCGCCCGTCCGGCCGCCGGTGGTGGACCTGGGCCGGCTGGTGGGCTGGGATCCGCTGCCGCTGTCGGTGCGTGACGCCCGGCGCCGTGCGGTGGACCTGCGGGAGCGGCTGGCCGACGTGGAGCCGCCGGAGCGTGAGGCCCCGGCCGACGCCGCACCCGTCCCGCTGCCCGAACCGGCCGCGCCCCGCCCCGGCCTTTTGGGCCGGCTGCTCGGCCGCCGTCCGGCCCCGTCCCCCGCGCCTGCCCCGCTCGCCGGTGTCGTCACCCGGGTCGAGGGACTCGGGGTGCGGCACGGACGGGTCCAGGCGCTGCGCGGGGTGACGCTGTCCGTCGCGCCGGGTGAGACCGTGGCCCTGATGGGCCGCAACGGCGCCGGCAAGTCGACCCTGCTCTCGACCCTGGTCGGTACGACCCCGCCGACCACGGGCTCCGTCCTCGTCGGCGGTCTCCAGCCGTCCGGCACCCCGCCCCGCGACATGGTGCGCCGGGTCGGGCTCGTACCGCAGGAACCGCGCGATCTGCTGTACGCGGACACGGTCGCCGCCGAGTGCGCGGCGGCCGACTCCGACGCGGGCGCACCCGAGGGCAGTTGCCGCGCCCTGGTCTCCGAGCTGCTGCCCGGGGTGCCGGACGGTGTCCACCCCCGCGATCTCTCGGAGGGGCAGCGGCTCGCGCTCGCCCTCGCCCTGGTGCTCACCGCCCGCCCTCCGCTCCTCCTCCTCGACGAGCCGACGCGCGGCCTGGACTACGCGGCGAAGGCACGGCTCGTCGGTGTACTGCGGCGGCTGGCGGCCGGGGGCCACGCCATCGTCCTGGCCACCCATGACGTGGAGCTGGCGGCGGAGCTGGCGGACCGGGTGGTGATCCTGGCCGACGGTGAGGTCGTCGCCGACGGCCCGACCCGGCAGGTCGTGGTGTCCTCCCCCGCCTTCGCCCCGCAGACCTCGAAGGTCCTGGCGCCGCGGCAGTGGCTGACCGTGTCCCAGGTGCGCACGGCCCTGGAGGGTCTCGCGTGACGGCACGGTCCGCCCGGCCGGTACGGCTCGGCCCGCACGCCGTCGCGGCGCTGGTCCTGGTCAGCGCGGTCGGGCTGGTCGGCTTCGGCTGGCCGCTGCTGGCGGGGGCGGGCTCCGGCCTCGCCCACGCCGAGGACGCCCCGTGGCTGTTCGCCGTCCTGCTGGTGCTGCTCGTCGGTGTCGTCCTCGCGACGATCGCGGACTCCGGTCTCGACGCGAAGGCCGTCGCGATGCTGGGGGTGCTGGCCGCCGTCGGGGCGGCGCTGCGTCCGCTGGGCGCGGGGACGGCCGGCCTGGAGCCCATGTTCTTCCTGATGGTGCTGAGCGGCCGGGTGCTGGGGCCCGGCTTCGGCTTCGTGCTCGGCTCGGTCACCATGTTCGCCTCGGCGCTGCTGACGGGCGGGGTGGGACCGTGGATGCCCTTCCAGATGCTGTCGATGGGCTGGTTCACCATGGGCGCCGGCCTGCTGCCCGGCCCGGACCGGCTGCGCGGCAGGGGTGAGCTGCTGACGCTGGCGGGCTACGGCTTCGTGGCGGCGTTCGCCTACGGCACGGTGATGAACCTGTACGGCTGGACGATCGTGCCCGGGCTCGGTTCCGGCATCTCCTTCGTGGCGGGCGACCCGCTGCACGAGAACCTGGTCCGCTTCCTCGCGTACTGCGCGGCCACCTCGCTCGGCTGGGACCTGGGCCGGGCCGCCCTCACCGTGGTCCTGACCCTGGCCGTCGGTCCCACGCTGCTCAGGGCCCTGCGCCGGGCCACCCGGCGCGCCGCGTTCGACGCCCGCGCCGGGTTCGAGGCCCGCGCGGACTGACTCACTCGGCCAGGGCGTGCTGCGCGGCCAGCCGTACCGGTGCGTTCCGGGCGCCGTAGCCGTCGTATCCGCCGACCCGCTCGACGAGCTCGAAGAAGACACGGCCGGTCGTCACTGTGTAGCAGTGCCGGAACTCCCCCTTCTCGTCGCGGTCGTGGAGGATGCCGAGTTCGCGGTAGGTCTCCAGCTCACCGGGGGCGAACTCGTGAGCCGCGGCCAGGTCGTCGTAGTAGTTGGCGGGGACCGGCAGCATCCGGGCGCCGGACGCGAGTGCGCGGCGGACCGTGGGGACGAGGTCGTCGGTGACCAGGGCGACGTGCTGGGGGCGGCCGCCCCGGGCCGGGTCCTCGCCGGGGGACGCGCCCACGCCGAGGGCGATGCGCACGGTGCCGTCCTCGTTGCTGACTGCGCGGCTGCGGAGCAGCCCGTACGGGTCGGCGAGGTCGACGCTCGCCTGCGGGCGCAGGCCCAGCACACCCCGGTGGAAGAGGGTCGCCTCGTCGAAGTGGTGCCAGGGCTGGCTCAGCGCGACATGGTCGACGCGGGTGATCCCGATGGGGGCGGGGGTGTGCGGGGCGGGGACGAAGTCACCGGTCCAGCCGGGGTGTCCGGTGTCCCCGGGACGTTCGGTGACGCAGAAGAAGAACTCGGTGCCGTCGGGTGCGGCCACCGCGTCCAGCGGGGCGTCGCCGGGAGCGCGGCGCCGGGGCAGGACGGGGGCGAGCAGCGACTCGGCCCGCGCGGACGCGCCCGCGGGGTCGGGGCTCTCCAGGCCGACCGCGGTGAGCGAGGGGCCGGACCGGTGGCTGCCGGTGTCGGTGTCGGTGTCGGTGTCGGTGTTGAGCAGGATGCGTGCCTCGCCCTGTTCCCAGAGGTCCACGGGCTTTCCGGAGTGCCTGGCCGTACGGGAGAAGCCCAGCGCGGTCAGCAGCGGGGCGATTCTGGCCGTGTCGGCCGTGGCGATCTCGACGAAGGCGAATCCGGTCGGGACGACCGGTGCCGGGGGCGCGGTCACCCCCGCCGACTCCTGCAGCAGCGTCAGCGAGCGCCGGGCGTCGATCGCCGTGCGACCGGCGTCCGCCTGGCGGAAGACGTCGTTGAACACTTCCAGGGAGAGCGGCCCGTCGTATCCGGCGCGGACGGCGGCCCGCACCAGGGCGGCGACGTCGAGGTCGCCCTGGCCGGGGAAGCAGCGGTGGTGGCGGCTCCACTGCAGCACGTCCAGCGCCATCTGCGGGGCGTCCGCGAGCTGGAGGAAGAAGATCTTGCCGCCGGGGATGTCCTCGATTCCCGAGAGGTCGGAGCCCCTGGCCAGGATGTGGAAGCTGTCCAGGCAGACACCGAGGGCGGGGTGGTCGGCGGCCTCGACGATGCGCCAGGCGTGCTCGTACGTGCTGACGTGGCGGCCCCACGCCAGCGCCTCGTAGGCGACCCGGATCCCGGACTCCTGCGCGAGGTCCGCCAGCCGGCGCAGCTGCCCGGCGGCGAGGGTGTCGTCGTCGACGGCGTACGGCGACACACTGGAGCAGACCAGGACGGTGTCGGCGCCGAGCCGTCGCATCAGCCGGAACTTGTGCTCGGCGCGCCGCAGGTTGCGGGCGAACTCGTCGGCGGGGACGGCCTCGATGTCGCGCATCGGCTGGTAGAGATCGATGGTCAGACCGAGGTCGGCCGCCCGTTCCCGGATCTCCTCCGGGCTCAGCGGGCTTCCGGTCAGGTCGTTCTCGAAGATCTCGACGCCGTCGAAGCCCGCGCGTGCCGCCGCGGCGAGTTTCTCGGTGAGCGTTCCGCTGAGCGAGACGGTGGCGATGGACGTTCGCATGTCGGTCCTCCTGCGGGCATCGGTGCGGAGTTCGGTCGGGGCTTCAGCGGGCGGACGTGAGATCGGCGATGTCGGCGAGCATGCGGGCGGTGTCGGGTTCCCGGCCGGTGAAGAGCCGGAAGGAATCGGCGGCCTGGTAGGCGGCCATGCCTCCACCGTCGAGGGTGGGGCAGCCGAGGGCGCGGGCGGTGCGCACGAGTGCGGTCTCCAGCGGTCGGTAGACGACCTCGGCGACCCACAGCCCGGGGTGCAGCAGATCCGCGGGGAGCGGGAGTCCGGGGTGGCCGGCCATGCCGATGGGGGTGGCGTTGACCAGCCCGTCGGCACCCGTGGTCTCCGCCGCGATGTCCAGGAGGTCCGCGGCGGTGGCGCGGCGGGGACCGAAGTGGCGGTTCAGGGAGGCCGCGAGGGCCGACGCGCGGTCGGGCAGCGCGTCCAGCACGGTGAGCCGCCCGGCGCCGAGTGCGAGGAGGGCGTGGGCGACGGCGGCACCGGCGCCGCCCGCTCCCAGTTGCACCACGCGTTCCAGGGGCGCCTCGGGCAGACCGCGTGCGAAGGAGGCGGCGAAGCCGGTCGCGTCGGTGTTGTGGCCGATCGCGAGGTCTCCCTCGAAGACCACGGTGTTGACCGCGCCGAGCGCCTCGGCCTGCGGCGAGAGGGCGTCGAGGTGGGCGAGGACCTGCTGCTTGCAGGGGTGGGTGACGTTGAGGCCGTCGTAGCCCATGTCGCGTGCGGAGCGGACCAGTTCGCCCGTCCTCTCCGGCGGGACGCCGAGCGTGTCGATGTCGATGAGGCGGTAGAGGTAGCGCAGCCCCTGCCGGTCCGCCTCGCGTTCGTGGAGCGCGGGGCTGAGCGAGGGGCCGATGCCGGAGCCGATGAGGCCGACGAGATACGAGTCCGGACTCACCGGTTCGCCTCCAGAAGCTGGGCGAGGTGGGTGAGCGCCAGGGCGTAACCGTGGGACCCCGCCCCGCAGATGACGGTGTCGGCGACGGCCGAGACGTGGCTGTGGTGGCGGAAGGGCTCCCGCCGGTGGATGTTCGAGAGGTGTACCTCCACGACGGGCAGTGCCACGGCGGCGAGCGCGTCCCGCACGGCGACCGAGGTGTGGCTGTAGCCGGCGGGGTTGATCACGATGCCCCGGTGCGCGGTGCGGGCCTCGTGGATCGCGTCGATGAGCACACCCTCGTGGTTGCTCTGCCGGCAGTCGGCACGCAGCCCGTGGGCGGCCGCGGTGCTCCGGCAGAGCGCCTCGACACCGGCCAGGGTGTCCTTGCCGTACACCTCGGGCTCGCGCAGGCCGAGCAGATCGAGATTGGGGCCGTTCAGCACGAGGACGGGGACGCCCGGGTGCGGGGCCGGGGGATTCGGCATCGTTCACTTCCCGTTGGAGCATCGGCATGGGGGTCGGCTCGGCGGATCGACGCGGAGGGCCGACCTCGAAGCTAATGTACGGACTGGTTAGTTAGTCATATCGAAAAACGGCGGCCCGGGGAAGCCCCCGGGCCGAATCCCCCGCCCATGACCCCCGCTCTAGAATCGCGAGCACGCACCGCCTGCCGCGAAGGATCCGGATGACCAGCACCGAAGGACCCGCCCAGCCCGCCGCGCGGACCCGCGACGCGGCGCGCACCAGGGACGAGATCCTGACCGTGGCGACGCGGGAGTTCGCACGACTCGGTTACGCGGGCGCCAGGGTCGACGAGATCGCCGCCAGCACGCGCACCACGAAGCGGATGATCTATTACTACTTCGGCGGCAAGGAGCAGCTCTTCACCGCGGTCCTGGAGCGGGCGTACACCAGGATCCGCGAGGCCGAACAGCTGCTGGACGTCGAGCACCTCGACCCCGTGGCGGCGGTCCGCCGGCTGGCAGAGGTGACCTTCGACCACCACGAGGAGCACCCGGACTTCATCCGCCTGGTCAGCATCGAGAACATCCACGAGGCCGAACACATCGCCGCTTCGGCGGAGTTGAGCCGCATCGGCTCGCCGGCGATCGAGGTCCTGCGGCGCATCCTCGACACGGGCCGCGCATCGGGACTCTTCACGGCGGACGTCGACGCCGTGGACCTGCACGCGATGATCAGCTCGTTCTGTTTCTTCCGCATCGCCAACCGGCACACCTTCGGCGCGCTCTTCGGCCGCGACCTGGTGGACCCCGGCCGGCGCGAGCACTACCGGGCCATGCTGGGCGACATGATCATCGCGTACCTCACGGCCGACCGGGCGGCGTAGGACGGACCGGCGGCCGACGGGAGCGGGACCGGCAGGCCGGTTCGGGGCCGGGCCGGGCCGGACGAGCTGCGCGGCGGGGCACCCCCCGGGGCCGATCCTGCGCGAACTCTTGACAGGGACGTCAACTGCTCGCACCATCCGTAGCCATCCGCAACTAACTAACTGGTGCGTTAATTAGCCGGGCCGCTCGCCCCTCCCCGCACGGAACGTCCCCGAAGGAGCCCGACGTGACCGCTCACGACCCTGCCTCCGGCTCTCCGCCCACGCCGCAGGCCCAGCCCCGTAAGGCCGCCCTCGCCGCCTGGATCGGCAGTGCGCTCGAGTACTACGACTTCTTCATCTACGGCAGCGCGGCCGCGCTGATCTTCCCGAAGGTCTTCTTCGACGAGTCGGACCCTGCGAACGCGACCCTGCTGTCACTGGCCACCTTCGGTGTCGCCTACGCGGCCCGTCCGGTCGGCGCGCTCTTCCTCGGTCATGTCGGCGACCGCCTCGGCCGCAAGAAGATCATGGTCTTCACGCTGATGCTGATGGGCCTGTCGACGTTCCTCATCGGCTGTCTGCCCACCAGGGACCAGATAGGCGGGGCCGCCCCCGTCCTGCTCGTCATCCTGCGGATCATGCAGGGCATCTCCGCGGCGGGTGAGCAGGCCAGCGCCAACTCGATGAGTCTGGAGCACGCGCCCCCGCACCGGCGCGGCTACTTCACCAGCTTCACCATCAACGGGACCCAGGCGGGCCAGCTCATCGCGACCCTGGCCTTCATCCCCGTCGCCGCCCTCCCGGAGGAGCAACTGCTCTCGTGGGGCTGGCGCATCCCGTTCTGGCTGAGCATCGCGGTCGCCGTCACCGGATACGTCATCCGCCGCACCCTGGAGGAGACCCCGGTCTTCACCGAGCAGGCGGCCACCGGGGGCGTGGCGAAGATGCCGCTGGCCGTGCTGCTGCGCGACCACTGGGCCGACGTGCTGCGGGTCGTCGCGGCCGCCGTGATCGCCACCGTCAGCACGATCTTCACCGTCTGGGCGCTGTCCTACGCCACGAGCGACGCGGTCGGCCTGAGCCGCACCGGCATGCTGTGGGTGGGCGCGCTGGCCAATCTGGTCGCCCTGTTCACCATTCCGCTGTGGGCCCGGCTGTCCGACCGGGTGGGGCGCCGGCCGGTGTTCCTCGTCGGGGCCGCCGGCAGCGCGGTGGTGATGCCCCTGTACCTGTGGGCGATCTCGACCGGCAGCTATCCGCTGGTGCTCGTCACGGGCATCCTGGTCTTCGGCGTCGTCTACAGCGCTGCCAACGGCATCTGGCCGTCCTTCTACGCCGAGATGTTCCCCACCCGGGTCAGGCTCTCGGGCATGGCGATCGGCACCCAGACCGGCTTCGCCATCGCCGGCTTCGCCGTTGCGTTCGCCTCGCAGATCGCCGGCCCCGACGGCGACAACTGGGGCAGCGTCGCCCTCTTCGCAGCCGCGCTCTGTGTGCCGCCGGTGGTCGCGGCTCTGTCCGCCCGTGAGACCGCCCATGTGCCGACGGAACAGCTCGGGGAGCGGGGCGCCACCCCCACGGAGGCCGGGGTGTCGGTCAAGGCCTGACCCGCGTCACGGCGCTGCCGCTGAGCCGTTCGAGTGGCGCGATCCCCGCAGCGGGCGGACGCTCGTCGTACGCGGCGATCCGTGCCGAAGGGGTGCCGGACGGCTCGGGAGGGCCGCGCCGCACCCCTTCGGCCCGTGTCCTACGCCTTGGTGCCCGCGGGTTCGGCCGTCATGGCCGGCTCCCCGGGCGCGTCCCCGGGCCTGGGGACGCTGGACGCGTCCACGCCGCTGTCGCGCGGGCCGGCCCCGTGCCGGCCTGGAGCCTGCGAGGCCCCGCCAGGACGTACGTCAGCCCGAAGCCCGCCGCCACCACCGCGGCACCGCCGACCGCGTCCAGCACCCAGTGGTTGCCCGTCGCGACGATGGCGGAGACCGTGAACAACGGGTGCAGCAGCCCCAGGACCTTCATCCAGAGCCTGGGCGCGAGCAGCAGGATCACGAGGCCGCACCACAGCGACCAGCCGAAGTGCAGGGACGGCATCGCCGCGTACTGGTTGGTCACCGCGGTCAGCGCCCCGAAATCGGGGCTGTCGAGGTCCTGCACACCGTGCACGGTGTCGATGAAGCCAAGGCCCGGCATGAGCCGTGGGGGTGCCAGCGGGTAGAGCCAGAAGCCGAACAGGGCGAGGACCGTGGCGAAACCGATGGTGCTGCGGGCCCAGCGGTAGTCGGAGGGCCGGCGTACGTACAGCACGCCGAGGATCGCGAGCGGCACGATGAAGTGGAACGTCGAGTAGTAGTAGTCGAAGAAGTCCCGCAGCCAGGGGATGCCGACGACGGTGTGGTTGGCCCAGTGCTCGATGTCGATGTGCAGCCACTGCTCGGCGGAGTGGATCTGCCGGCCGTGCTCCTCGGCCGCGGAGCGCCCGGCCGTCGCCGCCAGCCGGACCTTCGCGTAGGCGGAGTAGACGACCCGGATGAGCAGGAGTTCCAGCAGCAGGTTGGGGCGGCTGAGCGCCCGGCGCCAGAACGGCAGCAGCGGCACCCACGCAAATCGCGCCGGCACCGGTTTCGCGTAGTCCGTGGGAATCGGCTTCTGCCAGTGGGGCGAGGTACGCGAGAGGAAGGGAACCGCGCAGGCCGCGCCGAGCGCGGCGACGAGCAGCGCGTTGTCGCGCACGGGGAGGACCACGCCGACGTTCGGCAGCAGCATCTTCCCCGGCAGGGTGAGCACGAGCACCACGACCGCCGGCCAGACCAGCCGGTCCGACGCCTTGGTGCCGACGCGGCCCACGACGGCGAGCAGCACCCAGAGCAACTGGTGCTGCCAGGCGGTGGGCGACACGGCGACGGCGACGCAGCCCGTGACCGCGACTGCCAGGAGCAGCTGTCCGTCACGGGCGTAGCGGGCGGCGCGGCGCAGCCCGAGGACGACCACGGCGGCGGCGAGGACCAGGAACAGCGCGATCTCGAACGGTCCCTGGAGCCCGAAGCGCAACAACGCGCCGTGCAGGGACTGGTTGGCCAGGCTGTCCGGGCGTTCCCCGAGCCCGGCACCCGCGAGGTGGTGCACCCAGTACGCCCAGGAGTCACGCGGCATCATCGCCCAGGCCAGCGCCGTGCAGACGACGAACGTGGCACCGCCGCTCACGGCCGCGCGGCGTCTCCCGGTGAGCCAGAGCAGGGCGGCGAAGAGCAGGACGGCGGGCTGGAGGGCGGCGGCGACACCGGTCAGCACTCCGGGCAGGCGCTCACCGCGTACCGCGAAACAGGCCAGCAGCACCAGGAGGACGGGCAGGATGCTGGTCTGGCCCAGGTGCAGGGTGTTGCGGACGGGCAGCGACACCATCAGCAGGGTGATCGCGACGGGCGCCGCGAGGAACGCGGTGCGCCTGCTCACGGGTGCGGGCAGGGCGCGCGCGGCGACGAACCCGAGCAGCACGACGAGCAGGAGCGATCCGAAGGTCCATACGACGCCGAGGGCCTGTTGGGCCGAGACCGTCAGCGGCTTCAGTACCAGTCCGGCGAACGGTGTGCCGGTGAAACGGCCCGGGTCGTAGAGCGACCCCGCGATGTGCAGGACCCCGGTCGCACCGGTCCAGGTCTCCAGGTCGATGAGGCGTTCACCGGGCGGGCGGCGCAGCACCACCGCCATCTGCCGTACCGCAAGGACACCGACGAGCAGCCAGAGGACGGCCCTGACCGCCGCGGCTCTCGCTCCGGGATCCGCCGCCACGTCCCCCCGCACACTGCGCTCCAGATCTGTCACGCTGCGCCGACCCTCCCGTTTCCGTGCACTGTCCCCTCGGCCCGGGTTTGTGCGGATGAAGCCTCGCATTGCCCTATGAGGTAGACACAATCAACCCCCTCTTCGCCTGACTGTCACCATCGATTTGACGAAACAATGCCCGGATACCGCCGGGCGGCCCCGCGGGGGCGTGCCGGCGTACCGCCTCGTCCTCGCGCCCGGGTCGGTCCTCGCCGTCCTCGCCGTCCCGTCGGTCCTGTCAGCTCTCGTGTCAGTCCTGTCAGTCCTGTCAGTCCTCGAAGCAGGGGACGTCGGCCTGCCAGCCCGCGAAGAGGGGGACGTCCGACGAGCCGTCCAGGACGACGACGCCGAACGGCCTGTCGAAGGCGATGTGCCGCACCACCCGGGGCTGCACCGCGGCGGCCCGCAACGCCACGACCGTGACCGCGGCGGCCTCCACCCCCTTCTCCGCGATTTTCACGACCGCTTCCTGGACCACCTCGGAGACGTGGAGCCGCCAGGGCGAGAGGCCGGAGAGGTCGGCCGCGGAGGCGTCGGTCGCGAGCCGCACGCCCAGTGCGGGCAGCTGGTCCGTGACGGGAATCGTCGTCCGCAGGGTGAACCGGGGCAGCGCCACGGTCACCACGTCGGTCGTCCGGAGGGTGCGCGACTCCGTGGCGGCCCACGCCCTCGGCAGGACGTCGGCCGCCCCTTCGCCCGGCTCACCGAGGACGAATCTGACCCGTGCCGGTGCGGTGCCGCCCTGCTCGGCCCGGCAGCGCAGTTCGACGACGTACCCGCCCGGCACCGGCCACACGTCGGCGAGCGGGACCGACGCGTGCATCGTCGCAACCGGCCGGCTCGTGCCCGCCGCGTCGGTGAAGGCCGCGTCGCGGGTGCGGCCCGTGTCGAACGCCCGCTCCCAGAGCGCCTTCAGGGCCAGTACGTTGACCAGGACGAGCGCCATGTCGCCGTCGATCTCCAGCGGCAGCTTGTCGATCAGGCCGTCGGTCCGCTCACGGACCCACGCGTCGGCCTCCGCGGCGTCCACCGGGCCGAAGGCGACGTCGGGCAGCGACCGTTCGTACTCCGGGTGGACCGGCGCACTGTTCCACACCCGGGTCGCCACCCTCAGCGCCTCGGTGCGCCCCCAGTCCCGCGCCGCGTCCGTCACCACGGCCGCGGCTTCGGACCCGGCCACCCCGAGCAGTGCGCGCAGCTCGGCGGCCGTCCCGCCGCGGGCGCCCGAGGCGACGGCCGTGAGGGCCAGCCACAGTCCGGCGGGCGAGCACACGAAGCTGCCCCCGCCGGGCTGCGCCAGCTCCCGTATCCACTGTTCCCCGAGCCGCTGGACCGCTGCCTCCGGGCCCGTTTCCCGCTCCATCGTTTCCCCCTGCACGTAAATGGTTCGTCGCCTCGCCCCGTCCCGGACAGAATGGACCAATGACGTGGACCGTGACCCCCGAACACTTCGGCAGCCCCGAGGGGACCGTGCTGCGGCGGGACTACTACGACGAGGTGGCGAGCCGGTACTGGGGCCGTCCGGCGACCACGGCCGAGATCGACGACGGGCTGAGGGACGACGGGGTCGAGCGGCTCGCCCCGCCCACCGGCGAGTTCCTGGTGGGGCGGTACGCGGGCGAGCCGGCGAGCTGCGCGGGCCTGCGGCTGGTCGACGCGGTGACGGCGGAGCTGACCCGGGTGTTCGTCCGGCCCGCCTTCCGCTCGACGGGCGGTGGCGGCCTGCTGCTCGCGGGCATCGAGAACGCGGCACGGGCCTACGGGGTGAAGTCGATCCGGCTCGACACCCGCGACGACCTGGTCGAGGCGCGCGGGCTGTACGCGAAGCACGGATACCTGGAGGTGCCGGCGTTCAACCGGGGGCCGTACGCGGAGCACTGGCTCGCCAAGGAGCTCTGAACCGCCCCCGGCCTGCGGCGTCAGCCGACCGAGTGGTCGCGGCGGGGCTCGGGCATGTGGGGCCGCTCCTTGCTCGACCCGCTCACCTCGGCCGACAGCTCCGTCACGAGGCGGGTCAGGTCGGTGGGGCGGTCCGGTCCCCACCAGTCGCCCAGCAGCTCGGCCAGTGAGTCCTCCCGGGCCCGGGACAGCCGGACCACGGCCTCGGCGCCCCGTTCGGTGAGCACCAGTTGCATCCCCTCACGCCGGGCGTAGCCGAGCCCTTCCACCTGGCGGGCGGCCGAGGTGATGACCCTGAGGGGCACGGGGGCGACCTCGGCGAGCCGGCCGGGTTCGACGGTGCCGTGCCGTTTGATGCGCAGCAGCAGCCAGCTGGAGGCGGGCTGGAGGTCGTACCCGGCCTTCTCGGTGATCTTCTCGTAGATCTCGCGGCGTCCCTCGCGGGTGGCGAGCACCGACAGGGCACGCGCGCACTCGTCGTACGAGGAACGCTGGACCGGGTTGGGGGCCAGGGTCTCGCTGGAGTCGGGCGCGGTGACCGATCCGCGCAGGGGTTCCTCCTTGAGGAACCAGGCGAGGGCGAAGGCGACGAGGACGACGGGTGCCGCGTAGAGGAAGACGTCGGTGATCGAGGTCGAGTAGGCACTGAGCACCGACGGCCGCAGGTCCGCGGGGAGTCGGCCGATGGCCCGGGGGTCGGCGGCCAGCGCCCCGGCGTCCACCCCGGACGGCAGCGGGCGGCCGCTGAGCGCGTCCTCCAGTTTGCCCGTCAGCCGGTTGGTGAAGACGGTGCCGAACACGGCCACGCCGAAGGAGGCTCCGATGGACCGGAAGAAGGTCGCCCCGGAGGTGGCGACGCCGAGGTCCTCGTAGCCGACGGAGTTCTGCACGATCAGCACGAGCACCTGCATCACCAGGCCGAGTCCGGCGCCGAAGACGAAGAAGCAGAGGCTCATCGTCCAGGTGGAGCTGGTCTCGGAGAGGGTGTGGAGCAGCAGCAGGCCGATCGTGGTGAGGGCCGTGCCGGCGATCGGGAAGACCTTCCACCGGCCGGTCCTGCTCACGATCTGGCCGGAGCCGGTCGAGGTGAGCAGCAGCCCGAGGACCATCGGCAGCATGTGCACACCGGACAGGGTCGGGCTGATGCCGTGCACGACCTGGAGGAAGGTCGGCAGATAGGTCATGGCACCGAACATCGCGAAGCCGATGACGAAGCTGATGACGGCGACGAGGCTGAAGGTCCGCTTGTGGAAGAGCCTCAGCGGCAGCACCGGTTCGGCCGCCCGTCGCTCGGCCGCGACGAATGCAACGAGCAGCACCACGGCGAGGACCGCGAGGGCGATGATCTGCACGGAACCCCAGGCCCAGGTGGTGCCGCCGAGCGAGGCGACAAGGACCAGGCAGGTGGCGACGGAGGCGATGAGGAAGGTGCCCAGGTAGTCGATGTGGTGTCTGGTGCGTCGGACCGGGATGTGCAGGGCCGCGGCGATGACGAGCAGCGCGACGATGCCGATGGGGAGGTTGATGTAGAAGACCCAGCGCCAGCTGAGGTGCTCGGTGAAGAAGCCGCCGAGCAGCGGCCCGAGCACGCTGGTCATACCGAACACCGCTCCGAAGAGGCCCTGGTACTTGCCTCGTTCGCGCGGGGTGACGATGTCACCGACGATCGCCATCGACAGCACCATCAGGCCTCCGCCTCCGAGGCCCTGGAGGGCGCGGAAGCCGATCAGCTGCGGCATGTTCTGGGCCATGCCGCACAGCGCGGAGCCGACGAGGAAGATGACGATGGCCGTCTGGAAGAGTTTCTTGCGGCCGTACTGGTCGCCGAGCTTGCCCCACAGCGGGGTGGCCGCGGTCGCGGCGAGCAGGTAGGCGGTCACCACCCACGAGAGATGGTCCAGGCCGCCCAGTTCGCTGACGATCGTGGGCAGGGCGGTGGAGACGATGGTCTGATCGAGTGCGGCGAGCAGCATGCCGAGGAGCAGTGCGCCGATGGAGACCAGGATGTTCCGCCGGGACCGCCCGCCACCTGCCGCAAGGGGTGGCGGGCTCAGCTGCTGGGCCATGAGCATCTCCTCGGGTCCGCTTGACCCCATCCTGGCCGCTCTGTGTCGTTATGGCCTGCCGAGCAACGCTACGCGCGTTGGGCTTCCCAGCGGCGGCCTGCATAATCGCAGGCAGTTCGAAGGGGAGGGGAACCCACGATGACCGGACACATGTGCCCGGAGTGCGGTGGCGAGCAGAGTGCGAGACCCGGGGCGGGGTGCGCCTGCGGAGCCGGTGCGGCCACGCGGCCCGGACGGGACGCCCGTTCGGCGGAGATCGCGGCGGCCGAGGATTTCGACCCGCTGCGGATCCGGCCGTACGTGACGCTGAACAGCGAGGACACGGAGGACCACGGAACTCCCGATGCGGCGACGACGATGCCGTTGTTCCTGGACGGTGCGCCGGGCCGGGAGGCGGCGGGCTCACACGGGTCCGCGCCGGGTGCCCGGCCGGACGCCACCGCGGCGGACGACAGCCGGCGCCGGAGCGCCGCGGCCTATGCCGGCGGCGGACCCGATCCCGTGCAACCGCGGCGGAGGAGGCCGTTCGTCGTGGTCGCCGTGGGGGCGGCGGTGGCCGCGGTGGTGGGTACGGCGGCTTTCGCGGGCGGCCTGTTCGACGACAGGGACGACCGGGAAGCGGCGTTGCCCGAGGCCACGACGAGCGTGCCGGACGCGGGCGAGGAGCCGGCCGCGTCGGTGTCGGAGTCCCCTTCGGCCTCTCCCTCCCCCACACCGTCGCGGTCGGAGTCCGCGTCGGCGTCGGCGTCGGCATCACCTTCGGAGTCGGCCTCCCCGTCGCAGAGCCCGTCGGCGTCGCCTTCGGCCTCGGTCCCGCAGTCGCCGTCACCTTCCGCCACCGAGACGAAGGCCACCGGCACGGAAGCGGCGGCACCGCCCGCCGAGGAGGTGTCCGGGGCGACGCTGCGCCGGGGCGACAGCGGCGCGGAGGTCTCGGAGCTCCAGCGCCGGCTGCAGGAGATATGGGTCTACCGGGGTCCGGAGAACGGCGACTACTCGGCACAGGTGGAGCAGGCCGTCGCCGAGTACCAGCGGTGGGTGTCGGTCCGGAGCGACCCGTCGGGCGTCTACGGGCCGGAGACCCGCAGCGCCCTGGAGGCGCAGACGAGCGGCCGGGGACGCCGGTCCTGAGGCGCCGGTCCCGAGGCGCCGCATCCGCATCGCGGCCCCGCCGCGTCCGCGCTCCGTCCACCTGGTGCCGCATCCGCCCGCGCCCCGTCCGCGGCGGGGCCTGGCGGGCTCGTGACCGGGCTCGCGGCTGGTCCGGCGTCGGATTGGCGTTTCGGCGACGGTTTTTGTATCGTGGAGAAACAAAGTAGCCTCCGCTCGTTCTCCCTGACCGGCGGGCGGGGCTACTTGTTTTTTCTTCACCCGCAGCTACGAGCTGTCCTTCCGCGCTCTGGAGCATGCCCATGCCGGCCACCGTCCTCGAAGCCCGCGCCCTCCTCCTGGACATGGACGGCACCCTCGTGAATTCCGACGCGGTGGTGGAACGCTGCTGGCGCCGCTGGGCCACCGCGCAGGGGCTGGACCCCGTGGCCGCCCTCAAGGTGGTCCACGGCCGCCAGGGTTACGCCACGATGGCCGCCCTGCTGCCGGACCGTCCGATGGAGCAGAACTACGCGGAGAACCGGATCATGCTCGCCGAGGAGACCGCCGACACGGACGGCGTCGTGCCCATCGGCGGCGCCCCCGCGTTCATGGCGTCGATCGCGGCCCTCCCCCACGCCCTCGTGACCTCGGCCGACGAGGCGCTCGCACAGGCGCGGATGACGGCCGCCGCCCTGCCGATGCCGGAGACCCGCGTCACCGCCGAGATGGTGGGCGCCAGCAAGCCCGACCCGGAGGGCTTCCTCAAGGGTGCGGCCGAGCTCGGCTTCGACCCGGCGGACTGCATCGTGTTCGAGGACTCCGAGGCGGGCATCGCGGCGGGCCGGGCGGCCGGCATGCGCGTCGTGGGCGTCGGCCCGCGCGCCGCGGCGCTCTCGCCCGACGCCCATGTCGAGGACCTGACGCAACTCCGGGTCGAAGCGGGCGCGGACGGTTCGATCCGCCTGATCGTCGACGCCGCGTAACGCGCACCCGTTTTCCCCCGGGACCGGGCCGGCCGCCTCGTCCCGGCGGGGCGGGCCGCATCGCCTCAGTCCCGGTGCAGCAGCCCCCGCGCGACCAGTTCCAGCACGAGTGCGACGGCCACGGCCTGCACCGCCATCAGCGCCACCAGGACGAACAGCTGAACGGCGCCCGCCTCCACGGGTGATGCGCCGCCCAGCAGCATGCCCACGAATGCCCCCGGCAGCGTGACGAGCCCCACGGTCCGGGTCTGGTCCAGCCCCGGCAGCAGCGCGTCCGCCGCCGCGGGGCGGGCGATCTCCAGCCGGGCGTCCCGGTCGAGCAGCCCGAGAGCCATCCCGGCCTCCACCTCTCCCCGCCGCGTCCCGAGCTCGTCCAGCGCGCGCCGGCCGCCGAGCACGGTCGCGGTGAGGGCGCCCCCGACGAGGATTCCCGTGACCGGGATCAGCGCGATGCCGCGCGGCGGGACGAGCCCGGTGAGCAGCAGCGCCACGACGACGGGCACGACGCCCGCACCGATCGGCAGCGCCGCCCAACACCAGGTGCGGTTGGGGGTGATCCGCCTGCCCGCGGTACGCACGGCGACCGCGAACATCAGCGCCAGAAAGCCCAGCAGGGGCCCCGGTGAGTGCACCACCCAGCCGATGAGCAGGGAGACGGCTGCCAGCTGGGCCGTTGCCCGCAGCCCCGCGACGACGATCTCCCGGGCCCGGCCCAGCGAGGCCCACGCGGCGACGGCGGCGGCGAACACCAGGAGCACCGCGAGCACGACACCGAGCGTGGGACCGACGGGAAGCAGCACCCGGCCACCTTAGAGGCCGTGCGAAGACCCCCCGGAACGCACCCGGAGCCGCCCGTTCGTCAACTCCGCTCCTCGAACACCTTTCGGACGGGACGTCAGACCGACCGTCCAAACCCTTGATGTGACGTGCGCATGTCGTCACTCTGTTACCTGGCGACCACCCCACCGAAACCCGGTGCCGCCACGATGGCCTGGCTCCGCAGGTCGCCTGCGCAACAGCCCCCCACATCAAGGGAGTTCACATGTCAGGTATCTACGCGCGTCGCATAGCCGTCGTCGCCGCCTCGGCCGCGCTCGCCGCCACCACCGGGCTCCTCACGGCACCGACCGCCCAGGCCGCGATGCCCACCCCGGTCAGCGCCTCGACCGCCCGTACGTATCTGGGTCAGCTCACCGTCTCCACCGAGGGCTCCTCGTCCGGCTACAGCCGCGACAAGTTCCCCCACTGGATCACCCAGTCGGGAGCCTGCAACACCCGCGAGGTGGTGCTGAAGCGTGACGGCACCGGCGTCGTGCAGGACTCCTCCTGCGCCGCGACCAGCGGCAGTTGGTACTCCGAGTACGACGGAGCCACCTGGACCGCCGCGTCCGACCTGGACATCGACCACATGGTCCCGCTCGCCGAGGCCTGGCGCTCCGGGGCCAGCGGCTGGACGACCGCGCAGCGCCAGTCCTTCGCCAACGACCTGACGCGCCCGCAGCTCATCGCGGTCACCGACAACGTCAACCAGTCCAAGAGCGACCAGGATCCGGGCGAGTGGCTCCCGTCGCGCGCCGCCTACCGCTGCACCTACGCCCGCGCCTGGGTACACGTGAAGCACTACTACGGCCTCAGCGTCGACTCCACCGAGAAGAGCGCCCTGCAGTCGGTCCTGAACGGCTGCTGACCACCCTCCCGCCGCGGCGGAACCCCCCGCCCTCCTCCGTCGTTCCGTACCCTACGGAGCCATCGGTGACGGCGACGCCAGGAGGGCACACATGGCCGGGCTACGCCTGGGACCACTGCTGAGGTACGTCGACTGGGAGCGCGGCTCCCGGGCGACGGTCTGGGTGGAGTCCACCAGGCCCTGCACGGCGGAGGTCCGCTGCGCGGACGGGGCGGCGGGCACCTCCCCCACGTTCGCCGTCCAGGGCCATCACTACGCCCTGGTGGTGGTGGAGGGCCTCACGCCCGGCTCGACCACGCCCTACGAGGTGCTGCTCGACGGCCGGCGGGTGTGGCCGCCCGAGGACTCCCGCTTCCCGCCGAGCACCATCACCACGCCCTCGCTCCCGCAGCCGGACGAGGAGAGTCCGGTCCGGGTCGCCTTCGGCTCCTGCCGGTGGGCCGCCCCGCCCGCGCACGGCCACGACCCGATCGGGCCCGACGCGCTCGACACCCTGGCCGTCCGCCTCGCCGCCGACCCCGAGGCCGTACGCCCGGACGTCCTGCTGCTCCTCGGTGACCAGGTGTACGCGGACGAGACCTCGCCGGCCACGCAGCGACGGCTCGCGGCCCGCCGTGACCTCGGCGAGGCCCCCGGAGCCGAGGTCGCGGACTACGAGGAGTACACCCACCTCTACGACGAGTCCTGGCGCGACCCGGACGTGCGGTGGCTGCTCTCCACGGTCCCCAGCTGCATGATCTTCGACGACCACGACGTCATCGACGACTGGAACACCAGCGACGCCTGGGTCCGCGACATGCGGCGCACACCGTGGTGGCACGAGCGGATCGTCAGCGGGCTCATGTCGTACTGGGTCTACCAGCACCTCGGCAACCTCTCCCCCGAGGCGCTGGAGGCAGACCCGGTCTACGCGGCCGTGCGCGCCGCTCCCGACGGCACCGAGCCCCTGCGCGCCCACGCCGCGACGGCCGACGCCGAGCCGGCCCGGACCCGCTGGAGCTACCGGCGCGTTTTCGGCCGAGTACGGCTGCTGATGGTCGACACCCGGGCGGCCCGGACCCTCGACGAACAGCGCAGGGCGATGCTCCGCGACGAGGAGGCCGCGTGGCTGCGCGACGAGGTGCTCGACGACCCCGGCGCGTACGACCATCTCCTGATCGGCACCTCGCTCCCGTGGCTGCTGCCACCCCTCATACACGATGCGGAGACCTGGAACGCGGCCCTGTGCCGAGGTGCCCGCGGCGAACGCTGGGCGCGCCGCGGGGAGAAGGTGCGCCGGGCCGGTGACCTGGAGCATTGGGCCGCGTTCCCGGATTCCTTCAACCAGTTGTCGGAGCTCCTGCGGGAGGCGGGACGCGCATCCGGCGCCCCTGCGACGATTTGCGTGCTCTCAGGCGATGTGCACCACGCCTACATCACCGAACCCCAGTGGTCCGATTCCACCCCGGACGGCACTCCTGCCGCGCACGTCCTTCAGCTGACCTGCTCTCCCGTCCACAACTCCGTCCCCGCGTACATACGCGCCGGCTTCCGCTTCGGCTGGAGCGGCGCGGGCCGGTGGCTCGGGCGCGCGCTGGCGTTCCACGGACGGACGGGGCGCCCTCCGATGCGCTGGCGCAAGACGGGTGGACCGTGGTTCGGCAATCAGCTGATGACGCTCACCCTGCATGGCCGGAAGGCTGCGCTGACATTGGTTCAGGCCAGAGCCAGGCCCACAGGGGCGCAGTTGGAGACCGTCATGGAGCGTTCACTGACGTCGAACGAGTGACCGATTTTCAGCCAGTCGCAGAATGTTGAACTTGCAAGCACTGGTGAGGTCTTCCTAACCTGTTGGGCCCCGATCGGTTCACGTCCCCAGACCGAAGGAGCCCCACCCCCCATGTCCATACGTCTGAACCGGGCCCAGCCCTACGCCCTCGGCCTCTTCCGCATCGTCATCGGCTTCCTCTTCGCCTGCCACGGTGCCGCCTCGCTCTTCGGAGTCCTGGGCGGCGCCATGGGCGGCGGCACCGTCCCCGCCGGCACCTGGCCGGGCTGGTACGCCGCTGTCATCCAGCTCGTCGGCGGCACCCTGGTCGCGCTCGGCCTCGGCACCCGCATCGCCGCCCTCGTCTCCTCGGGCTCCATGGCCTACGCGTACTTCAAGGTGCACCAGCCCGAGTCGCTGTTCCCCCTGCAGAACGGCGGCGAGGCCTCGGCCGTCTTCTGCTGGGCCTTCCTGCTGCTCGTCTTCACCGGCTCCGGCGCCCTCGCCCTGGACCGGCTGTTCTCCTCCCGCGGCAGCTCGGGGCACGAGAGCGAGCCGGCCCGCGAGAAGGCCCCGGCCGTCTCGGTCTGATCCACCCTCCCCGCACTCCGGCCCCCCTTCCCTACGAGGGGGGCCGGAGTCGCGTTCCCCACGGGGCGCAGGAGTCGTGCGTGACCTGCGCGACATCGAGCGCGCACCCGGCGAATACCAGGTGAACCGGGTGAACGGCAGGCGTACGCTGTACAGCTGGCCCTGCCGCTCCTGCCGCTCCCCTGCGACGTCGCGGCGTTGACACGGAACACGGGAACGGGGAGTAGAAAGTGCTCGAGAGTGTGGGTGCGCTGATCGGCAGCCCATGGATCTACGCGGTGGTCGCCCTCTCGGTGGTCCTTGACGTCTTCCTTCCCGTCCTCCCCAGTGGTGTGCTGGTGATCACCGCAGCCACTGCGGCGGCCGCGAGCACCAGCACCACGGTCACCGCCGCGGCCGGGGAAGCCACCCGCCACGTGCCCTCCCTCGTCATCCTCACCCTCTGCGCGGCCACCGCGTCCGTGCTCGGCGACCTCGTCGCCTACCGCCTCGCCTGGCGCGGTGGCGAACGCCTCGACCGGGCCATCGCCCGGTCCCGCCGCCTCACCTCCGCGCAGGAGCGCCTCGGCGCGGCGCTGAGCCGGGGCGGAGGGGCACTCGTCGTCATAGCCCGTTTCGCCCCCGCCGGCCGGTCCGTCGTCTCCCTGGGGGCGGGCGCCGCCCACCGCAAGGTGAAGGAGTTCCTGCCCTGGTCGGCCGTCGCCGGAGTGGCCTGGGCCGTCTACAGCGTGGGCCTCGGCTACTTCGGCGGCCAGTGGCTGGGCGCGGGGTGGCTGGGCACGGCGGTCTCGGTGCTCGCCCTGTTCCTGGCGGGCTCCCTCGCGGCGGTCGTCGTCCGTCGCCCGGCCCGCGCGGCCGCGGCTCCGGTCACGGTCGCCGGAGCCCCGGCCGGTATCTGACGGCCGGAGCGGTCGCTCAGGCCCGGGTGGCGGCGCCCCGTATCTCCAGGCCGTCCAGCAGCCGCTGGGTCGCGTCGGCGATCTCGGCGACGGCCCGGTCGAAGACCTCCTGGTTGTGGGCGGCGGGCGCGCGGAAGCCCGACACCTTGCGCACGTACTGCAGGGCGGCGGCTCTCATCTCCTCCTCGGTGGCCTCTTCCGGGATGGCGGGCGGACGAAGTGTCTTGATGCTGCGGCACATGTCTCCAGTGTGCGACGCAGCACTGACAACCGGCCTCCGGACCTACGCTCACGACCCGTCCCCGGGCGGCCCGACGGGCGGGATGACGTAGCTCCCGTCGAGAATCGCCTGGTCGGGCAGGTGCAGCCGCATCACCGCACGGAAGCGGCCCGGCGGCACGGGCAGCCAGTTGGCAGCTGCGGCCGGGTCCGCGGGGCGCTCCGCGGAGAGGTGCAGCGTCAGCGAGCCGTCGGCACCGTGGACGAGTCCGGGCGTCCGGCTCCCTATGACGTACCGTTCCCCTGCGTTCGCGACCAGGTGGCCCCCCGGGCTGTCGTACACGGTCAGCGACCAGAACGCCCGGACCGGTGGCGGCTGGGAGAGGCTCAGGACGTAGCGGTGGGCGCCGTCGAGCGGGTGCCCCCGCACGTCGCACGACGTGTGCGCGTACACCGCTTCGTACCCGTGGGGCAGCCAGCGCCCCCGCCGCGCGGCCACCGCCCTGACCAGGTAGGAGGTTTCACGGTCGGGGATCGTCCACTCCGGTGCCCGGAGCGTGCCGACGCCGAAGTGGTCCAGGTTGTGGTCGCGCAGGTGCGGAACCGTCCGCCAGGCGCCCGGCGGCCCGCCGGGCGCGGCCCCCGCACGCCGGGCGGCCTCCTCCACCCGCAGCCGGCCCAGGGCCAGCCCCCGCCCCAGCGCGCGTACGAGTCCCGGCCCGGCCGACACGTACGGCGAGATGCCCTCCTCCAGGAGTCCCAGGGACTGGAAGCGGTCCTGGTAGGCGCGATCCGGCGCGGCGGGCGGGAAGTCGGCCATCCACACCCGGAGCTCCTCGAAGAACCTGAGCTCTCCCGGCACCCCCGGTTCGGTCGCCGGGAGCCCTGTCCGGTGGGCTCGGTCGCCCAGGTGCGTGAGTGTGAGCTCCTGCTGGAGCGCCCTGACGCGAGGCAGGTCCTCCGGTCCGTCGCACGCGAGGCGGCCGACGACGGAGACGACGGAGGTGGGTGCGTCGATCACCCCCGACAGCCCGTCGGGCACGGTACCGGCCCAGCCCGGCGGCACGATCAGCCAGTCCCCCTCGCCCGTGCCGGTGGCCCGGGGGCCGAGGTAGGCGAAGGCGTTGCCCCACGCGTCCACGAACTGGAGGACGTAGTACGCCCCGCCCGTGTCCGGGACGTGCAGCCTGACCGGCCCTCCGGAGAGGTCGAGCTGGGCGAGCGCGTCGACGAGATCGGCCGGGGCGTACGGGACGTGGGTGCTGGGCGTGGCCGGGCCGTCCGCATGGGCGAAGTCGTTGAAGGGAGTCGGCGCGAGCGACCCGCAGCCCTCCTGCAGACATGCCTGGACGGCCGACAGCTGGCGGACGAGCGGGGATCCGTAGACGTACGCGTCGGCGGCCAGCGCGGTGACCGCGTCCGGCTCCAGGCCTCCTCGTCCCGGGCTCACGTCAGATGACCGGCTTCGGCCGGCCTGCGCACAGGGCCCAGATCACGAAGACGTCGATCGCGACGGAGATGATCGCCCACACCGGCTGGTACGGCAGCCAGACGAAATTCGCGATCAGGTTCAGCGCGGCCAGCCCGATGCCCACGCCCCACGCCCAGGCCGCGCCCTTGAGGATGCTCCACCCGACGACCACCAGGATCACGCCGAGGACGAGGTGGATCCATCCCCAGGCGGTGATGCCGAACTTGAACGTGTAGTCGTCGATGCGCGTGTACACCTCGTCGGACGCGATGCCCGCGATGCCCTTCACGACGCCGAGGATGCCGTCGACGAGGAGCAGCACCCCCGCGAACATCACCCCCGTCTCCGCCCAGGGGCCGGCGGGGCCCGGGGCGGAGGGGCGCGAGGAACCGGGTGCGGGTGCTGACTGGGCCATGGGAATCCTCCACTCGACGGACGGCGCCGCACGGCAGCGGGCAGATCCGACCCTGAGGGACCGCCTCACCGGCCACGACCCGGAAGCGCCCGTCCGGGTGACGCCCGCACGACGACGCACGGGGGCTCACCCCCAGGTTTCGAGGTCTCCGCCCCGCCACTCGATCAGCTCCGGCTGATCCAGGTCGATCTCGTCGGCCCCCTCCGCGAGCCCGGCCCGCCGCAGGTACGAGGCGACGTCCCCACGCCCGTGCGCCAACCCCACGATCTGCCCGCGCACGGTCACCCGCCGCCCACCGGTCGGTGTGGGCGGATACACGATCACAGGCGGATGTCCGGACATGCCTCCACGGTCCCCCGTGCCCCGCGGGCTCGCAATCCCGGGGGTGCGGAGGCGGCCACGGCGCACTCGCGGACACAGGCGGAAGGCGGTCGGCGCCGACGGACCGGGGGCTTCCCCGGTGCGGCGGTCGCGACGGACGGAGATGGATCGGGCTTCGGGACCACGCACGCCCGAACAGCTGGCTAGGGTCCTCCACATGAGCGCAGCGATAGCCGCCATGGTCACCGCAGTCGTCGGAGTGCTCGGCACACTCTTCGCGCCGCTGGTCGCGAGCTGGGTGACGAGACGCCAACGCACCGCCGAGGGCCTGGTCGAGGAGCGGCGGCGGCTGCTCGACGAACGGCGTACCGCCTACATCTCGATGAACCGGGCGACCAGCCACTTCCACACCCTCCTCAAGGACGCCCTGCACCGCACGCGGGACGGGGTCCTCACCGACGAGGACCGATCCCGACTCGAGGAGGGGCGTCGCGATTACCGGGCCAGGTACGCCGAGGCCCAGATGATCGTCCCCGAGGCCGTCCTCGACGCGTCCCGCGAGGTAAACGTGGTCCTCGCGGGGGTGGACGCCGCGCTCAAGCGCATCGACCGCGGTGTGCCCCGCGAGGGTGAGACGGCCGTTCAGCTGCTCCTGGACCTCAAGGCCGCGGATCCGAAGCTCACGGCCATGCACCGGCTGATGCGGCAGGATCTCGGCGTGTCCGGCTGAGGTGGTGCCGCTCACCCTGCGAGGAGCCGCGGTGAAGGGCGACGCTTCCGACGGGCGCCGGGGTCGTGGTAGTTCTCTGCGGGAGCGTCGGACGGGTGGCGGGTGACGGGTGACGGGTCGGCGCAGGGCGGAGGAACGGTGGGCATGGGCAGCCGCGGAGTGCTGGGAGTCGTGGCGACGGCGACCGACGGGGTCGAGACGCTGCGCACGGGGCTGGTCGGGCCGGCCGTCGCGCTGGGCTGGCAGGTGGCCGTGACCCTGACACCGACCGCCGGCCGATGGCTGAGGGCGAACGGTGAGGTGAACCGGCTGGAGGCCCTGACCGGCCTCCCGGTACGGGACTCGCCCCGCCTGCCGGCCGAACCCCGCCCGCACCCGGTCGCCGACTGCTACGTCGTCGCTCCGGCGAGCGCGAACTACGTCGCCAAGCTCGCGACGGGTATCGCCGACAACCAGGCGCTGACGCAGGTGAGCGAGGCCCTGGGGACGATCGGCGTCCCGGTGGTGGTGTTCCCCCGGATCAACGCGGCCCACGCACGGCACCCGGCGTGGGAGGGGCACATCGGGACGCTGCGCGGGGCGGGCGTGGAGCTGGTGTACGGGCCTGATGTCTGGCCCCTGTACGAACCACGTCAGGGCCCGGCGGTCCGGGAGCTTCCGTGGGCGGCGGTCCTGGACAGCGTGGCCGTCCGAGCTCCTGGAAACGGGGCTCGGACGGAGGGCACGACGTGAGCGGACCGACAGACGGGTGGGACATCGCGGTGGCAGGCCGGGTCACAGCGGTGAGCAGCAACGCGGCGTACTCGTTCAGCAAGCCGAACCGCGGGTCCGTCACGCTGCTGGTCGGGCTCGGGGTCTGAGGGGGCGAACCCCTACCGGCGTGCGGAGCCCTCCCGTCGCTCATGACGCACACGGGCGAGGCGATGGGCTTCGCGGAGCAGCAGGAGGACTGCCGCATCGGTCCGGGGGCCGGGGTTCACCACCGCGAGCCAGGCGGCGGACGCGTAGACGGGGTGGGCGATCACGACATCGGTGACGCCGGGCACGATGTCGACGGCCGGTTCACCCGGCGCGTGGCCGGTCCACTCGCGGAACACGTCCTTCCCGGCCGCGACGTTGACGCGAAAGGTGTCGGGGCGGTCGAGGAGGGAACTCTCGTCGCCCGGGTAGTTCTTCGTCACGATCGTCGCGAACGGCTGGGTCGTCGCCGGCACCGCTCCGTCAGGAGAGTAGGAGAAGAACGTGTCCCCCCAGCTGATCTCCGGTGAGCCGTCGCCGGGTGCCGGGGTGACAGCCAGGACTCCGTCAAGGCCCCGCATGAAGCCGATGATCTCGTCGATGGTCATGTGCTCAAGCGTTTCATTGAGGTGCTTGTGGAGACTTCGAACCGGAAACCTCAGGAGCAGCAGGTGACAACCCTCAAGTCGCCGGTCCTGCGCACCGTCGATGTCGCGCGCCGTTCCGGCTACTCCGTCCAGCAGGTCCGCAACCTGGAGCGCGACGGTGTCCTGCCCCCGGCGGCCCGTACGGCCGCCGGCTACCGGGTCTACGGGGAGACGCACCTCTGGTCGGCGCTCGCCTACCGTGCGCTCGCGGCCGCCACGGGCCCCGTCGAGGCCAAGCGGATCGTCCGCGCCGTGCACGAACACCCGGCCGCCGAGGCGCTCGCACTGCTCGACGCGGCGCACGCCAGGCTCGACCGGGAACGTACGGACCTGGCACTCGCCGAGGAGGCCGCCGTCGCGATCTCGGCGGACCCGGTCGAGGACGTACGGCCGTCGGACTCGATGAGCGTCTCCGAACTCGCCGCAGCACTCGGGGTGCGCCCCTCGACTCTGCGGCACTGGGACGCCGAAGGGCTGGCGGTACCGGACCGGGTCCCCCCGCGAGGGGCGAGACGGTACGCCCCGGCCCAGGTCCGGGACGCCCGGATCGTGCACCAGCTACGCGGTGCCGGCTACCGGATCGCACCGCTCCGCACCTTGATGCCGGGCCTGCGGAGCGGACACGGACGGGAGGACGTCGGTGCGGCGCTCGTGGCCCGGGGCGCGAGCATCGCCGGGCGCTCCCGTGCCCTGCTGGACGCCGCAGTACCGCTCAGCAGGGTCCTCGCCGCCGCGCGTACGTGATCGCTCCATCTCCGGTTGATCACTGGCGTAGGCTCCGCGTGTCCGCATGCGCGGCGTGCACGGCCGAGGGAGCGTTCATAAGTGATTCCCGGACGGACGACGCGTGGGCCGGGGGCGATTCGCCTACCGGCGGGCCGCGGCGGGGACGCGTGCTCCCACGCCTGGCAGTCGCCCTACTGCTGATGGCGGTTCCCGTGGGAGGGATGGTCTGGCTGTTCCAGGACGAACTGTTCCACCCGTTCGGCGACGCCCGGGCCTGCGAGGGCAGCGAAGTGCCGTTGTCGGACGTGGTCGGCGCGGTGGACGCAGCGATACCCGAGGACGCCACGGACATCCACTACTTCACCCGGAACGGCAGCGCGCAGGTCACCTTCGTGAGCCGTCGGATGCCCGACTTCCTCCACCGGACGGGCATGGTCCCTGACGGCACGTCGGTGTTCGACTCCCGTGACAGCGGCAAGTACGCCCTCGGCGACGGCGAGACCGAGCTCCCGGCAGGCATGTGCGGCTCCGGCGTCCGCGGGCCCGTGCTGACGTACGACAGCTCCACGGTCAGCGTGATGGTGGAACGTTCCCCCTTCACCGACGAGTCCTTCCGGAACCCGGCCCGCGCCCTGGTCACCTACCGCACCCCCTGACGCGTCACGGGCTGCGCGGCGTCAGCCGGTGCCCGCCCGTCGCGGGGGCGAAGGGGCCGTCGAGGGCGGCCCATTGCAGGAGCATGACGGTCTTGCCGTCCGCGATGCGCCCGTCGCGGACCATGGTCAGGGCCTCGGCGAAGGGTATGTCGAGCACTTCGATGTCCTCGCCCTCCTCCTCCAGTCCGCCTCCGCTTCCGGTGCGGTCGGCGGAGGTGTAGGGGGCCGCGTAGAAGTGAAGGCGCTCGGTGACCGAGCCGGGGCTCATGTAGGCGTCGAAGACATGGGTGAGGGGGCCGAGCATGACTCCGAGTTCCTCCGCGGCCTCCCGGCGGACGGCGGCGAGCGGATCGTCTCCGTCAAGCAGCCCGGCCGCGGCCTCGACGAGCATGCCGTCGGGGTGTTCGTTGACGTAGGCCGGGTAGCGGAACTGGCGGGTGAGGAGCACACACCCGCGCTCGGTGTCGTACGGCAGGACCACCGCACCGTTGCCGCGGTCGTACGTCTCACGCTGCTGGGTGACCCGGCGTCCGTCGCGGCGCCGGTAGTCGAAGGTGGTGCGGCGCAGTACGTGCCAGCCCCGAGAGGTCAGCTCCACGTCGCGGACGACGACGTCGGGATTGCGGTCGAGGTCCCGCCCGGCGCGGTCGAGGCCGGTACGGCCCCTGTGGTCGGGGACGTCGATTCCCGGGCGGGCGTTCACGCGGCCCCCTGCGGGGTGAGTCGCGGGATCTCGCTCACGTCGTGGTACACCGGCAGGCCACGGCGCCGGGCGGTGGCGACGTCCTGGTCGGCTCCGGCGGAGTCCCCGGGGAGCCGGAGCACGGCGTCGCAGTGGGTGAGGAGACGGTCGGCGGTCGGGTAGAGGACCTGGCCGGCGAGCGGGTCCGTGGGGCCCGCGCCTGCCGAACTCAGGACGGGCAGGGCTATCCACTCCCCGATCACGGGGAGGTGACCGGCTGCGAAGACCGGCCACGCCGCCGATTCGAGCCGGGCGAGGTTCGCGGCCATGGACTGAGGGTCGCCGTCGGTGCCGGAGCGGTAGGGCCCGGCGATGAGGATGAGCATCGGCTTGTCGTTCATGGAGCGCTACACTACATGCAGAAACAGGCAAGAACAGGAGACAATGCGGATGCTGGCTGCTGAACGACGCGACCACCTGCTGGGCCTCCTCGCCCGCGAGGGCAAGGTCGTGGCCAAGAGCGTCGCCGCGGATCTGGGCATCTCGGAGGACAGCGTGCGGCGCGACCTGCGCGACCTGGCCGCCGAGGGGCTCTGCCACCGGGTCTACGGCGGTGCGCTGCCGGTCTCCCCGGCCGTGGCGGACTACACCACCCGCGAGTCGGTCACCCCCGACGGCAAACGGAAGGTCGCCAAGACGGCCGCAGCCCTGGTACGGCCGGGAAGCGCCCTGATCCTGGACGGCGGCACCACCGCCCTCGCCGTCGCCCGCGCGCTCCCTCCGGAACTGGCGTGCACGGTGATCACCCACAGCCCGACGATCGCGGCCGCGATGATCGAACATCCGCAGGCCGAGGTCTTCCTGCTCGGCGGCCGCATCTTCAAGCACTCTGCGGTGGCCTGCGGCGCGGCGGCGGTGGAAGCCGCCCAGAACGTCTCCGCCGACGTATGCCTGCTCGGCGTCACGGGCGTCCACCCGGACGCGGGCCTCACCACGGGCGACGCCGAGGAGGCCGCGATGAAGCGAGCCCTTGCGGCACGGGCGGCGGACACGTACGTCCTCGCGTCGTCCGAGAAGATCGGCACGGCCTCGCGCTTCCGCGTCCTGCCGTGGGAGGACGTCACCGGAGTGATCACGGACGCCGACCCCGACCACACGGTCATCGAGCAACTCACGGCACGTGGGGTGGAGATCCTGGCTGCGGGCTGACCGGCGCCTCGCACGTCAGAAGTGTCTTGCGCCTTCTTCGTAGTCCGCTGCCTGGGTGGGGGTCAGCAGGCGTGACACACGCACGAGGATGCCGCCGGCGATGTAGTGGTACTCGGTCGCGCCGGGCAAGGACTCGGCGATTGTCGCGATGTACTTCGCCCGAGCCTTCGCCTCCTCGGAGGTCTTGAACACCTCGACGCTGCCACCGCGCTCAGCAGCGTCCTTGTCCAAGCCCTCAATGTCCTCGGAGGGGACACGGCCATCGGAGAAGGCGGCCTTGCTGGTGTAACCGCCCGGCCGCCCGAGCAGGTGGTTCGGGTCGTCGGCCTCGGTGTAGTCCTGCACAAGTTGCAATTCCGGCACGTACTTCTTCAATGCCATCACGGCCTGCCGCGCCGTCAGAACGTCCGACTTCGCGGCCGAGGCTGCGGCGTCGGAGCTCGCGTCCTTTGACGATGCGCTCGGAGCGGCGCCCTCGGAGCTACAGCCGGACAGCAGCGCTCCGGCAAGCGCTAACCCGACAACGGTGTTTCGAAGATGCATGAGTCCCCCAAAGGTGTGCAGATGGGGGCATGTTACTCGCCACACCGCCCCTCTCTTCACCACCCGATGTCGGCCCCTGAACTGGTAGATGCTCGCTCGGTATCCCCTTACGGGGCAACTGCCACCCCACAGACACAGCCTTTCGGATCTCTGGCAGGGCGCGACGCGGCACGTACGAGGGGCATCTGCGGAGCCCGAACAAGAACCGCTTCCCTGCGAGCAGGCGGCGGACGACAATGCAGAGCAACAGAGGATCACAGGGCGGTTCGCCAGGTAGACGGGGCCGTCGTGCGTGCGGCCGCGATCGGGGTATGCCTGGTCGCACTGCGTCGCAGAGGCAGCTCGGGGGAACGCGGGGCACAGGGCCTCGCACAAGGACTGGGCGCTGCGAACGCCAGGGGCCGTAACACAGGGCCCTGGTCCTGAGCTCTGCCGTCACCTACTACCGTCAACGCCCCCGCAGCGGCTCGCTGCGGGGGCGTTGTGACTGGTGGGCGCGGACGGTTTCGAACCGCCGACATCTGCTTTGTAAGAGCAGCGCTCTACCCCTGAGCTACGCACCCGTGGATGAGGCAACAGGTTACATGGCCCACGGCCCCCGTCGGCAATCCGGTTCCGCCCGGGCCGGCCACCTGCCCGCCTCGCCGCCCCACAGCCCCGCCCGCCGTCGCGCTCCCCCGGGGCCGGAACGGTCTGCCCGAGGCAGGAACGGGTCCCCCGAGGCCGGAACAGTCCCACGAGGCCGGTACGGGGGATATCCCCACCCCGGAGACGGTAGCCGTCCGGATCGTCCCGGGGGTGGGCCCGTACATACGGTGGTGCCACACCGGCAGCGCTCTCAGGGGGACTCCAGATCATGACCGTTCGCACACGCCGCACCGACACGCTCGTCGCCGCTGCCGGGACCGTGCTTCTCGTCGCCGCGCTCAGTGGCTGTGGCAGCACGGACGCGGAGGATGCCTCCGCCGAGCACAAGTCGTTCGCCTTCAGCGGGAGGACGCTCACCATCGACGCCGAGAATTCGAGCCTGGACCTCGTCTCCGCCGATGTGAAGGAGATCGAGGTGACCCGCAGGGTCGACGGGTGGGTCCTGCTGGGCAGTGGTCCGGACCCCGTGTGGAAGCTGGAGGGCGACAAGCTGAGGCTGGAGGTGAAGTGCCGGGCCGTGATCAGCAACTGTGAGGCGCACCACGAGGTGAAGGTGCCCCGCGGGCTGGCCCTGACCGTGCAGGGGGACAACGGGATGGTCGGTGCCGTCGGCTTCGCCGCGCCTCTCAAGATCTCCGCCGACAACGGCGGGGTCACCGTGCGTGACGCCTCCGGGCCCCTCGAGCTGCACGCCGACAACGGCTCGATCGAGGCGGAGCGGATCTCGGGGCGTTCCGTGATCGCACGCTCGGACAACGGGACGGTCGAGCTCGGTTTCGCCGAGGTCCCGGACCTGGTGGACACCGTGAGTGACAACGGGAGCATCTCCGTGACCCTGCCGGGCGGGACGGAGACGTACGCGGTGTCCGCCGAGGCCGACAACGGTCAGGTCTCCGTCGACGTGCCCCGCAGCGAGAGCAGCGAGCACGTGGTGAAGGCGCGCAGCGACAACGGTGAAGTCACCGTCCGAAGTGCGAACTAACCGGCCCGTGCGTTCGTCCTAACTGGTGGGAGAATGAACCGGGCAGGGCGGATCGGCACGGGAGAGGGATGTGACGGCGACACACACGCGGCCGGAGGCGAAAGCGAGTGCTGGTTCCGCCGTCAGGGACGTCCTGGTGCTGATGCTGCTGCCGGTCCCCCTGGTCGTCGCAGCGCTGCCGGCCGCCTTCGCGGGCGGGGGTACGCGCCGCTGGTTCGGCGGTCGTGGGGAGAATCAGCGGGCCGACGCGCAGGCGGCGAAGGACGCGGCGGCCGCCGCTTTCTACGAGCTGGACACCGCTCAGCGCGATCTGCAGATCTCGATCGAGACGATCACGGCTGTGGACAGTTCGCCGCGCGCCCGCAAGGCCGTGGAGGACTTCGCGGCGCTCGGCCGGCGGATCGACGACGTCAGCCACATCTACATCACCGCGGTCGACGCCCACGACCTCGACCGGGACGATCTGGAGCCCTCGGCGGCGGCCGGTGCGCGCACCCAGCTGACCCGGGCCAAGGACGAGCTCGTGCGGGTGAAGGGCGAGCTCGACCGTTACGCCCATGGGCTCGGGACGCTGCTCAGCAGCGCGGAGACGCAGTTGGCGCGGCTCGCTCCCGCCGTGGAGCGGGCCCGGCAGGCGTTGCTCGCCGCGAGTGACGCCCTGGACGCCGTGCGTGCCTCGGGTCTGCGTGCGGACGATCTCGCGGCCCGGCTCGCGGCGCTCGCCCCGGAGCTGACCAAGCTCAACCAGGGCGCCGGGCGCCATGGCGTGGCGGAGACGCTGCAGCGCGCGGACCAGGTGCTGCGTGATGCCGAGGCGGTGCGGGCGGAGGCGGACCGGCTTCCCGAGCGGGCCGCCGAGATCGACCGGAGGCTGGTGTCGCTGCGCACCCGGGCCCAGGCGCTGACGACGCGCGCCGGGCAGGTCGAGCCGGTGCTCAGCGAGCTCAGGCGCCGTTTCTCGGCCGCCTGCTGGCAGGACCTCCAGCCGGTTCCCGAGCAGGCCGCGGACAACGTCGGGCAGGCCGAGGAGAAGCTGACGGAGGCCGCCGCGGCACGGTCCGAGCAGCGCTGGGCCGATGCGACGTCCCGTCTGAGCACGGTTCGGGCGCTGCTCAACGCGACGGATGAGGCGGTGTCCGCCGCCGGGGACCGGCTGCAGCGGCTCGACGCGGTAGCGAAGAATCCGCAGGCGGAGATCGACCGCACCCGGTTCGCGATCCGCGACGCGCAGCGGCTCGCCATGGCCGGCCGCCACACGCCCGACCCGCGCCATGCCCGCCCGCTGGACGACGCCGTGGCGCGGCTGGAGCGGGCGATCACGGGGCTCGACGGGCGGCACCCCGACTACTGGCACTTCCTGACCGAGACCGAGGCCGTGCGGCAGACGGCGAACCGGGTCGTCTCCGCGATCCGCGAGGAGCTGGGCGGCGGGGCGTGACCCCTGCGCCGCACCGCCACCGGGGCCACCGAACGGGCTGATTTGTCCCAGGTGGCGGCTGGGCCGATCCTGGAAGTACTCAGCGGCTTCCGCCGAGACGTCCCTGGCCGCACGCGGCCGAAGGAGGCCGTCATGGCCACACACGTCCTGCGTCCCACGCGCCGTCGCGGCGCGCCTTCCCGCCGCAAGGCCACCCGCCTCGACGAGCACCTGCCCGTCGACCACCGCCTCAGCCAGGTGTACCGGGTCGGGGCGGGCCTGATGGGCCTGGTCCTCGTCGCCTTCGGCGTCCTGGGGCTCATCGACCGCATCGGCTTCTTCGACACCGGCGGCGACACGGTGGCCGGGCTCAACACCAACGGCGCGCTCAGCATCCTTTCCATCTGCGTCGGGCTGCTGCTCTTCGTCGGCATGGTCATCGGCGGGAACTTCGCCTCGACCCTGAACATGGTCCTGGGTATCGCGTTCGTCATCAGCGGGTTCGTGAATCTGGCCCTGCTCGACACCGGCCTGAACTTCCTGGCATTCCAGATGCAGAACGTGCTGTTCAGCTTCGTCGTCGGCCTGTTGCTGATGATGTTCGGGATGTACGGACGGGTCAGCGGCGGGCTACCGCACGACAATCCGTACTGGCGGGCCCGCCACCCCGAACAGGTCGCGACGGAGGAGCGCCGCCGTCGCGCTCTCGCCCCGATGCCCGAGGTCGAGAGGGGGAAGAGGCTCTAATCTGGGGCCATGCCCCGTTACGAGTACCGCTGCCGCCCCTGCGGCGAGACGTTCGAGCTCAGCCGTCCGATGGCCGAGTCGTCCGATCCTGCCTCCTGCCCCTCAGGGCACGAGGACACCGTGAAGCTGCTCTCCACCGTGGCGGTGGGCGGCTCCGCCTCCTCCGCAGCTCCCGCCCCGCCTTCGGGCGGTGGCGGAGGCGGCGGGTGCTGCGGAGGCGGCTGCTGCGGCTGAGCCCGCGGAAGCGAAGTCACGCCCCCTCCCCTCACCCCCGGCCCGGTCCTCCGAGGCGATTCACCTCCGGCGGGAGAGCGTCAGCCCGTCCGCGACGGTCAGCAGCACGCTCTCCATCCGTGTGTCGGCGGCGACATGGTCGTTGAAGCCCCTGATGGCAGCGGTGTTCCCGGTGGCCAGCGGGTCGGTCACGCCTCCGTGGAACAGGACGTTGTCGGTGACGACGAGCCCGCCGGGGCGCATGCGCGGGACCAGTTCCTCCCAGTACGCGATGTAGTTGCCCTTGTCCGCGTCGAGGTAGGCCATGTCGATGTGGGGTTCGGCCGGCATCGCGCGCAGGGTTTCCAGCGCGGGCGCGATCCGCAGGTCGACCCGGTCGGCGACGCCTGCCCTCGCCCATGCGTCCCGGCCGTACGCAGTCCACTCCTCGGAGATGTCGCAGGCGATCAGCACCCCGTCCGCGGGGAGTGCCTGGGCCATCGACAGCGCCGAGAATCCGGTGAAGGTTCCGACCTCCACGATGTGCCGGGCGCCAGTCAGCCGGACGAGGAAGGCGAGCAGCGGTCCCTGCTCCTGCGCCGACTGCATGCCCGCCTGGCCGGGCAGCTCGGCGTAGGTGGTCTCCACCAGCTCGCGCTGCACCGCGTCCAGCGGGGGGTTGTGCGCCAGGGTGTACGCGTACAGCTCATCGGTGATCTCGGTGCTGTTGCCCTTGGTCATGTGGGTCTCCTCGGTTCGCGACGGCCCGACCAGCTTGGCGAAGATCGGCCGCGGGTGCTCAGCGACCCGCCCCCTGTGTGCCGGCGGCCCGCAGGAAACGGCGCAGGATCTCCTCGCCCGCGGCGACGCCCCGCTCCCTGAGCACCTCGGTACCGGGCGCGCCCCAGCCGCAGTCGGCGAGCTCACCGTGGCCCGGGCGCCAGGCCCGGTCGGCGGCGAGCAGCAGGTCGGCGTCCAGGAGGGAGTCGCCGGCGGCGAGCGTCTGTGTGGCACCGGTACGGCGGGCCACTTCGTGCATCGCGGCGCTCTTGGTGAGCGGCTCGGGCACGACGTAGATCTTGCGGCCCTGGAGTGAGACGCTCCAGCCCTTGGGGCCGGCCCAGGCCGTGAGTTCCTTGACCCAGCCCTCGGGGAGGGCGGCGCGGTCGACGACGAGGTAGGCGAAGAGGTCCTCGGCAACCCGTTGCTTGAGGAGCCAGGAGGGGTGGGCGGCCGCCTGGAGGTGGGCGCGGACCTCGGCGAGTGAGGCGCACTCGCCGGCGATCCGGCCGGTCACGTGCTTCTGCCAGTCCGGGTCGGAGACGCCGTCGACCAGGATGTGGCCACCGTTGGCGCAGATCGCGTACCGGGGTGCCGGGCCCGGGAGGTGGATGCGGCCGTACTGTTCCCGGGTCCGGGTGGTGGTCGGTACGAACACCGTGGTGCGGGCCAGTTCGTCGAGCAGCGAGGCGGCCGTCTCCGTCATGTAGCAGAGGGGCGCCCGGCCGTAGACCTCCACGCAGAGCAGGCGCGGGGCCTGTTCGTCCGGCATGGTCAGCTGGAGGGCCGCCGCCGAGTAGATGAGGGTGCGGTCGAGGTCGCTGGCCACCAGGGTCACGGGCGCCTTCGGGGACCCGCCCTCGGGGGTCTGCACGGTGCCGCTCACTTGGCCGTCACCGCCGTGCCGTCCGCGCCTGTGGCGCCCCTGGTGTACTTGGGGTGGATCAACCCGACACAGGTGTAGGGGAGTTCGTCGACCTCCTCGACCGGGACGCCGCGCTGCTCCGCGAGCAGTCGTACGTGGTCGAGGTCGGCGCCCGCTCCCCGCTTGGCCAGGATCTTCCACGGCACGCGGCGCAGGAGCACCCGGGTCGTCTCGCCGACGCCGGGCTTGACCAGGTTGACGTCGTGGATCCCGTACTCCTCGCTGATGCGTTCAACCGCGGCCCAGCCCTCCCAGGTGGGGGCCCGGTCCGCGGCCAGGAGTTCCTTCGCCTCGGCGTCCACGGCGTCGGCGACCTCGTCGAACCGGGCGGCGACGGTGTCGAGGAACAGGCCGGAGACGTCGGAGCCGGCGAGTTCCCGGTAGAACTTCGCGCCGTGGAAGTCGTGCGGGCCGACCAGGTCCGAGCGCAGGACGGTGCGGGAGACGAGCCCGGAGACGGTGGAGTTGAGGCAGGCGGACGGAATGAGGAAGTCCTCACGTGTGCCGTACGTGCGTACGCAGCCGCCCGGGTCGGCCAGTACGGCGATCTCCGGATTGAAGCCCCCGAACTCCTCCAACGCCGCGGCGAGTTCGCGGGTGATGGCACCCTTGCCGGTCCAGCCGTCGACGAAGACGACGTCTGCCGGGTCGTGGTGCGCGGCCAGCCAGCGCAGGGCGTTGGCGTCGATGCCACGGCCCCGGACGATGGAGACGGCGTAGTGCGGCAGGTCCAGGCCGTGTCGGTGCAGGGCCCATCGGCGCATGAGCACCCCGACGGGGGTGCCGGCGCGGGCGAGGGAGACCAGGACGGGGGTCCCGCCCGAGCGGCCCCCGGATCGGGAGCGTTCGGCGAGGACGGTCTCGGTGACGGTGCCCACGGCCCGGGCGATACGGGCCGCCGAGGTGTCCAGGGCGGCCTTGAACAGCTCCTGGTACCGGGGGCTGGGCTGGTATTCGACGGGCAGCGATTCGGCGTAGTGCGCGCCGCCGCTCTGGATCGCCTCCTCCCGCTCCTCGGTGGGGGCCTCCAGCTGCGTGTCCGACAGGTCCTGGAGCAGCCAGCCGACCTCGTCGGCCGCGTAGGAGGAGAAGGCGGGTCCCCGGAGGGGGTCGGGCAGCATGGCGGCTTCCTGCCTGTGGGGGACCGGCGACGCGTTCGAGGCCGGCGAAAGGATTCTGCGCGACGTCGGCGAGAGCGCCCCGTCCGAGGCGGAGGACGGGACGGACGACGCGGCCGGCGGCGGGACGTACGAGGGGACGACCGCGAGCAGCACCCGGTCGGTGTGTCCGGCGAGCCGGGCCAGCAGTCCGTCGGGGGCGTGCAGGGCCGGGGTGTCCGCGGCGGAGTCGACCACGGCGACGACGGCGTCGAAGCCACCGCCCGCGACGTTGTAGGCGTACCGGTCGCCGGGCCCGTCGGCCGGGTCGTCGTGGGCGGGGAAGACGAGACGGCTGCGTATCGCGTAGCCGGGGTCGTCGACGGCGAGCACGGGTGAGCGGGTGGTGGTGGAGTAGCGCACGTCGGCCGTGGTGGCGTCCTCCAGCGCGGTGCCGAGCCGCAGGGGCGCGTACATCAGCTCCTCGAAGCCGAGGACGAGCACCCGGCGGGCATCACCCAGCGCGTCGGCGACACGGGCGGCCATGCCCGGGAGAGCGGCCTCCAGGGCCGCGCGGTGGGCGGGGGTGAAACCGTGCCGGCCGCCGTCGGGGACACCGGCCGGCCAGTCGAGGGTGACGCGCGCGGGGACGGACCGGGGGGCGGGGGGCTCGGTCGCCGCGTGGTCCGCGTCGTGCGCGGACACCAGGTCGCGGCC